>NZ_JBFTPY010000038.1:0-1348 GCF_056398725.1 Arthrobacter sp. 01T425 | reverse complement strand
TCGAGCTGGTCGTCCGTGATCGGGATGCGCAGGTGGTCGCGGAAGGCCTTGAGGTCCGCGAGGGTGAGCTTCTTCATCTGGTGGGTCGCGTTGCGGCCCTCGAAGTGGGTGCCCAGGCCGTAGCCCTTGACCGTGTGCGCCAGGATGACCGTGGGCTTGCCCTTGAACTCGGTGGCGGCCTTGTAGGCGGCGTAGACCTTGTTGTAGTCGTGCCCGCCGCGCTTGAGGTTCCAGATCTGGTCGTCGGTCAGGTCCTGGACCATTTCCTTGGTCTGCGGGGTCTTGCCGAAGAAGTGCTCGCGGACGAACGCGCCGGATTCGGCCTTGTACGTCTGGTAGTCGCCGTCGACGGTCTCGTTCATGATCTTCACGAGCGAGCCGTCCTCGTCCTTGGCCAGCAGGTCATCCCACTCCCGGCCCCAGACGACCTTGATGACGTTCCAGCCGGCACCGCGGAAGAACGCTTCGAGTTCCTGCATGATCTTGCCGTTGCCGCGGACGGGACCGTCGAGGCGCTGGAGGTTGCAGTTGATCACGAAGTTGAGGTTGTCGAGCTTGTCGTTGGCCGCCAGCTGCAGCAGGCCGCGGGACTCGGGCTCGTCCATTTCGCCGTCGCCCAGGAACGCCCAGACCTGCTGGTCCGAGGTGTCCTTGATGCCGCGGTTGTGCAGGTACCGGTTGGACTGGGCCTGGTAGATGGCGTTCATCGGGCCGATGCCCATCGAGACGGTGGGGAATTCCCAGAACTCCGGCATCAGGCGCGGGTGCGGATAGGAGGACAGGGCGTGCCCTTCCTTGGACTTCTCCTGGCGGAACCCGTCCAGGTCCTCCTCGGAGAGCCGGCCTTCCATGAAGGCGCGGGCGTACATGCCGGGGGAGGCGTGGCCCTGGAAGAAGACCTGGTCGCCGCCGCCGGGGTGGTCCTTGCCGCGGAAGAAGTGGTTGAAGSCGACCTCGTACAGGGTCGCGGCGCCGGCGTARGTGGAGATGTGGCCTCCGACGCCGATGTCCGCCCGCTGYGCCCGGTGCACCATCACGGCGGCATTCCAGCGCAGCCAGGCRCGGTATTTGCGTTCGATCTCTTCATCGCCAGGGAATGCCGCTTCCTGGTCGACCGGGATGGTGTTGACGTAGTCCGTGGTGGTGACCATCGGAACACCCACGCTCTGCGCGCCGGCCCGCTGGAGCAGGCTTCGCATAATGTACTGGGCACGTTCGGTGCCTTGTTCCTGAATCAGGGTATCCAGGGACTCCAGCCATTCGGCGGTCTCTTCCGGATCACGATCAGGCAGCTGGTTTGTCAACCCGCTGAGGATATGGGAGGTATCTTCTCCTGCAGCCACGTCCA
>NZ_JBFTPY010000037.1:0-2441 GCF_056398725.1 Arthrobacter sp. 01T425 | reverse complement strand
GCCGACCAGATCCGGTCTTGAAATTTAGGGGATTGGCCGCCTCCGGTTCCCAGCATTTCCGCTGGTCTCCCTCGCGGCGACTTAGAAAACAATACACCCACCACGCCCCCACCGCAACTCCACCCCCCACACCCACCCCACCACCCAAATACCCCGCCACCACAACCCAAAACCACCCGCCACGCACCTCATCACACGCTCCCCCGCCACGCACGGCCACTATGCCGTGCATCACTCCAGCCCCGTGCCAGCAGATCCCCCACATGGCGGGCCCATGCAAAAGCAGCCAAACAGTCCGTCGTGTTGTCGAATGCAGGCCGCCACAGGGGCGTGACGCGGCAGGATGCTTCCGATGCCTTCTGGGCCAGACTCCGAACCAAGTGTTGTTCGAGGGGTACCGCAACCGGGTTCCCGGACGTCGGACGGCTTGCCTGACCCTGAACCGGCTCATGGATCCCGCCGCGATCACCGCCGGCCTTCCGTCCAACACTGCCGCCTGCCATCCGCCGGGGCCTATGACGAGTTGATGGCCCAACAGCAGCCACCCCGCCGAAATCGTGGCTGAAGGGAACACCTGACGAACATCAGCTACCTGGAATCAGCGAAGGACCTTGAAACCCGCGGCGGAAGTTGCATGATCTCGTGGTTTGATCGAGCGATTGATTCGGCCGCAGCCTGTTCCCAGGACGTCGAAGCAGCGAGAATTGTCAGGCAACCCCCTGAAGTCACCCTTGCTGTCTGTGCTTTCTGGGAGCTCCCCCCCAGTCCATGTTCGCGATGTCTAAGGTGTTATCGACTCCCCAGAGTCCGCGCGCAATGCATCGGAACGGTCGGCGCGATGCCTCGCGCAGATCCGTGATCTGTACTGGATACCCGCCTTCAAGAGCGGCACGTTCCACGACGAACAAGACAGACGCGTGTTCATTGCCTGCCGGGGCCGCCAGGCGAACGTGTTCCCACCCGACGTGATCCCAGGCAGTGTCATCAACGGCCTTCACTCACGCGCGGAATCCATTTTCATGCTCGGAAAGCGCATCCAACCAAGCGTCTTAGTGCTGAAGGTCGTACGCACCAGGAGGGAGGGCGGGCATGGCCTGTGTGTAAGTCTTCAGGGCCTAGAGCAGGAGGCGTAGTAGAGGCGCAGGGCCGGCGGTCGTAGCGGCGCGGGCGGTGGTGGTTGTGGGCGATCCGGCCGGAGGGCCGAGGCTAGCGCCGCGGCCGGAAACGCTGTGCCGCCGCCGGCCGGGCAGTGTCCGCAGCGTGCTCTTGACGCGGCCCCGGCCGCAAGGGTAGACAAGGGCCATCCCGGTGCTGTCGCGGGGGTTATGACCGCAGACAGAACGCGGGCAGCGCGGGGACCGTCATGATGAACCACGGCGGAGCAGCGGAGTGAGGTGTGAGCGATGACCGGAATAGTTGCCCTCCGCTTCATGGCGCTCGGCTGGGCGGCCTACTTCGCCGCGGAAGCAGGGGTTGCGGACGACTGGGCGTACTACTTCGCCGTCTTCGTGATTGTGCTGGCCCAGTGCGCCGGTGTACCGCTTCCCGCCGTGGCCGTCCTGCTTGGCGCCTACGCCTCGGCGCGCCACGGAGACCTGAACCTTGCCGCCGTTATCGCGGTCGGCAGCCTGGGCGCCATGCTCGGGAGCACTATTGGCTACGTACTTGGGCGGGTGGGAGGCCGTCCGCTGATGCTTCGACTCGCACGGCGCTTCCACGCCGACGAGAATCGCATCCTCCAGCTCGAGTCGTTCTTCGATCGGCACGGCGGCAAAGCCTTGTTCTTCGGCCGCTGGGTCATAGTGGTCCGGCTCTGGGGCGCCATTGCCGCGGGGGCCGCCAAGATGCCGTGGCCCAATTTTCTGCTCTGGACCATCACAGGGTCCATTGCCTGGGTCGCGAGCCTCAGTGTTCTCGCCTATTTGGCCGGGGCGCTGGCCAATGCCATCGGTGACGCTCTCGACATCGGCGGCTGGGTGCTGGTCCCCTTCGTCGTGCTTGGCCTGGTGATCGTCTGGCGCCGGCGCAGACGCCGGAAGCTCAGGTCAGCGGGAGGGGCAGGGGACGGCGTGCCCGATGCCGAATGAGGCCGTCCAGGCGTGTCCGGCCTGTACGTTACTCCAGCAACGCGGGGCCTCCTTCAAGGTGGAGCATACGACGTCGTAGGGCCCCGCACCGGCGATCGGGCACCAAGGCGATTATCGGCCCGGGGGCATCTGGCCGTGTACCGGCCCGGTTTGGGGGCAGCCGGCCGTGGGCCCGGGCTCCGGGGCCGGGGTCCCGGCCCTGCCTGAGAGGGGGGTTAAATGCGGGAGGACCCCCACGTGTGGTGGGGGTCCTCGACCGTTAATGGTGTTCCGGCGGTGACCTACTCTCCCACACCCTCCCGGGTGCAGTACCATCGGCGCTGTGGGTCTTAGCTTCCGGGTTCGGGATGGGAC
>NZ_JBFTPY010000036.1:0-12386 GCF_056398725.1 Arthrobacter sp. 01T425 | reverse complement strand
GGCTCAGCCTACAAATCCCACCTCTGGCGGGACACCTGCCGGGAGCTGAACATCAAGGCGAAGAAGACCAGGCCCTACCGCCCCCAGACCAACGGAAAAATCGAACGCTTCCACCGCACCCTGGCCGACGGGTGGGCATTCAAACGCTTCTACGCCACGGAATCAGCCCGCAGAAACGCCCTCCCGGCATGGCTGCACCACTACAATCACCACAGGCCCCACACCGCAATCGGTGGCCACCCGCCCATCAGCCGCTTAACCAACCTCCCTGGGCAGTACACCTAGGCCTGGCCGGCCTGCCGGCGCGCAGGCAGCGGTGCGGGCCGGACCCGGCGGTAACCCTCGCGCAGCGGCGGACGGTCCGTGGGCAGTTCCTGGATCATTTCCTTCAGCGCCCCGATGCCGTACTCCAGCTGCGGGTCGGTTCCGGCGGCGTAGGCGTGCGGAGGGAAGGTCACCTCGATATCCGGGGTGACGCCGAAGTTTTCCACGCCCCAGCCAACGCCACCGGCGAACCAGGTGGCGTAGCGCGGCTGGGTGACGCCGGTGCCGTCGGCCAGCGCGAAGCGGTTGTCGATCCCGACGACGCCGCCCCAGGTGCGGGTGCCAATGACGGGCCCGATCCCCCGCAGCTTGGAGACCTGCGTGATGATGTCGCCATCGGAGCCGGCGAACTCATCGGTGAGAATGATGACCGGTCCGCGGGGAGCGTGGTGCGGGTACGTCCGCGGCTTTTCCCCGCGCGGCATGCTCCAGCCGGTGACCTTGCGCCCGATAAGTTCGGCCACGAGCTGGGAGGTGTGGCCGCCACGGTTGCGCCGGACATCGACGATCAGTCCGTCCAGGGCCGTTTCGGTGTCGAGGTCGCGGTGGAGTTGTGCCCAGCCGTTGGCCATCATGTCCGGGATGTGCAGGTAGCCGAACGTCCCGTTCGAGGCTTCCCGGACAGTTCGCCGGTTGCCGGAGACCCATTCCTGGTAGCGCAGGCGCTCCTCGTCCTTGACCGGGACCACGGCCACGCGGCGCTGGGCGCCCGCGGCCGCACCATGGCCGGCGCCATTGCGCAGGGTAAGTTCCACGGCGCGGCCGGCCGCGCCGACCAGCTGCATTCCCGGGGTCCGCGTTTGTGTCAGTTCGACGCCGTCAATCGCCAGCAGGACGTCGCCCGGCTTCGCGTCGGCGCCGGGACGGGTCAGCGGCGAAGTGGCCAGCGGGTCAGAGGACTCCCCCGCCAGAATGCGGGTGATTTCCCACCCCTCGCCGGTGAACCCCAGGTCCGCGCCGAGGCGGCCCTGCGGGCTGCTGCCGTTCTCGACAGCGGCCATGGGCCGGACGTAGGCGTGGGAGGTGCCGAGCTCGCCGTGCAGCTCCCACAGCAGGTCCACCAGGTCGTCATGGGAGCCGAGGCGTTCCACCACCGGGCGGTAGCGGGCGTGGACGGACTCCCAGTCCTGGCCGGCCATGTCCTCGGTCCAGAAGAAGTCGCGCTGGAGCCGCCATGCCTCGTCAAAGGCCTGGCCCCACACACTGAGTGGGTCCAGCTGCACCCGGATCCGGCCAAGGTCCACCTTGACCAGCTGGCCGGAGTCCTCATCGGCCTTGGCGGCGGCCGGCGCCAGGCGGATCTGCTTGTCCTGGATGAACACGACCTTTTCGCCGTCGCCGGAGAGCCGGTAGCTGTCCAGGGCCTCAACGATCGTGGCGGTGCGGCGCTTGGCCAGGTCGTAGCGGACCAGGCTCGGCGCCGCGCCCTTGTCCTCGAGGCTGGCCCGGCCCTCACCGGTGGTGCCGGCGAGCTCGCTGTCCAGCCAGAGCAGGGCGCCGGCGACGGCGGTGAGCCCGGCGTAGTTGCCTTGCGGCACCGGGACCCCGATGACGCGGTGGGCCAGGCCCTCGGCGTCGACCCGCACGGACGGCACGGGTTTGGCGGCCGGCTGCGGCCCGGACGCAGCACCCGCTGTTCCGGCGGCACCTGCCGCGGCGTCGGCGTCGAAGTGGAGGTCGACGCTCGGGCCGAAGGGCGAAGGTGTGTCGGCGGCGAGGGCGACGAGGTACGGCTTGATCGGGCTCGGGAAGGACAGATCGAAGGAGTGCCCGTCGTAGACCGGGTCGAAACTGCGGTTGGAGAGGAAGGCGAGGTATTTGCCATCCGGGGTGAACGACGGCGACTCGTCGCGGAACCGGCCGTCGGTGACGTCAATGATCGCAGCTCCGGTGCCGCCGTCGATCCGGGTGATCCGGAGCCGGCTGCGGGACCCGAAGGACGTGACCGGCTCGGACCAGCCGAGCCACGCGGAGTCCGGGGACCATGTGAATCCCTCAATGCTGCCCTCGCCGATGCTGCTCAGCTGGGATATCGTGCCCGTGCGGGTGTCGGCAAGGTAGATATCACCGAACGCCGTGCCGACGGCGAGCCAGCGCCCGTCCGGGCTGGCTTCGATGGCGCTGGTCCGGCTGGGCTTGGGGAAGTCGATCCGCGTCAGCTCATCGGCGGCAGGCGCGGCCTCCACGGCGGCGCCCGCACCGGCCCGGTCGGGCTCGGAGCCGGAGATGGAGCCGGCTGCGTCTGCAGCAGCCGGGGCCGCTGTGACCGGGCCTGACACGGAACCGTTTGCAGCGGCGGGGATTGATCCTGCGCCGGTCAGCGCGGCGGCGGACACCGGCTTCGGCAACTGCATGCCTGCGTCCTCGGCGGAAGCAGCGGGCCGGGCCGTTGACTCGGCAGCGGACTGCACGGCCGGCTGCGGGGCCTTCGATGCTGCCGCAGCCGCTCCGGCCAGGGGCGCCGCAATGGCTTTCAGGTACAGGGCCTCGACGCCGTCGTGGTCGGCGACATAGGCGATCCGGCCCTCGCCGAAGGGCCGCGGCAGCCGTGCCCGGACGCCCGGGGTGGCCTCGAGGACGCGGGAAGGGCCGTCCTTGTGCCGCAGCCAGTGGACGGTTCCGTGGGATTCGACGGCACTGGACGCGCCCGTGCGGTCCGGTACGACGTCGCCAAGGTGCTTCGAGGGCTTCAGCGGGGCGGGCCGGCGCGCCTGCGAGGCGGAACCGAGCACAATGTCGAGCTTGACGGCCTCGGCGTCGAGGCTGGGCAGCAGCCAGAGCTCACCGGCCGATTCGAAGATCACGCGTTCGCCGTCGGTGGCGGCGTGGCGGACATAGAAGTCCTCGTGGTCCGTGTGGCGCCGCAGGTCGCTGCCGTTGGGCAGGACGGAATAGAGGTTTCCGTAACCCTCGTGGTCGGACAGGAACGCGATCCGTCCCTTGACCCACAGGGGGTCCGTGAGGTTTCCGTCCAGCGCGGCAGCGAGCCGGACGAATTCACCGTTTCCGTCGGCGTCGATCCACAGCTTGCCGGCGGCGCCGCCGCGGTAGCGCTTCCACCAGGCCGGCTCACGTGACAGGACACTGGCGAGCACCACAGGGCGTTCATCGCCGACGACGGGGCCGAAGGCCACCGACTCGACCGGGCCGAACGGGAGTTCCTGCGCCCAGCCGCCGGTCACGGGGAGGCTGTAGGCGTGGGTGTGACGGCTGTCGGACTGGCGGAACGCGCTGGTCACCAGGACGTCGCCGTCGGGGGTGAAACCCTTGACCCGGGTGGAAGGGTGGCCGAAGTAGCTCAACTGGCTGTAGCCGCCGCCGTCGACGTTGGCCGTGACGACTTCCGGGGCAGTCCCTTGGACGACGGTCCAGACCAGACGCTTGCCGTCGGGGGTGAAGCGCGGGTTGCGGGCCGGCAATTGCAGGGAGGATACGCGCCAGGCGCGGCCCCCGCCCACGGGTGCAATCCAGACGTCGTCCTCGGCCACAAAGGTGACCAGATCGCCGTGCAGATGCGGGAAACGGAAGTAACTCGAGGGGGTCATCGTTCGATCATAGCCACAACGGTCCTTACGGCCCGGGAGGTTTCGCGGCCGTGCCGGGCATGGTGAGATGGATCATGCGAATCCTTATTGCCGGGGCCTCCGGGCTGATCGGAACTGCCCTTTCGGGTGCACTGCGCCGCGAGGGGCACGACGTCGTCGCCCTGGTCAGGCGTGCCCCTGCGTCCCCAGCCGAGTTCCAGTGGGACCCGGCTGCCGGCCGGATCGACGACACCGCACTGAAGGGCGCGGACGCGGTGGTCAACCTCTCCGGCGCCGGAATCGGCGACCGACCCTGGACCAAGGCGCGGGTCAACGAGCTCCGCGCCTCCCGGCTGGGGGCTACCCGGACCCTCGCGGCCGCCATGGCGCGCACCGACGCGCCGCCCGCCGTGTTCCTGAGCCAGTCGGCCTCCGGTTACTACGGCAACGCCGGTACGGCGGTGCTGCGCGAGAACGCGCCGGCCGGCACCGGCACCCTGTCCCGGATCTGCGTCGACTGGGAGGCCGCGGCGCATGAGGCGCCTGCCGGAGTCCGGGTGGTCACGCCCCGCACCGGCGTCGTCCTGAGCCGTTCCGGCGGCGCACTGGGCCGGCTGTTGCCGCTGCTGCGCCTGGGTGTCGGCGGCCCGCTCGGCGATGGCCGGCAGTTCTGGCCGTGGATCACTCTGCCGGATGTGGCTGCCGCCTTTTCCTTCCTTCTCTCGGCGCCCGTGTCCGGGCCGGTCAACGTCTGCGCCCCCGAAGCCGCAGATGTGAATTCCCTGATCACGCAACTGGCCAGGGCGCTGCACCGGCCGGCGGCGCTGCGGGTACCGGCCCCGGTGCTGCGGCTGGTGATGGGCGATCTCGCCGAAGAACTGCTGCTCGCGAGCCAGCGGCTGGAGCCGGCCGTCCTGGCGGAGAACAGCTTCGCCTGGAAGCACCCGTCCCTCGCCGGGGCCGCCGCCTGGGTGGCAGGGCGCGGCTAGCTGCCGCTATTAGCCGTGCAGCGTCGCGTACCTCCGGAGGAAGAGGGCCAGGGACTCTGCCAGGGCCCTGATCTCGCCCGGATCGACGCTCTCATTCGGTGCATGGATCAGGGCGAGCGGCTCCTCGACGCCGAGCAGGATGATCTCCGCGTCCGGGTAGGTGTCGGCGAAGACGTTGCAGAGCGGGATCGATCCCCCTTGCCCCAGGGTTGTCATGGGCGTGCCGTAGGCCTGGGACATCGCGACGCTCATGGCTTCAAAGGCCGGGCCGCCGACTGCCGCCTGGAATGGCGACCCGATGGCCTCGAGGTCCACCGTGACGTGGACATCCCAGGGCGCGGCCGCCTTGAGGTGGCTGACCAACGCCGTGTGGGCGTCGGCGGCCGCCATGCCCGGCGGGACGCGCAGGTTCAGGCGCGCCGAGGCCCGCGGCGAGATCGCCGCCGTCGAGCCGGTCACCGCCGGGCAGTCGATGCCGAGCACGGTGACCGCGGGCCGTGCCCAGAGCATGTCGGACACGGTGCCGTCCCCCAGCAAGGACACTCCCTCAAGGACGCCGGCGTCGGTGCGGAACTGCCCTGGCGGATAGGGCGCACCGGTCCAGGTCTGGGCGTTGTCCAATCCCATGACCGTCGTGTTGCCTTGCCGGTCCCGCAGTGATGCCAGCATGGCGATCAGTGCGGCGAGCGCGTCGGGGGCAGCCCCGCCAAACATGCCGGAGTGGAGCTCTGACGCCATCGCCTCCACCGTCACCACGACATTGACCATCCCGCGCAGAGTTACGGTCGCGGCGGGGTGGCCCACGGCGGCGTTGCCGGTGTCGCAGACCAGGATGGTGTCGGCACGGAGCAGGTCCGGGTGGCCGGCGACGAACGCCTCGAGCCCGCCGGTGCCCTGTTCCTCCGACCCCTCGACCACCAGCAACAGGTTCACCGGTACGTCACTGCCGAGTGCCCTCAGTGCGAGCAGGTGGGCGAGGATGTTGCCCTTGCAATCGGCGGCGCCGCGGCCGTACCAGCGGCCGTCCACTTCAGTGAGCTCGAAGGGCGGGGTCCGCCATGCCGAGTCATCGAGGGGTGGCTGGACGTCGTAGTGCGCGTAGAGGAGCACGGTGGGCGCGTCCGGATCGGGTCCGGGCCTGGAGCCCACCACCGCGTCGGAGCCGTCCGGGGTCCGTTCGAGGTGCACATCCGTAAATCCGAGTCCGGCGAACTTGTCCAGCACCCATTGGGCAGCCTTGGCACACTCCTCGACGGGAAACTGCCGCGCATCCGCCACCGACCGGATGGCCACAAACTCGGCGAGCTCCTCCCGTGCCGGACCCATCAGATCGGTGATGCGGGCGCGCAGGTCCACGGCTCACGCACCACCCGTGTGGTACGTCTTGAGGTCGTCGATGAACTCCTGGAACTCAGCGAGCTGGTCCGGGCAATAGACCTTGATAATCGCGAGCTCGCCGACGGCGATCCGGGCGTTCCCGATCACCGGCCTGTATCCCGGCCCGGTTGCCCCGTTCGCCAGCTGGCTCAAGAAGGTGGCCCGGCTCAACGCGCTGTTCGGGTTCGCGCAAACGGCACCGCCGTCGTCACCGAGCACCCGAGCTATCTGCTCGCGCGAGGGTGCCGTCCCGCCGGCTGATTCGATCGCCGCGATCAGTTGGTCGGCCTTCGCCAGGGATTGTTGTGTCTCCCTCGCCGACCGGAAATTCAGCAATGCGACGACGGCGAACACCACCAGCAGGATCATGGCAACTATGTAAACGACCGAGCGGCTGCGCCTGGTCGAGGACTCCTGATGCGTGCTCATGACCTAGGTGCCTCCGTCTGAGCGTCTTGCTCCGGCAGCTTCCACGAGGGTTTGCGGAACCTGTAAAAGAGGAACGGCACGAGCAGGCCCAGTCCCAGCGCGCCGCCGGCGACGATCAGGAAATAGACGGCCGGATCGCCGTTGCCAAACTGCGAAGGCGGGACGAACCCGACGAGCAGGGCGGCCAGGGAGGCGGTAAAACCGACGCCGCAGAGCCCAACCAGCATTGGCGCCCGGAAGCCACGCGCGTGGTCCGGGTCGTTGCGGCGCAGCCGGACGGCGGCCACGAACATCAGCAGGTACATGATCAGGTAGACCTGCGTGGTGATCACCGAGAAGATCCAGTACGCGCTGGAAACATCCGGGATCAGCGCGTAGCCAAGCGCGATCACGGTGGTGACGAGCCCCTGGACCACCAGGAGGTTCTGCTGGATGCCGTTCTTGTTCAGTTTCTGCAGGAACGGCAGGAGGTATCCTTCCTCACGCGAGATCAGCAGCAGGCCCTTGGACGGACCGGCCAGCCAGGTCAGCATGCCGCCGAGGGAGGCGGCCACCAGCATGATCCCGAGGATCGGTGTCAGCGCCTGGAGGTTGAAGGAGGCCAGCACCGCGTCAAAGGCCTGCATGACACCGGCTGTGAGGGAGAGTTCATCGGCCGGAACGATCCAACTGATCGCCAGCGCCGGCAGGATGAAGATCAGCAGTACCAGTCCCATGGCCAGGAACATCGACTTCGGATACTCCTTACCCGGGTCCTTCAGCGAGGACACGTGCACAGCGTTCATCTCCATGCCGCTGTAGGACAGGAAGTTATTCACGATCAGCACCAGGCTGGCCAGCCCGGCCCATTCGGGGAAGAAATTCGCCGCGGTCATCGGAGCGGCGGACGGATTGCCCTGGCCGAGGAAGACCACACCCAGGATGACTAGCAGGGCGCCCGGGATCAGGGTGCCGATGATCAGGCCACCGCTGGCCAGGCCCGCCACACCCTTCGTGCCGCGGGATGAGACGTACACGCCGGCCCAGTAGAACACCACGATCACCAAGGCCGTCCACACGCCGCTGCTGGCCAGCGCCGGGTTGAAGACGTAGGCGAGCGTGCTCGCGACGAATCCCAGCAGGGTTGGATAGTAGAAAATCGTCATCGCGAACTGGCACCAGACCGCCAGGAAGCCCATCGGTTTGGAGATTCCGGACGATACCCAGTTGTAGATGCCGCCCTTCCATCCGGAGGCCAGCTCGGCCGACACGAGGGAGGTCGGGAGGAGGAAGACGATCGCGGGAACCACGTAGAGGAAGACTGAGGCGAGGCCGTAGACGGCCATGGTCGGGGCCGCACGGAGACTGGCCACCGAACTCGTGGTCATCAATGCCAGGGCCACCCAGGAGATCCACACGGCCGGTGGTGCCTTCGGCCGGGTCACTGCCTGTTCGCTCACGTGAGCCACACCCTCCAGTGCCCCGTGGTCTGCGCCACGGGCCAGGCGGAGCTAAACCGCCTGGGGCGAGTACTCGTCGGCTTGAACATGCCCACTGCCCCCCCTTATCACAGAAAGTGCTCGGTGCCTACAGCATGGACCTAGGAATTAGCAGGGAATAGTCCCCAACTCCCCTATACGTCAGATCGCCGGGGTGCTAATTTGCGCGGTTTCGGGCGCGCTTCCACAGCAAATCGGTGATCAGCGCCAGTGCAAGGATGACCACCAGCGCGGCGGCGGTGGCGGGTTCATTGACGAGCGTGGTTGTGCAGAACACGACGAACGTTCCCAAGGTCGCAATCAGGGCGATGATAAGCACCAAAAGCTTGGCCCCGGTCTCCCGGTACACCTTGAAGTGGGCCATCGTGACCGCGGAGAAAATGAGCAAGGCCACCGCACTTCCAAGCGACGCGATGCTGTTGAGGTTGAACGCCACCACCATCACCGCCGCGAGGCCGGCCATGACCAGCAGCCCAACCGGCACCTGCCTGCGGCCCACGGAGCGGCCGAAGACCGGTGGAAACTGTCCCACCGAGGCGAGATGCCGGGTCATCCCCACGGAAGGATAGAGGCTGGCGTTCACCGCCCCGGAAGTGGAGAGCAGGGCGGTGATCACCATCAGCACATAGCCGAACTGGCCCAGCGTCGGCTTGGCGGCCTCGGCCAGCGCAGTGGCGCCGTAGGCGACGACCTCGTCGGCGGTCAGGGTCCCGAAAACTCCCAGCGAGACGGCGACGTACACCGTCGTGGCGATCGCCAGCGCCAGATACATGGCGCGGGGCAGTTGACGGGACGGGTCAGGCAGATCCTTCGCGGTAAAGGTGATGACGCCGAACCCGAGGAAGGCGAAGAACGTCAACGCCACGCTCGCGATGATCTCGCGGACGCCCGGGTAGCCGGCCGGATCCAGGAGCGCTGGGTTCCAGTTCGCGATCGTGACAATCGCGAACACGGACAGGATGGCCAGCACCATCTTCACGATCACCGACTGGACTCTTGCGACCGCCGTGGAACCGACCGCGTTCAGGACGGTCATGACCAGGATGAGCGCGACCGCGAACACTTTGGCCCAGCCTGGGTCGCGACCGGTCAGGACTGCACTGGCATATCCACCGAAGGACGACGCCACCATTGCCCCCACGATCGCGCCGGTCACGTAGAACAGCCACGAAACGATGCCTGTAGCGTGCCCCTCCCCGAACCCCCGGGCCAGGTAGGCCAGCATGCCCCCGCCCGATGGGTAAGTCGCGCCGAGCTTCGCGAACGAGTACCCCTGTAGGCCGGCGATGGCGCCCGCCACCAGAAAGGACACCCACACAGCCGAGCCGGCGACAGCGCCGGCTGCGCCCAGCAGCGCGAAGATTCCCGCGCCCACCATGGAACCCACCCCGATGAACGCTGCTTGAATGACGGTCATCTGCTTCTTCGGAACCGTGGTCGACATGGCGTCCCTCTCCGGCGTCAGGCTCTCGCTAGCAGCCGTCTCGGTGGGAGGTTACCACCGCGCCCTGAAGCGTGGAACCCTAGCCGGCTCCGGGCCCCGGAGGTAGCACGTCCTGGATCCGCCAGCGCCCGTCGACGGGCACCAGGACCAGGTGAAGCTGCTGTGCGGAGGCGGCGGGTACTTCGGCCACCGTGGCGCCGTTCCCATCGATTTCCCGGTAAGCGGAAGGTGCAGTGGTGATGGCCACCACTGCCCGGGCGGGGCTGCTCTCCGCGGTGGTCTCGATCCGGGTCAGGGAGGTCGAGAATCCGGCCAGGACGTGGCCGGAGGCGCTGAGCTGCGCTTTGATGCGGCCGTCCGAGGCGGCGGCCGCCGAGTCCGGGGCGTTGACGGCATCGAGCAGGCTGAAGTCGCCGGAGCTCAGTGCCAGTGAACGGAGCCGGGCCAGGCCGCGGACCGCCTCCACCGGGTCGGCGGAGGCCAGGAGTGCCTCAAGGTCGGGAAGGATGGCGGTGGCCCCGCCGTCGGCGGTGGGGGGCGGCGGCCCGCCAACCGGCCCCTCCGCCGGCGCCGCCGGTCCCTCGCGGCCCACGGGACTTCCTGTCTGCACCGGTGCATCGTGGCCGGACACAAACCCTGGAAACAGCCCGGCGACGGCGTCGGAGGCCGGCCCGCCACCGGCCAGCAGCCAGGTGCCGGCCAGCAGGACGGCAGCGGCGAGAGCGGGCAGCAGCGCCCGCCGCGCGGGAGTCCGCCGGAATCCGCGGTGGAGTCCGGTTTTCCGGATAGCGCCTGGGCGCCGGCCCGGGCCGGACTGCACGGCCTTGCGTGTGAGCAGTTGGGGGATGACCGTGGGGTGCACGGAAACCGACAGATCGACGGGCTCCGCCCGGGCGCTGCGGTAGACCATAGCGGCAAACTCCAGCGCCGGGGGACGCTCCCGGCGCTCCCCGCCCAGCCCCGCTTCGAGGGCGGCAACCAACGCTGCCGGAACCTCCGGGACCAGCAGGCTCAGCGGTGGACGATGCGGGCCGGGCTCGGGGGCCCGTCCGGTGAGGCAATACCAGCCCAGGGCGGCCAGGGAGTAAATGTCGCGTTCGGGCTGCAGCCCGGCCCGCACAGCGTCCGACGGGGCGGGATCCTGGAATCCTGCTGTGCCCTCTTCGGCGACCGGAGCGGCGTCGGCCACCATTCGCGCGACGCCGAGATCGGCCAGCAGCGGTTTGCCGTCAGCCGTGAAGAGCACGTTGCCGGGGGCCACATCACCGTGGGTGAAGCCTTGGCCGTGAAGGTATGCCAGGGCCTGCGCGATGGGAGTCAGGACCGTCACCGTTTCGCCGGGACCCAGGCGTCCCCGGCTTCCCACGAGCGTCGCCAGCGAGCCGCCGGGTGCGTAGTCCAGCGCAAGCCCGAGGCCGCTGCCGCCAGAGTCGTGAACCGGCAGGCGCACCACTGCGTGCACGCGAAGCAGGTGGCTGTGTGCCAGGGCGGAGAGGATCCGGACTTCGCGCCGCATGACGTCCCCGGCCTCGGATTCTTCCGGTGCGGCGCGGTCGGCATCGAAGCATTTCAGGGCGAACTCGCGGCCCGTTGACTGTTCGGTCACCAGCCAGACCGTGGCGCTGCCGCCGCGCCCCAGCAGCCGTCCGACGTCGTAACCGGGAACCTGGGGGGCCGCACCGGCGGCCGGCGGGAGATCTTCCATACCCAAGGAATAGTCGATTGCGCGGAATCGTGCAGAAGTTATCCACAGGCATGAGAGCTTAAGCACACAAACGGGAGGTGGGTGCGGCGGGGTCTAAGCTTGATGCCATGACTCTTGAGTTCAAACAGCTGGGTCTCGCCCCGGACTTCGTCGATTACACGCGCGGATGGGACATCCAGCGCGAATTGCATGAAAAGGTCCTCGCGGGCACCGCGCCCAGCACTGTACTGCTGCTCGAACACGCCGCGGTTTACACCGCAGGCAAGCGCACCGAAGACCACGAACGGCCTTTTGACGGAACTCCCGTTGTGGCCGTGGACCGCGGCGGCAAGCTGACGTGGCACGGCCCCGGCCAGCTCATTGGCTACCCCATCATCAAACTGAAGAACAAGGCTGGCATCCGCGACTACGTGGAGCGGCTGGAAGCGGTCATCATCGCCGTCCTGGCGGACTACGGCATCGCCGCCGTCCGGATCAAGGGCCGCGCTGGCGTGTGGATCGAACAGGACGAAAAGGGTCCGGACCGCAAGATCGCGGCCATCGGCATCCGCGTCCACGAAGGTGTCACCATGCATGGCTTCGCGATCAACTGCAACAACGATCTCGCCCCCTACGGCCAGATCATCGCCTGCGGGATCAGCGACGCCGGAGTCACCACGATCGCCCAGGAACTTGGCAGGGACGTCACCCCGGCGGACCTCATGTCGCGGATCACCGAAGAACTGCGCAAGAATGAACAAGCCCTAGTTGCAACCCCAGAAGGAGCTCTACTGTGACACTGGCACCACAAGGCCGGAAGATGCTGCGCATTGAGCAGCGAAACGCGGCCACACCGGTGGAACGGAAGCCGGAATGGATCAAGGCCAAGGTCCAGATGGGCCCGGAGTTCGTCCAGCTCAAGAACCTCGTGAAGAAGGAGGGCCTCCACACCGTGTGTGAGGAGGCCGGCTGCCCGAACATCTTCGAGTGCTGGGAAGACAAGGAGGCCACCTTCCTGATCGGCGGCTCCGAATGCACCCGGCGCTGCGACTTCTGCCAGATCGACACCGGCAAGCCCTCGCCCGTGGACATGTTCGAGCCCACCAAGGTGGCCCGCTCGGTCCAGGCCATGCAGCT
>NZ_JBFTPY010000035.1:0-14983 GCF_056398725.1 Arthrobacter sp. 01T425 | reverse complement strand
ACGCCCGGTCCCATCCCGAACCCGGAAGCTAAGACCCACAGCGCCGATGGTACTGCACCCGGGAGGGTGTGGGAGAGTAGGTCACCGCCGGAACACCATTAACGGTCGAGGACCCCCACCACCAGGTGGGGGTCCTCCCGCATTTAACCCCCCTCCGGACCGGGACCCCGCAACACCTGCGGGAGCATCCCGCCACACCCCGCCAAACGTGAGGGAGCGTCACCGGACTTCCCGCCAGCCGGCGGCCGCCGACAGAAGTGCCCCGGGAGGTTGTGAGACTTCCCACCGCGGGCCCCCGTCGACCTGATGCCGTTAGCCGGTGGCGGGTTGCTCGCCTAGAATTGGGGGAGATGTACGGACTTCGAAGCGCTTGATTTCGGGTTGCGTAGGAAACGAAACACGGAACAGAGCGGCTGCGATTGCGCCAGTGGTCAGCTCACAACAGGAGGATTCCAGCATGGCTGAGCACAATGATGGCAACCGCGGCGGCAAGGCCCCCGGCAACTCGGGCGGACGCAGTTCCGGTGGAGCCCCTTTCCGGGGCACCAGCAACTCTGGCGGCGATCCCCGCGGATTCCGTTCCAGGGAAGACCGTGACCGCAAGCCGTATGGTGATCGTGCTCCTCGTGAGGGCGGGGATCAGCGCGGCTTCGGAAACAGCGAGCGTAAGCCGTACAGCGGCGGCGGTGAGCGTAAGCCTTATGGTGATCGTGCTCCGCGTGAGGGCGGGAGTCAGCGCAGCTTTGGTGGCGACAGCCGCCCGTCCTATGGTGACCGCAAGCCGTACAGCGGCGGTGGTGAGCGTAAGCCTTATGGTGATCGTGCTCCGCGTGAGGGCGGGGAACAGCGCAGCTTCGGCGGCGGCGACCGTAAGCCTTATGGTGATCGTGCTCCGCGTGAAGGTGGGGGACAGCGCAGCTTTGGTGGCGACAGCCGCCCGTCCTATGGTGACCGTAAGCCGTACAGCGGTGGTGGCGATCGTGACCGTAAGCCGTACGGTGATCGTGCTCCCCGTGAAGGTGGGGGACAGCGCAGCTTTGGTGGCGACAGCCGCCCGTCCTATGGTGACCGTAAGCCGTATAGCGGCGGCGGTGACCGTAAGCCGTACAGCGGTGGTGGCGATCGTGACCGTAAGCCGTACGGTGACCGTGCCCCGCGTGACGGCGGGGATCAGCGCAGCTTTGGTGGCGACAGCCGCCCGTCCTATGGTGACCGCAAGCCGTACAGCGGCGGCGGCGACCGTGACCGTAAGCCGTACGGTGACCGTGCCCCGCGTGAAGGCGGCGGCCAGCGCAGCTTCGGCGGCGGTGGCGACCGTGACCGCAAGCCGTACGGCAGCGGCGAGAACCGCAAGCCCTTCGGCACCCGCGAGGATCGTCCCGCACGGGGCTTCGACCGTGGCGACTCAGGCCCGCGCCAGTACGGACGCGACCGCCCCGAGGACCGTCCGGTTCGCGTGCCCAATGCCCGCGACCTCCGCAGCGCCAACCGCCCGGACCGGGAGCGTTCACCCCAGATCGACGAGGACGTCACGGGCAAGGAGCTTGACCGCGCCACGCAGCACCAGATCAAGACCCTCGAAGGCACCAGCGCCGAATGGGTGGCCCGCCACCTCGTCATGGCCGGGCGGCTCCTGGACGAAGAACCCGAGCTTGCCTTCCAGCATGCCCTGGCAGCCAGCCGTCGTGGCGGACGCCTCGCGTCCGTCCGCGAAGCTGTCGGCCTGACGGCCTACGCAGCCGGCCACTATGGTGAAGCCCTCCGGGAATTCCGGACCTACCGCCGGATCAGTGGCTCCAACATGCACCTGCCGGTCATGGCCGACTGCGAACGCGGCCTTGGCCGCCCGGACCGTGCCCTGGACATGGCCCGGTCCGACGAAGCCAAGGATCTCGACGCCCCCGGCAAGGTGGAACTGGCCATCGTTGCAGCCGGGGCCCGCACCGACCTCGGGCAGCTCGACGCCGCGGTTTCCGAACTGGAAATCCCGCAGCTGGACATCAACCGCGCCTTTTCCTACAGCCCCCGGCTGTTCCGTGCCTATGCTGACGCGCTGACGGCAGCCGGCCGCGCTGCCGAAGCCGCCAAATGGCAACGCCAGGCCACCGTGGCCGAAAACGCGCTGGGCCTCGGGGCTGACGAGGAACCCGACATCATCGATCTCGGCTGGGACGAGGAAGAAGAAGCCCGCGAGGAGGAACGGCAGCGCCGCCTCCGGGCGCAGGAGCATGCCGACACGCACGCCGGAACCGAAGAGCGCGCACCGCGTGCCGCAGGTGCCGCTGCCGCGGCAGAAGCCACCGGCGCCGCAGCCGGAGTGGCCGGCTTGAACGCGGGCGATGAGCTCGCCAGCGACGACGGAGCCGACGACGCAGAAGCCGACTACTTCGAGTCTGACGACGCCGAGTCAGACGTGGATTCAGTGGAATCCGACGTGCTCGACGAACCTGATGACGAAGCCGATGACGAAGCCGACGGCGAAGCGATCGACGAGGCCGACCTGGAACTGAACGATGACGCGGACGAGGAACTCTCCGCTGACTCAGAGCCGGCGCAGCACGAAAGTGTGGAGGACTAATCGCATGACGGGAACCGCCCTGATCGCCACCTTTGATGCCCTGCTCTCCGATCTTGACGGCGTTGTCTATGCCGGCCCCAACGCCATTCCCGGGGCCGTCGAGTCGCTGCGCCGGCTGGCCGGGGTGGGCGTCGGGCTGGGCTACGTCACCAACAACGCATCCCGTTCCCCGGCACAGGTGGCCCAACACCTGCGCGATCTCGGCGCCCCCGCCGAGGACCACCAGGTGGTGAGTTCCTCGCAGGCAGCGGCAGCGCTGCTGGCGTCGATGCTGCCGGCCGGGGCACACGTGCTGATCACGGGCAGTGCCGCACTTGCCCGGGAAATTGAACTGGTTGGCCTGGTTCCCGTCCGCGGCGCGGAGGATGCCCCCGTCGCCGTCGTTCAGGGCTTTAGTCCGGAACTTGGCTGGAAGGACCTCGCCGAGGCATCGTACGTCGTCGCCGGCGGCGCCCTGTGGGTGGCCACCAACACGGACTGGTCCATTCCCCAGGCGCGTGGAATTGCTCCCGGTAACGGGACGCTCGTGGCCGCCGTGGCAGCCGCGACCGGCAAGAGTCCGATCGTGGCCGGAAAACCCGAAGCCCCACTGTTCCACACTGCCGCCAAGCGGCTGGCAGCGGACCGGCCGTTGGTCGTCGGCGACCGCCTGGACACCGACATCCTGGGCGGCAACAACGCCGGTTTCGCCACCGTCGCCGTGCTGACCGGAGTGGACACGAGGGAATCGATCCTCGCGGCACGGTCTGTGGAACGCCCCGATTTCCTCATCAATGATCTGACCGGCCTGTACGCGCCATACCCTGCCGTAGAGCACGACGCCGGGCGGTTCCGCAGCGGCACGGCCTCGGCGGTCGTGCGGGGGCAGTCGGTCCACATCAGCGGCGACCCCGCCGACCTCGATTCGTGGCGTGCCGCCTGTTCGGCCTGGTGGGCCGCAAACCCCGAGACGACCAGCGCGCTGGCTCCGGTCCTCGAGTGGTCCGATCACTAGGCTGGACACATGAGCGAGCTACACCAGGGACTGGACCAGGCCCCAGACGAACAGCCGGCTGAGGCGCCGACCCCTGCGGCCGATGTCGCCTGGCCCGAGCTGCCGTCGCAGCAGCTCCCGGCGGAGCTGTCCGGGCACGCCGCACCAGAACACGCGGCAGCAGTCCTGGATCCGGCCGTCAACGCTGTCCTGGACCGCCTCGGGGCCGTGCGGCAAATGCCTGTGTCCGGGCACGGCGAAGTCTATGGGGGCATGCATGATGCCCTGCTGGAGGCCCTGAACGAAGACGTGGCCGGCCACGCCGGCGTGGCGCGCCGTATCCATGCCGCGGGGAACGGGGGATCGTGAGCCGGCTTGACCAGGCACTCGTCAGCCGGGGGCTCGCCAGGTCCCGGACCCATGCCGCCCGGCTCATTGCCGAGGGCAAGGTGAGCTCCGGTGGCGAGGTCCTCGCCAAGGCGTCCCTGCAGGTCCCGGAGGACGCCGCGCTGGACGTCACGGCCTCGGCCGAGGACGGCTACGTCAGCCGCGCCGGGCACAAGCTGGCCGGCGCGCTGGATGCCTTTCCCGCCGTCGACGTCGCAGGCAAACGGTGCCTCGACGCCGGCGCCTCCACCGGCGGGTTCACCGATGTGCTGCTTCGGCGCGGTGCGGCCCACGTGGTGGCCGTCGACGTGGGGCACGGCCAGCTGGTGCCGGAAATCCGGAATGACTCCAGGGTTTCCGTGCACGAAGGCCTCAACGTCCGCTACATGGCGGCCGCGGAAATCGGCGGACCGGCCGCCCTGACGGTGGCTGACCTGTCCTTCATCTCGCTGACGCTTGTGGTGGCGCCACTCGCGGCCTGCACCCTGCCCGGCGGCGACCTCGTCCTCATGGTCAAGCCACAGTTCGAGATCGGCAAGGACCGGCTGGGCCGGACCGGCGTGGTCACCTCGGAACGCGAACGCCGGCTCGCCGTGGGCAAGGTGGCTGCCGCCGCCGTGGACGCGGGCCTGGTCTTGTCAGGCCTCGCCCAGAGCCCGCTGCCGGGCCAGGACGGCAATGTCGAATACTTCCTGTGGATAAAACGCGCGATGTCGGAAGTCCCGCCTAAGATCGAGGAGCGGGACGCAGCTGTTGCTGCGTTGCTCGGAACAATCTGGCCGAACCACTAGTACCACCAGAAGGCGGAACCTGATGAGCAGGCGTGTCCTGATCCTGGCCCACACAGGGCGCGAGGAGTCCCTCAAGGCTGCCTGGGAAGCGTGTGCGCTGCTGCACGAATCCGGGCTGGTCCCCGTGCTGCAGGAGAACGAGCTCGGGGACATGGTCCGCTTCTTCGGCCGGCTCGACCACCCGGTCGAGGTCCTTCACGACCACGTGAAGCTGCCCGACGTGGAACTTGTCATGGTCCTCGGCGGAGACGGCACCATCCTCCGGGCTGCCGAACTGGTCCGCGAAGTCGACGTGCCGCTGCTTGGGGTGAACCTTGGCCACGTGGGGTTCCTGGCCGAGAGCGAACGGGCCGACCTCGCCCAGACCGTCGAGTGGATCGCCAGCCGTGACTACACGGTGGAAGAGCGCATGACGATCGACGTCCAGGTCTGGGTCCGCGGCCAGAAGATCTGGCACACCTGGGCCCTGAATGAGGCCGCGATCGAAAAAGGCAACCGGGAACGGATGCTGGAGGTGGTCACCGAAGTCGACGAACGCCCCCTGACCTCATTCGGCTGCGACGGCGTCGTCCTGGCCACGCCCACAGGCTCCACGGCCTACGCGTTTTCCGCCGGCGGTCCCGTGGTGTGGCCCGAGGTCGAGGCCCTCCTGATCGTGCCGATCAGCGCCCATGCCCTCTTCGCGAAGCCGCTCGTGGTTTCGCCGCGGTCCCGGCTCGCCGTCGAGATCCTGAACCGCACCGACGCCCAGGGCGTCCTCTGGTGCGACGGCCGCCGCTCGGTGGATCTGCCGCCCGGCGCGCGCGTCGAAGTGACCCGCTCCGCAACGCCCGTGCGTCTGGCCAGGACGCACCAGACCCCCTTCTCCGGCAGGCTCGTGCGCAAATTCCAGCTCCCCATCCAGGGCTGGCGCGGGCCCGTGCCCCAAACCCGGGCCATCCACACCGGCCCCCTCCCGATCATCCGCACGCCCCGTCCCATGCCGCCGCTTCCCTCGCCGCGCCACGCCGAACCCGGGGACGCGCCCGATCCCTTGCCAGATCCCACAACCGAGAAGTGAACCATGCTTGAAGAACTGCGTATCCGCGACCTCGGCGTCATCACCGACGCCACCCTGCCGCTGGGCCCGGGCCTCAGCGTGGTGACCGGTGAAACCGGTGCCGGCAAGACCATGGTGGTGACCGCCGTCGGGCTGCTCCTCGGTGCCAGGTCCGACGCCGGCGCCGTCCGCAGCGGCGCGAAGAGCGCCTCGGCGGAGGCTGTGCTGAAGCTCGACGCCGGCCACGCTGCCGTCGCGCGGTGCAGGGAAGCCGGGGCCGAGGTGGAGGAGTTCGACGGCGGTGTGGAACTGCTGCTGGCCCGCAGCGTCGGAGCCGACGGCCGCAGCCGGGCCTATCTGGGCGGACGCGCCGCGCCGGTGGGGGTGCTGGCCGAAATCGGCGAAACCCTCGTGGTGGTGCACGGACAGTCGGACCAGATCCGGCTCAAGAGCCCGGTGGCGCAACGCGGCGCCCTGGACAAATTCGCTGGCGAGAGCCTTGCGGGCGCGCTGACCGCCCATCAGGACCTCTACGCGCACTGGCATGCCAGCCAGGGCGAGCTGGACTCCTTGCGCAGTGCCGCGCGTGAACGCCTCCGCGAGGCCGAGTCGCTGCACGTTGCCCTGGCCGAGATCGACGCCGTGGACCCGCAGCCGGGGGAGGACGAGGCCCTCAAGGCCGAGGCCGTGAAACTGGCCAACGTCGAGGAACTGCGGATCGCGGCCAGCACCGCCCACCAGGCCCTCATCGCCGAGGACTTCGGTGAAGAAGCCGACGCCACCACCCTCGTGGACGCTGCCAAACGCACCCTGGAGCACGTGGCCGAACACGACGGGGAGCTGGGCTCCGCCGCGGCGCGCCTGGCCGAGGTCGGTTTCCTGCTCAACGACATCGCCGCCGAACTCGCCAGCTACCAGGCCGCCCTTGACACGGAGGGCCCGGAACGGCTCGCCGAAATCGAGGACCGACGGGCCGCGCTGGCCAAGCTGGTCCGCAAGTACGCGCCGAGCATCGACGAGGTGCTGGTCTGGGCGGAGGAGGCCCGGGCCCGGCACGAGGAACTCCAGGACGACTCCACCAGGATCGAAGCGCTGGACGCCGAGGTCGCCCGGGCCGAAACCGAGCTCCGGAAGAAGGCCGCCGGGATCAGCAAGGCCCGCACCAAGGCCGCCAAGGACCTCTCCGCGCGGGTCAGCGCGGAGCTCACGGCGCTGGCCATGGCCGATGCCACCCTGGTCATCAATGTGGAGCCCGCAGGCCAGCTGGGACCGTTCGGGGCCGACGAGATCTCCTTCCTGCTTCAGCCGCACTCCGGCGCGCCGGCCCGGCCGCTGGGCAAAGGCGCCTCGGGCGGTGAACTCTCCCGCGTCATGCTCGCCATTGAGGTGGTGCTTGCTGCCGTCGATCCCGTCCCGACGTTTGTCTTCGACGAGGTCGACGCCGGCGTCGGCGGCCGTGCCGCCGTCGAGATCGGGCGCCGGCTGGCGATGCTGGCCCAGCACGTCCAGGTCCTCGTGGTGACCCACCTGCCGCAGGTGGCCGCTTTCGCGAACCAGCACATCAGGGTCACCAAGACCTCCGTGCGGGGCGCTGACGGGGCTACCGCCACCGGCTTCACCTCCAGCGACGTGCAGCTGCTGGACGAGGCCGAGCGCGTCCGCGAACTGGCCCGCATGCTGGCCGGCCAAGAGGACTCCGAATCAGCCCAGGCCCACGCCCAGGAGCTGCTGGACGACGCCAAACTCCTCCCGCAAAGCTAGGCGGGCCCGAAAGGACGTCCGCAGGGACTCCCGCAAGGACCGCTGCTAGGACAACAATCACATCGGGATCCCGCCAAGGAACCCGTGGAAGGCCGAATTGATGATAAGCTCAAACCCCGTGGTGCAGCGATCAAACTCTCGTGTAAATTCCCGGTTTCCGGGCTCGTCCAAGACGACCAAACACATCTTCGTCACCGGTGGTGTAGCGTCCTCGCTCGGTAAGGGACTGACGGCTTCGAGCCTCGGCCACCTCCTGCGGGCACGCGGTCTGTCTGTAACAATGCAAAAGCTCGATCCCTATTTGAATGTGGATCCGGGCACGATGAACCCCTTCCAGCACGGCGAAGTCTTCGTCACTGACGACGGCGCCGAGACGGACCTGGACATCGGCCACTATGAGCGCTTCCTCGATGAAAACCTCGAAGGATCGGCCAACGTCACAACCGGCCAGGTCTACTCGACCGTCATCGCGAAGGAACGCCGCGGCGAATACCTCGGCGACACCGTCCAGGTCATCCCGCACATCACCGATGAGATCAAGCGGCGCATGCGGCTTCCCGCCGAGGGCAAGAACGCCCCCGACGTCATCATCACCGAAATCGGCGGCACGGTGGGCGACATCGAGTCCCAGCCGTTCCTCGAATCCGCCCGCCAGGTCCGCCAGGACATCGGCCGCGGAAATGTGTTCTTCCTCCACGTGTCCCTCGTGCCTTACATAGGCCCGTCGCAGGAGTTGAAGACCAAGCCGACGCAGCACTCCGTTGCCGCGCTGCGCTCCATCGGCATCCAGCCCGAGGCAATCGTGATCCGGTCGGACCGAGAAGTCCCGCAGCCGATGCGCGACAAGATCGGCCGCATGTGCGACGTCGACATCGACGCCGTGATCGGCTGCCCGGACGCACCGAGCATCTACGACATCCCGAAGACCCTGCACTCCCAGGGTCTGGATTCCTACATCGTCCGCGCCCTGGACCTGCCGTTCAAGGATGTGGACTGGACCAGCTGGGACAAGCTGCTCGACGCCGTCCACAACCCGAAGCACGAAGTTGAGATCGCGCTCGTGGGCAAGTACATCGACCTGCCTGACGCCTACCTGTCCGTCACGGAGGCCCTGCGCGCCGGCGGCTTCGCCAACGACACCAAGGTCAAGATCCGCTGGGTCCCCTCGGACGAATGCGAAACCCGTGAGGGCGCCGTGCAGTCCCTGGCCGGCGTCGACGCCATCTGCGTTCCCGGCGGCTTCGGCATCCGCGGCCTGGAAGGCAAACTCGGCGCCCTGAAGTACGCCCGCGAAACCAAGCTTCCGGTCCTGGGCCTGTGCCTGGGCCTGCAGTGCATGGTGATCGAGTACGCCCGCAACGTGGTCGGCCTCGAGGGAGCGTCCTCGTCCGAGTTCGAGCCGGACTCCAAGTACCCCGTCATCGCCACGATGGAAGAGCAGCTGGACATCGTTGACGGCAAGGGCGACCTCGGCGGCACCATGCGCCTGGGCCTCTACGAGGCCAAGCTCGACGAAGGCTCCGTCGTCGCCGAGACCTACGGCGCCACGAAGGTCAGCGAACGGCACCGCCACCGCTACGAGGTCAACAACAAGTACCGCGATCAGATCGCCGCCAAGGGCCTGTCGTTCTCCGGAACGTCGCCCGACGGCAAGCTGGTCGAGTTCGTGGAACTTCCCCGCGACGTCCACCCGTACTACGTGGCCACGCAGGCGCACCCCGAGCTCAGCTCGCGGCCCACGCGCCCGCACCCGCTGTTCGCGGGCCTGATTGAGGCTGCCCTTGGCCACCAGCGGGCCGGCGACGCCGCGAACGCTGCAAGCAGCAGCCCGAGTGCAAAGGCCGATGCCCCGGCACCTGCGCCCAAGCCCTCGTCGGCAGCAGTGTCCAAGTAATTTCCAACTGAATCAAAGGACGGCGCGATGCCCGGTATGTCTGAGACCCCCAATGCTGCACGGCAGGTTTCGGATGAGCCGAGCCCGCGCCGTCTTTTGTCGTCCCGAAAGGTGTACGAGGGCAGGATCTGGGACGTCGTCAGCGACAGTTTCCAGCTCAACGACGACGGCGACACCCTGGTCCGGGACTACATCGACCATCCAGGCGCGGTGGCGGTTCTCCCGATGAACGACGACGGCGACGTGCTGCTGCTCCGGCAGTACCGGCACCCCGTCGGCATGGACCTCTGGGAGATCCCCGCCGGGCTGCTTGACGTCGAAGGGGAGGACTTCGTCGTCGGGGCCGCCCGCGAACTGGCCGAGGAAGCGGACCTCGTCGCGGACCGCTGGAACGTGCTGGCGGACTTCTTCAACTCCCCGGGCTCCTCCAGCGAGGCCATCCGCATCTACCTGGCCCGCGGCCTGAGTGAGGTGCCGGGACATGAGCGGCACGTCCGCACGGACGAGGAAGCCGAAATCGAACTGCGCTGGACCCCGCTGGACGAGGCCGTGCAGGCGGTCCTTGACGGCCGCCTCCACAACCCGTCCGCCGTCGTCGGCGTCCTGGCCGCTGCCGCCGCCCGCGCGGGCAATTTCGAAAGCCTCCGCCCGGCCGACGCGCCCTGGCCCGCCCATCCCAGCCAGCGCTAGTGGAGCCGCTGATCGCCGAACCGCCGGCCCCGGCGCAGGCAGCCGCTCCCGAGCGCCCGCCCGCCAGGGCGGTGACGGCGATCGACCGCGCAATCACTGACTACCTGCAGCACATGGGCGTGGAGCGGGGCCTCGCGGCCAACACCCTCTCCGCCTACAGGCGGGACCTGGCCCGGTACGCCAGGCATCTGGCCCACGCCGGCCGGGAACGCCCCGCGGAGATTACCCGGCACGACGTCACCGGATTCGTTCAGGCGCTCTCCGACGGGTCCGATGGCGGCTCCGCCCTGGGCATCCGCTCGGCGGCCCGGACGGTGGTGGCGGTGCGCGGACTCCACAAGTTCTGGGCCCTCGAAGGCATCACGTCCACCGACCCGGCCAGCGACGTCCACCCGCCCATGCCCGGCAAGCGGCTGCCCAAGGCCATCAGCGTCGATGAGGTCACCCGGATCCTCGAGGCGGCCGGCACGGACACGGCAACGGGCCTGCGCGACCGCGCGCTGCTCGAATTCCTCTATTCCACCGGTGCCCGCATCAGCGAAGCCGTGGGCCTGGACGTTGACGACATTTCCCTGCATACCTCCGGCGGGTCCGATGCCGGCGACGGGCCCGCGATCGTCAGGCTCTTCGGCAAGGGGTCCAAGGAACGCCTCGTCCCGCTCGGATCCTATGGGGCACGAGCCCTTGACGCCTACCTCGTCCGCGGCCGGCCCCTGCTGGCCGCCAAGGGCAAGGGCACCCCCGCCCTGTTCCTCAACGCCCGCGGCGGCAGGATCAGCCGGCAAAGCGCCTGGACCATTTTGAAGGCGGCGGCGGACAAGGCCCACATCACCAAGGACGTTTCGCCACACACGCTGCGGCACTCCTTCGCCACCCACCTGCTGGAGGGCGGCGCCGACGTCCGGGTGGTGCAGGAGCTGCTGGGGCACGCCTCGGTGACCACCACGCAGGTCTACACCCAGGTGACGGCCGATACGCTGCGGGAGATCTACGCCGCCGCGCACCCGCGCGCCCTGGGCTAAGGCGCAGTCCGCCGGGTCCCCGCACCGCGCCGGTGCCGGCAAACTTTTTTGCGGGCCTGTGTAAGAAAATGCCGTTCACTGGACACTTACACAGCAAGAAGAAGTCATCGATGTCCGGGGGAACCACCATGTTGGCTGCCAAAGAGCAAGCATTCATTGATCTGCACACCCAGCACTCCGCGCGGGTCTACCGCTACATTGCCTGCCGTATCAGTGACCGGCACCGCGCCGAGGAACTGGCCGCGGACGTCTTCAGAATTGCCTGGGAGAAAGAGCTGTCGGAACCGCCCGGCATTGGCTGGCTGTTGGCAACGGCCCGGAATGTGGTCGGCAATGAGTACAAGGGCCGCCGTCGCCGCCAGGAACTTGTCGAAAGGCTGAAGGACGATGCGCGCAGCCAAATCCCCGAGTCAAACAATGAAGAACGAGGCGCCGTGGCAGAGGTGCTGGTGCAGCTCAGGGAGCGGGACCGCGAGGTCCTCATGCTCAGCTACTGGGACGAGCTGACCATCGCTGAACTGGCGCAGACGCTGGGATGTTCCTCATCCGCCGCTGCGGTTCGCCTCCACCGGGCACGCCGGGCGTTTGCGAAAGCTGCCCCCTCACATCTCATGACCGAACGGAAGGACTAGCCATGGACCGCATCGAACAGCTCATGAGGGATGCAAAACCTCGGGTGGGAGCGCCGGGAGCAGAGCCGGGAAGCGACTCTGCCCGCTCAATCGTATTTTCCACGGATCCGAATGTCGTCCTTTTGGCAGGGCGCACTCCGGCACGACGGAATGCCGTGCGGGCTGCGGCCGCGACTGTACTGGCCGCTGCAGCCATCGTTGGCGCGGTGGTTGTCGGCGGCAATCTGATGCCGCAACCAGCGCCGGGGCCGGCCCAGACGGGCATCCCGGCCCCGACTGTCTCCGCCAGCCCATCGCCGTCGTCCCCAACCCCGTCCGCTGCCTCACCAGCCGCCCCGTCGTCTCCCACGAAAGCGGGTCCTGCCGCTTTGAGCACCGGCGGGGTCGCATGCACCCTTGCCAACATTGACCAGCAGCGCAATGACCAGCAGCGCGCGATCATCCCGATTGCCCCCGCCGAACAAGGCTATTACACGGTGCTGGGCTGCGCCGGCGGATGGCTCGCCTACTCCATTTCCGGTGACGGGATCCGGGCACTCCAGCTCGACGGCGGCAACGCCTGGTTCAAGCTCGCCAGACTGCAGAACGGCCGGTTCCTCTGCGATGTCCGGCAGGAGTGGTCCAGCGTCTACAACTGGGAGTTCCAAGCCACGAACAACCAGGGCCTCACGCCGCAGCAGGCCATGGACAAGGAATTCGCGCAGAAGGGGATACCAGTCGAACTGAGGCCGCAGCTTGTCGGCGACGGCCCGGCCGCCGGATAGCGCCGGCAGCCGGCGGCAGCTATAGGGTTGAGCACATGAAGCTCACGCCAGTCACTCTCTGCTTCCCGCTCCGTGAGGCGGAGAGCGGCACCGAGGTGCTGCTGGGCATGAAAAGGACCGGCTTTGGCATCGGCAAGATCGTGGGAATCGGCGGCCACGTTGAGCCGGGGGAGAGCGACGCCGAGGCCGTGGTCCGCGAGGTCTGGGAAGAAGCCGGGATCATAGTGCTCCAAGAGGACCTGGCCCACGCCGGCGTTGTCGAGTTCATCTTTCCGGCTCGGCCTGACTGGAACATGTCGTGCCGGCTCTTCACCACCCGGCGGTGGCACGGCGAACCCGCCGAGAGCCCGGAAATCACGCCCGAATGGTTCGACTCCGCGGCGTTGCCGCTGGAGCGGATGTGGCAGGATGCGGGGCACTGGCTGCCTCCGGCGCTGGCAGGCGAAACGATCGACGTCGTCGTGGTCCTCAACGAGGACAACGAGACTGTTGCGTCGGTCCGGATCCCGCGGCGCTGAAGTCCGCGGGCAAACAGCACGGGCCGGCCACCTACGAATAGGTGGCCGGCCCGTGCCGGCTGTCCGGTCCCGTGCGTCCCGCAGGAAGCCCTGCTACGCCAGGTGCCGTTCCTCGACGCCGTTGTACTCGCTCAAGGGACGGATGAGGGAGTTCGAATCCAGCTGCTCCATGATGTGCGCCGTCCAGCCTGTGATGCGGCTGGCGACGAACAGCGGGGTGAACGTGGCGGTGTCGAAGCCCATGAGGTGGTACGTGGGTCCGGTCGGGTAGTCGAGGTTCGGCTTAATCCCCTTCGCCTCGTCCATCGCCGTCTCGAGCCCGTTGTAGAGGCCCAGCAGCTCCGGCCGGCCATAGTGCGCGATCATCTTGTCCAGCGCCGACTTCATGGTGGGCACCCGGGAGTCGCCGTGCTTGTAGACGCGGTGGCCGAAGCCCATGACCTTCTTCTTGTGGGCCAGGGCGTCCTCCATCCAGGCCTTGGCCCGGACGTGGGCGTCCTCCAGGGACTCCTCCGGCCGGATGCCGATCTCGTCAAAGGTGTGCATGACGGCCTCGTTGGCACCGCCGTGCAGCGAGCCCTTGAGGGCCCCGATGGCGCCGGTCACGGCTGAGTGCAGGTCCGAGAGCGTGGAGGTGATTACCCGGGCCGTGAAGGTCGAGGCATTGAAGGAGTGCTCGGCGTACAAAATCATGGAGACATTGAACGCGTCGACTACTTCGGGGACGGCTTCCTCACCAAACGTCATCCAGAGGAAGTTGGCGTCGTAGCCCAGATCCTCGCGGGGTTCCACCACGTCCTGGCCGTGCCGGCGCCGCTGGTCGTAGGCCACCACGGCAGGCATCGCGGCGAACAGATCGATGGCCTTGGCCAGGTTGGCTTCGCGCGAGGCGTCCTCGGCGAGGGGGTGCCGGGCCCCCAACACAGACGTGGCAGTCCGGCAGACATCCATGGGATGCGCGGTGGTGGGCAGCGCGTCAATCACCTGTTTGACGACCGGATCCAGGGCGCGCCCGGCGCGTTCCCGGGCGGTGAACTCCGCCAGCTGCTCCGCGTCGGGCAGCTCGCCGTTCCAGAGCAGGTAGGCGACTTCCTCGAAGCTGCACTTGGCAGCCAGTTCCTGGACGGGGTAGCCGCGGTACAGCAGCGAGTTCGTGTCCGGGTTGACCTTGGAGACTGCGGTGTAGTCCACCACGACGCCGGCGAGGCCCTTTTTAATGTCCTGTTCAGCCATGCTGAAACTCCTTTGTTCCTAACGCCTGTATACCGGCACGTGCCGGAGGTTCTATGCGGGGCTTACTTACCGGGGATCTGGAAATTAAAGACTCCGGTATCGAAACGGTTGTAAGCCTCGTAATCAACGAGATCGTACAATCGCGCACGGGTCAGCATGCTTCCAACCTGTGCCTCCTGGGTTCCGTCGGCCTTAATCGATTCCAGAGTACGCTCCGCAGCGCCCATGGCACTACGGAGCAGCGTCACCGGATAAATGACCATATTGACGCCGACGCCGGCCAGCTCCTCCACGGTGAACAAGGCACTCTGGCCGAATTCGGTCATGTTGGCCAGGATCGGGACGTTGACGGCGTCGCGGATGGCCTGGAATTCGGCCAGGTCCTTCATCGCCTCCGGGAAGATCGCGTCTGCACCGGCCTCCACGAGCGCTTTGGCGCGCTCCTGGGCGGCCTCGAGCCCGTCCGTGGCGCGGATGTCGGTCCGGGCCATGATCAGGAAGTTCGGGTCGCGGCGGGCATCGGCCGCGGCCCGGATCCGCTTGGTGGCGGTTTCCAGGTCCACGACGTTCTTCCCGTCGAGGTGGCCGCAGCGCTTGGGGTTGAACTGGTCCTCGATGTGGCAGCCGGCCAGGCCGGCGTTCTCGAGTTCCTGGACCGACCGGGCCACGTTCATGGGCTCACCGAAGCCGGTGTCGGCGTC
>NZ_JBFTPY010000034.1:0-20211 GCF_056398725.1 Arthrobacter sp. 01T425 | reverse complement strand
GCAAGCTCGCCTGCGACGCGGACATCATCCCGGTCGTCCTCGGCGGCGAGGGCCAGGTCCTGGACATCGGCCGCGCCTCCCGCATCTTCCCGCCCCACATCCGCAAGGCCATCACGGCCCGGGACCGGGGCTGCGCCTTCCCGCAATGCGCGATCCCGGCCCCCTGGTGCGAGGCCCACCACATCACCTACTGGTCCCGCGCCGGAACCACCGGAACCGGCAACGGCACCCTGCTCTGCTCCCATCACCACCATCTGATCCACAAGGAACACTGGAGCATCCAGATGCGCACCGGCATCCCCTGGTTCACCCCACCACCCCACCTCGACCCCGCCCGGACACCCCGCCGGAACACCTACTTCCGCCTGGAGTGACCCCCGCGCCTGGACTGACGCTCGCCTCGACTGACTCGGTGGGACCCCCGAAACCGCGCCCTCCGTCGCCGGGCTCCCTGCACCGGGCCGAAAGTCCCAAGCCTGCGTGCCACGGCGGGCCTAGGGTGGAGGCATGGACCAGCGCAGTCTGATGCTGCGGGTAGTGAAGACGCTCCACACCCTTGCCTGGCTCGTGATCGAGGCCTCCATGGCCTACGTCCTGTACGCCGGCATCACGGGCCGCAATGACCGGAAGACGAGGGCTGCCGCCGTCGTGGTCGCCAGCGAATCGCTGATTTTTGCGGGCACCGGCTTCCAATGCCCGTTGACTGTCGTCGCGAAAAATCTTGGCGACGGCTCGGGCTCCGTAACGGACATCTACCTGCCGCGGTGGTTAGCGAATATCCTGCCCGGGCTCCACGTCCCCCTCATCCTCGTCGCAGTGCTGCTGCATTGGCGGAATTGGCGGAAACAGACGGTGCGCGACAGCGAGCGGCGGCTTTTGCTCGGGCGATAGTGCGCGCCCGCCTCACACCTTCGCCCTGCCGCCGATTAACCGTGGTCCCTCCGGCGTGGCCTTTACGGGGATGCCCCCGGAGCCCGGCGGACCGTCCGGGAGTTGCCCGGATTGCGGGTAATCTAAGAGAGTTCCGGAGCCGGCACGGTCGCTCCGGAGCAGTTCATGGCAGGCAGCAAAAGGCGAGGTTGATGGTCCACATCTGGAACGATCTGTCCGAGGTCCCGGCGGACTTTGGTCCTTCGGTTGTCACGTTCGGCAATTTCGACGGCGTGCACCGCGGCCACCAGCAGGTGCTGTCGCAGCTCATCCGTACCGCCCGGTTGAAGCACGCACGCGCCGTCGCCATCACCTTCGACCCGCACCCCGCGCAGGTACACCGTCCGGAATCGGCTCCCGAACTGATCATGGGGCTGGAGGACAAGCTCGTGGCCCTCGGAGAGCTCGGCCTCGACGCCGTGCTGGTGATGAAGTACTCGATGGAGCTCGCCAGCCTCACCCCCGAGGAATTCGTCGCGACAGTGCTGGTCGACAGCCTCAAGGCCAGCCACGTGGTGATCGGCCACGACGCCCGGTTTGGCCGCGGCAATTCCGGCGACCTCGCCACCATGCAGGAGCTGGGCAAGAAGCTCGGGTTCGAGGTGCAGGTCATCAGCGAATTCGGCTCAGAGGGCTTTCCCATCCACGACGACGACGGCACGGACCGCCGCTGTTCGTCCACGTGGGTGCGCGAGGCCCTGCGCGCGGGCGACGTCGCCACCGCCGCTGCCGTCCTCGGCAGGCCGCACCGGATGCGCGGCGAGGTGGTGCACGGGGCCGCACGCGGCCGCGACCTCGGGTTCCCCACCGCGAACCTCTCCTCGACGGCCACCGGGTACATCCCCGCGGACGGCATCTACGCCGGCTGGCTCGTGGACCAGGCAGGCACGCGCTGGCCCGCCGCCATCTCCGTAGGCTCGAACCCGACGTTCGACGGCGTGAGCCGTCAGGTCGAGGCCCACGTGATCGACCGCCCGGAAGAGTCTCCAGATGACTTCGATCTGTACGACCAGACAGTTGTGGTGGAATTTGTCGCCAGGCTCCGCGGCATGGTGGCGTACCGTGGGGCTGAAGCTTTGGTGGAGCAGATGCGCCTGGACGTCGTCCAGGCCCACGACCTCCTGTTCGCCCGCTAAGAACCGGGCCGGATCGGCGTCGGCCCCGCGCTGACAATGTTCTGGTTCACTGGAGCCGCGCTGATTCACAGCCACTTGGCAAGGAAGGCAAGACACGTGACCATCGAGAAAAACACGAGGGAACTGGACCAGGACATTGTCCGGGATTTCAGTGCGCGGATGAGCTACGCGTCCTACCTGCAGTTGCCCACCCTGCTCAGCGCCCAGCAGCCGGTCAGCACCCCGGAACACCACGACGAGATGCTGTTCATCATCCAGCACCAGACCACGGAGCTGTGGCTGAAGCTGGTATTGCACGAGCTTCGCAGCGCCGCCGCGTGGCTGCGGTCGGACGACCTCGGGTCCGCCCTGAAGGCGATCGCCCGCGTCAAGCACATTCAGAAGACGCTCACCGAGCAATGGTCCGTGCTGGCCACCCTGACGCCCACCGAGTACTCCCAGTTCCGCGGCTTCCTCGGCAACTCTTCCGGATTCCAGTCCAGCCAGTACCGTGCGGTGGAGTTCCTCCTCGGCAACAAGAACGCCAAGATGCTTCCGGTGTTCGAATCGGACCCCGAGGCCCACGAGATGCTGCGCGAACTGCTCGAAGCCCCCAGCATCTACGACGATTTCCTCGCCTATCTCAAGCGCCAGGGCTTCGACGTCCCTGCCTCCCTGCTGGAGCGCGACGTCACCAAGGCCCACGAGTTCTGCCCCGAACTGGTCCCGGTGTTCAAGTACATCTACGAGAACGCCGCCGACAACTGGGGCGCATACGAGGCCTGCGAGGAACTTGTGGACCTTGAGGACAACTTCCAGCTGTGGCGTTTCCGCCACCTGCGCACCGTCCAGCGGACCATCGGCATGAAGGCCGGCACCGGCGGATCCAGCGGCGCCGCGTTCCTGCAGAAGGCCCTCGAACTGACCTTCTTCCCCGAACTCTTCGCTGTGCGGACGGAGATCGGCCAGTGAGCATCTCCGCCAACACCGACGCGACGGACAGCCTGTGGCAGCGCGCCCTCGACCTCGACGCCGCGGACCCGCTGGCCGGCTACCGCGACCACTTCGTCGGCACGGACACGGCCCTGTCCTACCTTGACGGCAACTCCCTGGGCCGTCCGCTCAAGCGGACCGTCACCGACATCAGCAGCTTCATCCAGGACAGCTGGGGCGGCCGCCTGATCCGGGGCTGGGACGAGGAATGGCTCGAACTGCCCCAGAAGATCGGCGACCAACTCGGCCGCGCCGTGCTCGGCGCGGCGCCGGGGCAGACGATCATTGCCGATTCCACCACCGTGGTGCTGTACAAGCTCATCCGCGCCGCGCTGGCAGCCGTCACCGATCCGGCCCGGACCGAGATCGTCCTGGACACGGATAATTTCCCCACCGACCGTTACCTGGTGGAGGGAATCGCCCGTGAAGAAGGCCTGACCCTGCGCTGGATCGACGCCGATCCCGCCTCCGGCGTCACCGTCGAGCAGGTGCGGGACGCCACCGGCCCGGCCACCGCCGTCGTGGTTCTGAGCCAGATCGCCTACCGCTCCGGCTTCCTCGCGGACCTGCCGGGCATCACCGCGGCAATCCACGACGCCGGCGCCCTGGTGGTGTGGGACCTGTGCCACTCCGCCGGGTCTGTGGAGATCGCTTTGGACGACGCCGACGTCGACTTCGCGGCAGGCTGCACCTACAAATATCTGAACGGGGGACCGGGCTCGCCCGCGTTCGCCTACATCAACGCACGGCACCTGGCCGGGCTGCAGCAGCCCATCTGGGGCTGGATGGGGCGCAAGGACGCGTTCGAAATGGGTCCCGGCTACGAGGCCGCCCCCGGCATCCGCGGCTTCCTTAGCGGCACTCCGGCGATCTTCGGGATGCTCGCCATGCGCGGCACCCTGGACCTGATCGAGGAAGCTGGGATGGCGTCACTGCGGGAGAAGTCACGGGTGCTGACCGCTTATGCCCTCGAACTTTACGACGCCTGGCTGGCGCCGGCCGGCGTGCAGCTGTCCACCCCGCGGGCGGCGGAACTGCGCGGCAGCCACGTGACGATCGACCACCCGGCCTTCCGGGAAATGACGGCCACATTGTGGGACCAGGACGTGATTCCCGATTTCCGCGCCCCGCAGGGCATCAGGATCGGGCTGTCGCCGCTCAGCACATCCTTCGCGGAGCTTTACCGGGGTGTCGCCGCTATTCGCGAACTGCTCGCAGCCCAGGAAAGTGGAAAACCGCAACCGCCGCAGGCAGCTGGCGCGCCGGCAGAGTCGGCGGCCGCGCCCGGCGGTTTCGACAAGACCGCGGACGTGCCACTAAACTGAACGTTGGATCCGGCTGCAGTCCGTGGCGGCTGGCTCCTGTTGTGTACGGAATGCCCGGCTTCGGCGGGGGATTCCGGGACGGCACCCCCGGCAGTGAATTACTGATTCGGGCCTCACGGCACATCTCTAGGAGTTATTGTGGCACTTGAAGCCGCTGTAAAGCAGTCCATCATCAAGGATTTCGCAACGTCCGAGGGCGACACCGGTTCGCCGGAGGTCCAGGTTGCAGTCCTGACTCAGCGGATCAAGGATCTCACTGAGCACATGAAGGAGCACAAGCACGATTACCACACCCAGCGCGGTCTGCTGGCCATGGTTGGTCGTCGCAAGCGCATGCTCACCTACCTCAAGAACACTGACATCACACGCTACCGTAAGCTCATCGAGCGCCTCGGCCTGCGTCGCTAGTCAGCTTTAAGGGGCGGCCCCTTCCGGACCGGAAAGGGCCGCCTTCTTCAGGAAAAAACTAAACAGGAGGATCAACCGCATCACGCATTCGCGGTCCTCGGTAGTGATCCCCGGGAACGGCCTCAAGGAATGAGGCCCGGCCCGTGGGTCTCGATCGATGACCGGGTGCAGTGCAGGCCAGTAGACAGATGCTGGGCTGGGTTGATGCGGCTGGGCTCCGTGAACCAAGAAACGGAGGTGACTCTCTATGGAGGGTCCCGAAATCCAGTTCTCAGAAGCAATCATTGACAATGGCCGCTTCGGCAAGCGTGTAATCCGCTTTGAAACCGGCCGCCTTGCCAAGCAGGCAGCCGGCGCAGCGATGGTCTACATCGATGAAGAGACCGCGCTGCTGTCCGCAACCACCGCCGGCAAGCACCCGCGTGAAGGTTTCGACTTCTTCCCGCTGACCGTCGACGTCGAAGAGCGTATGTACGCCGCCGGCCGCATCCCGGGCTCGTTCTTCCGCCGCGAAGGCCGTCCCTCCACGGAAGCCATCCTGGCCTGCCGCCTCATGGACCGCCCGCTGCGCCCCGCGTTCGTCAAGGGTCTGCGCAACGAGGTCCAGATCGTCGTCACCGTGCTGTCCATCAACCCGGACGAGCTCTACGACGTCGTCGCGATCAACGCGTCCTCGATGTCCACCCAGCTTTCCGGCCTGCCCTTCTCCGGCCCGATCGGCGGCGTCCGCGTTGCCCTCGTTGCCGACGAGCACGGCTCGCAGTGGGTTGCGTTCCCGAAGCACTCCCAGCTCGAGAACGCCGTCTTCAACATGGTCGTCGCCGGCCGCATCGCCGGTGACGACGTCGCCATCATGATGGTTGAAGCCGAAGCCACCGACAACTCCTGGAACCTCATCAAGGAACAGGGCGCCACCGCCCCGACCGAAGAGGTTGTCTCCGAGGGCCTCGAGGCTGCCAAGCCGTTCATCAAGGCCCTTTGCGAAGCACAGTCCGACCTGGCAGCCCGCGCCGCCAAGCCGACCGTCGAGTTCCCGGTCTTCCTGGACTACCAGGACGACGTCTACGCCGCTGTGGAGTCCGCTGCCGCCGAGAAGCTGGCCGCTGTCTTCCAGATCGCCGACAAGCAGGAACGCGACACCGCGTCCGACGAGCTCAAGGATGAGGTCACCTCTTCCCTGGCCGGCCAGTTCGAAGGCCGCGAGAAGGAACTGTCCGCAGCCTTCCGCTCCGTCACCAAGCAGGTTGTGCGCCAGCGTATCCTCAAGGACCAGATCCGCATCGACGGCCGCGGCCTGACGGACATCCGCCAGCTCACCGCCGAGGTTGAGGTTCTGCCCCGCGTCCACGGCTCGGCCATCTTCGAACGCGGCGAGACCCAGATCATGGGTGTCACCACGCTGAACATGCTCAAGATGGAACAGCAGATCGACTCGCTGTCTCCCGTGACGCGCAAGCGCTACATGCACAACTACAACTTCCCGCCGTACTCCACCGGCGAGACCGGCCGCGTCGGCTCCCCGAAGCGCCGCGAAATCGGCCACGGTGCCCTCGCAGAGCGCGCCATCATGCCGGTGCTGCCGTCCCGCGAGGAATTCCCCTACGCCATCCGCCAGGTGTCTGAGGCTCTCAGCTCCAACGGTTCGACGTCGATGGGTTCCGTCTGCGCCTCCACGCTGTCCCTGCTGAACGCAGGCGTGCCGCTGAAGGCTGCTGTTGCCGGTATCGCCATGGGCCTGGTTTCCGACCAGGTCGACGGCCAGACCCGTTACGCCGCCCTGACCGATATCCTCGGCGCCGAAGATGCCTTCGGTGACATGGACTTCAAGGTTGCCGGTACCTCCGAGTTCGTCACGGCCATCCAGCTGGACACGAAGCTCGACGGCATCCCGGCCTCGGTCCTGGCCGCCGCCCTGAAGCAGGCCCGCGAAGCCCGTCTGCACATCCTGGACGTCCTGAACTCCGCGATCGACACCCCGGACGAGCTCTCCGAGTTCGCGCCGCGCGTCATCGCGGTCAAGATCCCGGTTGACAAGATCGGCGAGGTCATCGGCCCGAAGGGCAAGATGATCAACCAGATCCAGGAAGACACCGGAGCCGACATCTCGATCGAGGACGACGGAACTGTCTACATTGGCGCCACCAACGGCCCGTCTGCCGACGCAGCACGGTCCGCGATCAACGCCATCGCCAACCCGCAGATCCCGGAAATCGGTGAGCGCTACCTGGGCACGGTCGTCAAGACCACCACCTTCGGCGCCTTCGTTTCCCTGACCCCGGGCAAGGACGGCCTCCTGCACATCTCCGAGCTGCGCAAGATCGCCGGCGGCAAGCGCGTGGACAACGTCGACGACGTCGTCTCCGTGGGCCAGAAGATCCAGGTGGAAATCACCAAGATCGACGATCGCGGAAAGCTGTCCCTCTCGCCCGTAGTGGCTGAGGAGGCTGGCTCCGAAAATGCAGGAAACACGGAAAACGCTGACAACGCCGAGGTCTCCGCGGACGCCGCGGAGTAGTCTCTCCTGAGTCAAAAAGCGGGGCCGGTGGATCAACCACCGGCCCCGCTGCTGTTAAAGGTAGGATGGCAGGCAGATTTGGCATGTGTTCAATGAAAGGCCTTGATGACTGTCGTCCCCCTGCCGCTAGAGCAGAACCAGCACGCTGACACCCTGATCCACGGCGCCGACGGCGGCTCCGAGGTGCGACGCTCGGTCCTGCCCGGCGGCGTCCGCGTCCTCACCGAAGCGATGCCCGGCCAACGCTCTGCCACGATCGGTTTCTGGGTCGGCGTCGGCTCCCGCGACGAGGCTCCCGGCCAGCACGGTTCCACGCACTTCCTGGAGCACCTGCTCTTCAAGGGCACCAAGCGCCGCACCGCGCTGGAGATCGCCTCGGCCTTCGACGAGGTCGGCGGGGAATCCAATGCGGCCACCGCGAAGGAAAGCACCTGCTACTTCGCCCGCGTGCTGGACACGGACCTTCCCATGGCGATCGACGTCATCGCGGACATGATCACCGGCGCGGTCCTGGACCCGCAGGAGATGGAGCAGGAGCGGGACGTCATCCTCGAGGAAATCGCCATGGACAGCGACGATCCCACCGACGTCGCGCACGAGAACTTCGTGGCCGCCGTGCTGGGAACGCACCCGCTGGGCCGCCCCATCGGCGGCACGCCGGCAGCCATCCGGGCCGTGGCACGCGACTCGGTGTGGGACCACTACCGCCGCTACTACCGTCCCGACGAGCTCGTGGTCACCGCGGCCGGCGGCCTGGACCACGACGTCGTCTGCGGGCTCGTGGTGGATGCCCTGCACTCCGCCGGCTGGAACCTTGAGGCCGCGGCCGCCCCCGTGCAGCGCCGCTCCACCGAACGTGCATCGATCACCGGCACGGCCGGCCTGCATGTGGTCAAGAGGCAGGTGGAGCAGGCCAACATCATTATGGGTTGCCCGTCGCTGGTCGCCACCGACGGCCGCCGCTTTGTGATGAGTGTGCTCAACGCCGTCCTCGGCGGCGGAATGTCCTCCCGCCTCTTCCAGGAGGTCCGGGAAAAGCGCGGACTCGTCTACTCGACCTACTCTTTCGCCTCCTCCTACGCCGATGCCGGCTATTTCGGCATGTACGCCGGATGCACCCCGTCGAAGGTCCGCCAGGTCATTGATCTGCTGGGCGCCGAACTGGACAAGCTGGCTGCCGACGGCATCTCAGACGAGGAGCTGCGCAAGGCGGAGGGGCAGCTGTGCGGCGGAATCGTGCTGGCGCTGGAGGACACCGGTTCCCGGATGTCCCGGCTGGGCCGCGCGGAACTGGTGTCCGGCGAGTACCAGGACATCGATGAGACCCTCCGCCAGATCAAGGCCGTCACAGCCGCGGAGGTCCAGGAGCTCGCCCGTGAGCTCGCGGCAGCCCCGCGGACCGTCACGGTGGTCGGGCCGTTCGAGGAAACCGAGACGTTCGGACTCCTGGCCTAGACATTCCAACTGGCGCGGCGCCATGATGGTGGCGGGGTCACTCGGGAGGAACTCCATATGGGAGAAACTGTGGACCGGCCGCTGCCAGGCAGTGCATGCGAGGCGCTTGAGGCTTTCCTGGGCCATTGGACGGGGACCACGCACTGGGAGGCAACCGCGTGGGGTCCGGCGCGCACCGCGGACACCGAGATTATCTTTTCCCGGGCAGCAGCCGGGCTTGCCGTCACCCAGAGCTACCGGCACACGGATGCGGACGGGACCCGGTCCGAAGGCCACGGTGTCTTCACGACGGACCCGGACCATCCGGAGACCTTCTGGTACCACGTCAACAGCTTGGGGTTGCCGCCCGAGGGACCCGCGCGCGCCAGCATGGAAGGCGGCACCTTGACCGTGGAACGGCGAAGTGACCGCGGGACCGCACGGCACACCTTCCGGGTGGACGACGGCGAACTCACTCATGCCGCCGGACTCCGCCTGGGCAGGGCGAGCGATTTCACGCCCTTCATGACTACCGTGTGCCGCCGCGTCGCTGAGGGCGCTGCCGTACCGGCGTGAGGTCTTAGGAGGCGGCCTGCAGAATCCGGGTCTTCGGAGTTCCCTCTAGGCCGGGCGCCGCCTCGGCGGAGTTCCAGACCTTCGCCTGAAGATTGGCCAACAAGGCCTCTGCCTGCCCGCGCTGCTCGAAGTCCAGTTCAACGACCACAGAGTGCGGGTCGTCCACGGGTTGGTTGATGCGGTACGCGGTGACGCCCGACGCCGCGCGGTTCACCGGATCACGGTCGAACGCCGCTTTCCACATGGAGAAATCCTTGATCCTATGCTCGATCTGCAAGGTGAACATGCTGCCCTCCTCGTTGGTGTTTGTTGCCCGCCGCGGCGGATATTCCACACTCTAGAACCGGCCAGCTAAACGCGATACCCCGGATTTTGTGAACCCGACATACCGGCTTTATGGAGCCGGGCGTGCCCGGGTTACCCGCCGGCGAACGGCGGCAGCACGTCGACGACGTCGGCCGGCTTGAGCGCCGCGGCATGGTCCCGCACGGCAACTTCGTTGAGCAGGAAGCTGGAGCGGGACAGGATGCGGGCCAGCGGCGGCGTACCGGCCGGCGGTTCGGGGCGCTCGACGGCGAGGATCGCCTCGAGCAGCGAGGCGAGGGTGTCGCCGTCGGCGAGGTCGTAGCGTTCTTCATCCACGCCGGCGGCAGCGCGTGCGGCAGCGAAGTAGCGTACATTCACGAAAAAGTCAGCCTCCGATGGCGCTCATGCTGCGGTCCGGCTGGACGAAGTCGGGCGCGTCGAGGCCCACATGGTCCATGCCGTGGGCCTTGGGCTTGATCCACATGGCATCCTGCCAGCGTTCGGCGAGCTGTTCGTCGCTGGCGCCCTCGCGCAGCAGCCCCAGCAGATCCACTTCCTCGCGCGAGAACAGGCAGCTCATGATCTTGCCCTCGGCGGTGATGCGCGTCCGGCGGCAGTCCGAGCAGAACGGCTCCGTGACGGAGGCGATGATGCCCACAGTGCCGAGCAGAGGGCCGGCGGCGCGGTCGGTGCCGGGAACCCGGGCCCGGACTTCGAACCGTTCCGCCGGGGCGCCGTCGCGGTCCCGCGGGTCGGAACTGAGCACGTAATCGACCGAGAGCAGTTCCCGGATCTCCGCGGCGGTGATCATGTTCCGCCGGGTCCAGCCGTGGTCCGCGTCGAGCGGCATCTGTTCGATGAAGCGCAGTTCATAGCCGCGGTCCAGTGCCCACGCCAGGAGTGCCGGGGACTCGGCGTCGTTGATGCCGCGCATGAGTACAGCGTTGAGCTTGACCGGGCCCAGGCCTGCGGCCCAGGCGGCGTCGACGCCGGCGAGGACCCTGTCCAGGAAGGGCCGGCGGGTCAGCTTGGTAAAGGTTTCTTCATGCAGGGAGTCCAGCGAGACGTTGATTCTGGTCAGTCCCGCGGCTTTGAGTCCGGCGGCCTTCTTGTCCAGGCCGACGGCGTTGGTGGTCATCGAGATTGGCAGGTCGGGGTGGCCCTGGCGGAGCGCGGCGATGATCTGCAGCAGGTCCGCCCGCACCAGGGGCTCGCCTCCGGTCAGCCGCAGTTCACGCACGCCGAGCATGTCGACGCCGATCCGCACGATCCGGACGATTTCCTCCGCGGACATCACCGCCTGCTTGGACAGCCATTCCAGGCCCTCGGCCGGCATGCAATAGGTGCAACGCAGATTGCACTTGTCCGTCAGTGAGAGGCGCATGTCCGTGGCACGGCGGCCGTAGCGATCCACGAGCCCTGCAACCAGGCCCTCCGGACGCCCGGACAGTGCGGCTGCAGCAGGCACTCCCGCTCCGGGACTGCCTGCCGCGCGGGGCTGGGGCATACCCAGTTGAACTGTCATAGAGTCAGGCTACGCCACCTCGCGGCCCACGTCACAGCCGCATGACGGCACGGATATTACGGATTCGGGAACGATGTCCGGCGGGGGTCCGGAGCCCTGCCCGGACCGTGGCCGCGAACCTATGCTGGAAGCGTGAACAAGACCCAGCCGGCCCCGGACGCAACGGAGTACCGGCGCATCCTCCTCGTCGAGGACGAACCGACCATCGCCGGAGTGGTCCGGGACTACCTCGTCCAGGCGGGATACCAGGTGGTCCTCGCCGCCGACGGGTTCACGGCCCTGCGCCTTGCGGCCGAACGCCGCCCGGACCTCGTCCTGCTGGACCGGATGCTGCCGGGCCTGGACGGTGTGGAAGTCTGCCGCCGGCTCCGTGCCGCACACAGTGTCCCGGTCATCATGCTCACTGCCCTCGGAACGGAAGACGACCGGATCCTCGGCCTGGAAGCCGGCGCTGACGACTACGTCACCAAGCCGTTCTCGCCCCGCGAGCTGGTACTGCGGGTCCGTTCGGTCCTGCGCAGGAGCATTCCCGAATTCAGCCCGGAGCCCTCCGTCGAAGTGGGCGGTTTCGACCTCAACCCGGCCGCACGCACCGTCTCCCGCCATGGCAGGCCCCTGGCGCTGACGGCCAGGGAGTTCGACCTTCTGGCCTTCATGCTCCGCCGTCCCCGGCAGGTCTTCAGCCGCGAGGAACTCATGAAAGCCGTCTGGGGCTGGGACTACGGGGACCTGTCCACTGTCACGGTGCACGTGCGGAGGCTGCGGGAGAAGATCGAGGACGACCCCACCCGCCCCTCCGTCCTGAAAACGGTCTGGGGCGTGGGTTACCGGCTGGACCCCAGCGATGAGGAGGAGTCCGCCGATGCAGACCTCTGAACTCCTGACCATCATCGGCTGGGCCCTGGCCTGGGGAGCCGTGATCGGGGCCGCGTCGCTGCTCATCCTGAAATCCCTGCGCCGGGCCTCGTTCGCGGTCCAGATCTGTGTGGTGGTGCTCGCCGCCGTGGCGGTCCTGACGGCCGGAATGGTCAGCGCCTTCAACGCGATGTTCATCTCGGCCCGGGACCTCGAAGTGATGTGGTACGTCCTGGCCGTGGCTTCCGCCGTGGCTGTTTCGATCGCGCTCGTGCTCGGAGCGAGGGTCTCGCGGAACGCCAAGGCGCTGGTCGAGGCTGCCCGGAGCATCGGCCGCGGCGAGAGCCCCGGGATCCAGTCCCCGGTGATGAGCCACGAACTTGCCGCCCTCGCCGCCGAGCTCGAATCCAGCAGCCGGATGCTGGAGGCCTCCCGGCAGCGGGAGGCCGCCGTCGAAAACGCCCGCCGCGAACTGGTCAGCTGGATCTCCCACGACCTGCGGACGCCGCTGGCGAGCATGCGCGCCATGACCGAGGCCCTGGAAGACGGGATGGCCGCGGACGTCCCCGCCTACTACCGCAAGCTCATCGCGCAGACCGACCTCATGGCCGGCATGGTCAACGACCTCCTGGAACTGTCGAAGATCCATGCCGGAACTATGCGGCTCAAGGCCGAGCCGTTGGACCTGTACGACCTCGCCAGCGACGCCATTGCCGACCTCGCCGCGCTGGCGGAGCAGCACGGCATTACGCTCGACGGCGGCGGCCAACGGGAAAGCCTGGCCCTCGCCGACGGCCCCTCGATGGGGCGTGCCATCCGGAACGTCGTGCTCAACGCGATCGTCCACAGCAGACCCGGCTCCCGGGTCACCGTGGAAGTCGGCCGGGACGGTGACCGGGCCGTCGTCGCAGTCACCGACGGCTGCGGCGGGATCCCCGAAGCGGACCTCCCGCATGTGTTCGAAACCGGCTGGCAAAAGGACCCGGCGCGGCGGCAGACCGGCCGTTGGGCCGCCCCGGACGACGGACTGGACGGAATGGCCCCTGATGGCGCGGCCCCGGGCGACGGCTTCCGGGCGCCCGGGCCGGATGAGCCGGCAGGCGTCATGCGCTACAGCGGCGCCGGCCTTGGCCTGAGCATTGTCGCCGGAATCGTCAGCGCCCATCAAGGCACCGTCACCGTGGAGAACGTCGACGGCGGATGCCGGTTCTCGCTGCTGCTCCCCGGCCAGGGAGCCGCCGGCCAGAAGCCGGGTGGCAGCCACGGCACTTCTGCCGGGGAGCCTGCTGCCGGGGGAGCAGCAGCCCCGGCAGCAACAGCCGAGGGAGCACACAACAGGATTCCGCGCGACGCGGTAGAGGAAAAACTCCGGACGGGATGGGCACAGTGAGCAGCGGCGTCAGCTTTGACGGGCAGGGGAAGGAAACCGGCGGCAGGGAACAGCAGCATACGGAACCGGGAGTCCGGCAGCGGCAGTCCCGGGACCTGTGGGCCGCCGGGGCCGGACTGGTGGCCGTGGGGACGGCGGTGGTCCTCGGTGAACTCACGGCCAGCCTGGTGAGCCCCACGGTGTCTCCGGTGACGGCCGTCGGCGGGGCCGTGATCGACACCGTCCCGCCGGGCGTCAAGGAGTGGGCCATTTCCTTGTTCGGCACGGCGGACAAGGTGGCACTCCTGGGCGGCATGGCACTGGTCATCGCCGCGCTCGCGGCGCTCTCCGGAGTCCTCGAAGCGCGGCGCCGTTTCGCCGGGGTGATTCTCATCGCGGTGTTCGGCGCGGTAGGGCTCGTGGCCGTGCTGAGCCGGGCCGACCTGACCGCCAACGCCATCCCCGTCCCGGTGCTGGTGGCACTGGTGGGGATCGCGCTGTTGCGGTGGCTCATCCGGAAACTGTTGGAGTGGCAACCCGATGCCGGCCGGCGACCGGCGGTGGCGTCCGGCCCGCCGGAAACACCACCGGTTGAGCCGGCTCCGCAGGACGCCCCTGCCGTGGCGCCTGCAGATGCCACAGCCAACGAAGCCGGGCCCGCCCGGCGCAGGTTCCTGCTGGCGCTGGGCGGGACAGCCGCGGTTGCCGCCGTCGCCGGTGTGCTCGCCTCCACCCTCAGGGGAGCGGCCGCCGTCGTCAGCGACGTGCGCAGCAAGCTGGTCCTCCCGGTGCCCGCCGCTCCCGCGCCGCCCATCCCGGCCGGCGCCGAGATCCGGCTGGACGGACTGGGCCCGCTCGTGACGCCGAACAGGGATTTCTACCGGATCGACACCGCCCTGCGCGTCCCGCTGGTGGATCCTGCGGAATGGACGCTGAAAGTCACGGGCCTGGTGGAACGGGAGATCGAGCTCGACTTCGCCACTCTCCTGGCCAAACCCCTGACGGAACGGCACGTGACCATCGCCTGCGTCTCCAACGAGGTCGGCGGGGACCTGATCGGCAATGCCCGCTGGCTCGGCTGGCCGGTGCGCGAACTGCTCGCCATGGCCGGCCCTAAGCCCGGGGCGGACATGGTGCTCTCCCGGAGCACGGACGGCTGGACGGCAGGGACCCCGCTGGAGGCCCTCACGGATAACCGCGACGCGCTGCTGGCCGTCGCCATGAACGGGGAACCGCTTCCGCTCGAACATGGATTCCCCGTCCGGATGATCGTGCCCGGGCTGTACGGCTACGTCTCCGCCACGAAGTGGGTCACCGAACTGAAAGTGACCCGGTACGCGGACGACGTCGCCTACTGGACGCCCCGCGGCTGGAGCGAGCGCGGGCCCATCAAGACATCGTCCCGCATTGACGTGCCGCGCGACGGGGCCAACGTGAAGGGCGGGACGGTTGTCTTCGGCGGCGTCGCGTGGGCCCAGCACACGGGCATCGGCAAGGTGGAGCTGCGGGTCAACCGCGGCGACTGGCATCAGGCCGAGCTGGCCCCCGGCATCTCCAAGGACACCTGGTACCAGTGGAAGCTGGCCTTGCCGCTGGAGCCGGGACAATATGAGGTCCAGGTCCGGGCCACAGCCCTCGACGGCGTGCCGCAGGCCGAGGAATCCGCACCGGTCGCGCCGAACGGAGCCACGGGTTATCACACGGTTAGAGTTGACGTGAAGTCCTAGCGAGCCGAGCAGAGGTCAGGAAACGCATGCACCGCACCGAGACAAGGCATGTCAGCGTTCAAGCACACCGGGACAAGGTGCGGGCCCTGCTGGCCCCCCTGCGCACCGAGGGGCGGGTGGAACGGCTCCCGCTGCTCGAAGCCCTGGGCCGGGGGCTCGCCGCCGACATCCTGGCGCCGCTGGACCTTCCCCCCTTCGCCAACTCGCAGATGGACGGCTTCGCGATCCGCAGCGCCGACGTGCCCGACGGCGGCAGGGAACTGCGTGTCGTCGCGCCCGTCCCGGCCGGAGCCACACCGGCGGAACTGGCCGCCGGCACGGCCGCCCCGATCATGACCGGCGCGATGATGCCGGCCGGGGCCGACGCCGTCGTTCCCATCGAGCAGGCCGTGCCCGATTCCTTCCCGGTGCCGGGGGAGCCCGCCACGGTCCACTTGCCGGCCGCCGCCGCCGGAACGTTCGTGCGCGACGCCGGCAGCGACATCCGCTCCGGCGAGCTCGCCCTCAGCGCGGGGACCTTCCTCGGCCCCGGCCAGCTGGGACTGCTGGCGGCGATGGGCTACACGGAGGTGCCCGTCCGTCCCTCCCTCCGGGTCCTCCTGGTCACCACCGGCGACGAGGTGGTGGAACCGGGCAGCCCGCTCGGACCGGGCAAGATCTTCGACTCCAACGGCACGCTGCTCGAGTCCTCCATGCGCCAGGCCGGGCTCCAGGTCACACGGACCGGCGTCTCCACGGACCAGCCGGATGAGCTCGCCGCGTTGCTGCGCCGGCACGCCCCCGCCGCGGACCTGATCGTCACCACCGGCGGCGTCAGCAAAGGTGCCTACGAGGTGGTCCGGCAGGCAATGGCCGGACACGACGTCGAATTCGGCGCCGTGGCGATGCAGCCGGGCGGCCCGCAGGGGATCGGCAGCTTCGATGGCGTCCCTGTGCTGGGGTTCCCGGGCAATCCGGTGAGCTGCCTGGTGTCCTTTGAAATGTTCCTGCGCCCGGTCCTCACGGAACTGTTCGGCGCCCCGGCGCCCCGGCCCGCCGTCCGCGCGCGCCTCGCCGAACCGCTGACCTCCCCGGCGGGCAAGCACCAGGTGCGGCGCGGCACGCTGGCTCCGGACGGCACGGTCAGGCTGGAGGGCGGCGCGGGCTCCCACTTGGTCCATGCCTTGGCCCGTTCCAACGCCCTCGTCCACGTGCCAGAGGGAACAGCGGCGCTCGCAGCGGGCGACGAAGTGGAAGTATGGATCCTGTGAATGATGTAGAAAACCCTGAAGCGGATGCCGCACCGGCGGACAACGGCGAAGCGGGCAACGGCGAAGCGGACAAAAGAGCCGTGGGCAACACCCGCCTGACCCACCTCCGCCACGACGGCACGGCCCAGATGGTGGATGTGTCCAACAAGGCGCAGTCCACCCGGGAAGCCACGGCCACCGCGACCGTCCGCAGCACGGCCGAGGTCCTGTCCCTCCTCGGCGGCGGTGAGCTCCCGAAGGGCGACGCCCTGGCCGTGGCCCGCATCGCCGGGATCATGGCGGCCAAGAAGACGCCGGACCTGATCCCGCTCTGCCACCCGCTGCCGATCGCCAAGGTCACCATCGACTTTGAGCTCGACACCGACGCCGTGACAATTTTCGCCACGGTCAAGACACGCGGCGTCACCGGGGTCGAGATGGAAGCCCTGACTGCGGCGACGGTCGCGGCACTGAGCGTGTACGACATGATCAAGGCCGTGGACAAGCACGCGGTCCTGACCGATATCAAGGTGCTCGCCAAAAGCGGCGGCAAGAGCGGGGACTGGACCCTATGAACATGCCTGAACCCCACCGCCACGGCGAGGCCACGGGCCGCAAGGCCGGTGTCGTGATCGCCTCCACCCGGGCGGCCTCCGGTGTCTATGAGGACCTCACGGGCCCTGTGATCATCGATTGGCTCACCGAACACGGCTTCGAGCCGTTCCCCGCCATGGTGGTGCCGGACGGGGCGCCGGTCGGGGCCGCGCTGAGGGCCCTGCTGAGCCAGCAGCCGGCCGTCATCATCACCAGCGGCGGCACCGGGCTGAGCCCCACCGACGCAACTCCGGAGCAGACGCTGCCCCTGCTGGACCGGGAAATCCCCGGCATCATGGAGGGCATCCGGAACGCCGGAACGGCCAAGACTCCGATGGCCATGCTCAGCCGGGGCCACGCGGGCGCAGCCGGACAGACGTTCATCGTGAACCTGCCCGGATCCCCGAAAGGCGTGATGGACGGTCTGGCCGTGCTGGATCCCATCGTTGGACACCTTTGCGACCAACTGGAAGGCAGCCATGGGCACTAATACCGGATTTGAAATCGTGCACGCCGTGCTGAGCGCCGAACCCATCTCGGTGGAGCAGGCCATCGCGGCGGTGGAGTCGGACACGGCAGGAGCGGTGGTCAGCTTCAGCGGCGTCGTCCGCAACCACGACGGCGGCAAGCAGGTCTCCCGGCTCAGCTACAGCGCCCACCCGACGGCCCACCAGGTGATGGCCGACGTCGTCGCCGGGCTTGTGGCGGAGCACTCGGTCCCGGCCGGGAGTGCCGCGCCCGGCGGATCTCCGGAGGACGCCGCCGGCGGCGCCGGCGCCACGCGGGACGAGCGGCAGCCGGTGCGGATCTGGGCGGCCCACAGGATCGGCATGCTGGAGATCGGCGATCCGGCTCTGGTGTGCGCCGTCTCGGCGGCCCACCGCGGCCAGGCCTTCGCCGTATGTGCAGAACTCGTCGACCGGATCAAGGCCCAAGTGCCGATCTGGAAGGAACAGTTTTTCGCCGACGGCAGCGTGGAGTGGGTCGGCGCCGGCGAGTAGACGCCGTGGTGACCGGCAGGAAGCCGGCTCCGGATCAGGAGGAAATAACCCTGCGCCGGACCCCCGCCCGGTCGACCCCCAGTTCCTTCAGCAGCACGGCTGCCGGATCGTGTTCCTGGCAGTCCAGCAGCGACAGCAGCAGATTCGCGGTGGTGATTTGTCGTGACTTCTGGTCCATGGCGTACCGAAGCATGCCTTCCATTACCGACCGGGCGCCCGAGCTGAAGGGCGGCTTCTTCCCCCGGCTGGGCATGGGGACGCGCTCAAAGCCGTGGGCATCTATACCGATTGATGCGAGTGCCGTGCGGTCAAGCCTCGCCGCCGCGGCCCGTGCCTGATCGAGCGTGACACCCAGAAGGGCGGCGGGAGCAGGATCGTGGAGCGCCCCCAGCAGCAGATGATCCGTGCCCAGCCGCTTGTCGCCGCTGCAGCGGGCCTCGTCCATGGCGAAGCCAACGATTTTTCGGGTGTCGTCGGCAAATCGTTCAAACATGGCTTGATCTCACTCTCGGTATTTTGCGTGGACGGACTGCCGCGAGACGCCCAGGGCGTCGCCGATCTGCTCCCAGGTCCATCCCCGCTGTCGGGCAGCTCTGACCTGCGCTGCCTCGACCTGTTCTGCCAGGCGATGGAGGGCGCCGACCGCCCGCAGACCGACGGCGGGGTCGAGTGAATGAATATGCGCGGACAGGTCATCAGTCTCCATGCCTGTCAGTTTAGATTGACAGGCATAAGGGCGTCAATCCAGCCTGACAGGCCTGGGTCGGCGTGTGACCCATCGAGCCGGCGGCCCGGGCCTTGCGGAACGTTGCTCACGCCGCGTGGCGGTCAGGCTGTCGCCCCCGGCGGCGGCCCTGTAACCAAGCGCCGCCGGTTCCGGAACGCAGCGGCCCCGGCGGTAGGGTTGATGGCATGACCGAACAACTCTCCGTCGCCGTGCTGGGCGCCAGCGGGCGCATGGGCGCAGAGGCCGTGAAGGCCATCGACGCCGCCGCGGACCTGACGCTCGTCGCGGCCCTTGGCCGCAACGACCCCCTCGACTCCCTTGTCAGCTCCGGCGCGCAGGTCGTGGTGGACCTGACCGTCCCCGAAAGCACCGAGGCGAACGTTCGCTTCGCCGTCGAGCACGGCATGCACGCCGTGGTCGGCACCACCGGCTGGGATGCCGGCCGGCTCGCGGGGCTGGAAGAACTCCTCGCCAACCGGCCCGGCGTCGGCGTCCTGATCGCCCCGAACTTCGCCCTCGGCTCCGTCCTGGCCTCCGCCTTCGCCGCCAAGGCGTCCAAGTACTTCGAATCCGTTGAAATTATTGAGCTTCACCACCCGGACAAGGTTGACGCGCCCTCCGGCACGGCCGTGCGCACGGCACAGCTGATCTCGGCCGAGCGCTCCGAGGCTGGCGTGCCGTCCAGCCCGGACGCCACCACCTCGGAACTCGCCGGTGCCCGCGGCACCGACGTCGACGGCATCCGGGTGCACAGTGTCCGGCTGGCCGGTCTTGTCGCGCACCAGGAGGTCCTGCTGGGCGGGCCGGGGGAGCAGCTGACCATCCGCCACGACTCCTTCGACCGTGCGTCCTTCATGCCCGGGGTGCTGCTGGGGATCCGCAGCGTCGCCGCTCACCCCGGTCTCACCGTGGGACTCGACGGCTACCTGGACCTGGGACTCTGAGTCAGATGTCCGCTGCCTTGACAGCCCTGAAAGCGAACCGCACCAAGATCTGGGTGGGGGCCGTCACCCTGCTGCTCGTGTTTTACCTGGTGGTGTCCCTTCAACGTTCCGTGCTCCTGATGTCCGACCCCAGCCTCGTGGCGAAGGCGATCGGCGTCGCCTACCTGGTGCTGCCGGTCATCGGGGCCTGGGCCCTGATCCGGGAACTGCTGTTTGGTGCCCGCACTGAGCGGTTGGCAAAGATCCTCGAAGCCGAGGGGGGCCTGCCGGAGGACACTCTGCCGCGCACGCCCGCCGGCCGGATCATCCGCGAAGCCGCCGACGCCGAATTTGAGAAGTACCGCGCTGAGGCCGAAGCTGCCCCCGAGGACTGGCGTTCCTGGTTCCGGCTCAGCTGTGCGTACGATGCTGCCGGCGACCGCAAGCGCGCCCGCGCCTCAATGCGCGACGCCGTGCGGATGTTCCGCGCCGGGGAGCAGAAGAACTAGCTGTACTGCCCAGGGAGGTTGGTTAAGCGGCTGATGGGCGGCTGGCCTCCGATTGCGGTGTGGGGCCTGTGGTGATTGTAGTGGTGCAGCCATGCCGGGAGGGCGTTTCTGCGGGCTGATTCCGTGGCGTAGAAGCGCTTGAAGGCCCAT
>NZ_JBFTPY010000033.1:0-20885 GCF_056398725.1 Arthrobacter sp. 01T425 | reverse complement strand
AACGGGCGGCGACTTCGTCCTGCTCCTCGCGGCTGATGCCGCGGGTGGCGTTGCCGGCGTCGGTCGCAGCGCCCATCAGCTCGCCGCTGAACGGATCCTGCAGACAGTCATGGTTTAGCGAGTCGACCATGGGAGAGTCCCCGATGGCAGGTTGGCTTTCTTGCCTACGACGATGAGCACATACCGGGTACCGTAAATCGGCTGGAGAAAGAACTCCTCACAGACGGCGGTCTATTGCTGCGTTACCGTACCGAGAACGGGGTCGACGGGCTGGATCCCGGAGAGCCGCCTTTCCTTGCGTGCTCGTTTTGGCTTGTGGAACAGTCCGCACGCACAGGCCGCAAGGTCGATGCCACAATTCTCATGGACAAGCTGGTGGGGTTTTCCAACGAGCTCGGCCTGCTTAGTGAAGAGTTCGCGGTGAAGGAACAACGGATGGCTGGCAACTTTCCGCAGGCACTCTCGCATCTGGCGCTCGTGAGAGCGGCGGGCGCCTTGCACGGCGTCGACCGTCCCAGCGTTGCCGTTCGGTCTGGAGTGTGACGTGCTGGCACCCGATGCACACGTTGTCGCCTTGCAGGCTTCGGGTTTGTAATGGATTAAAGGCGCATTCGGGGCGGAACTATCTTCTTGCGTTAGTCCTTCAGATCCTGATGCTCCAGCAATTCGTGCCTGTAGTGGAGCAGGAACTCGTGCCTGTAGTGAAGGCCAATCCAAGGGGATGCAGAGTATTCGTCAATGCCAAAATCCTGAAGCGGAGCTGGTGCTTCTTCAGCGAAGATGTTCTGACCCGGCCCGCTTGATCGGAATGCCGTCTGAGTCAGGCTATTGTGGGTCACTCGGCGTCTGGGCATGATTTCTCCTCTTTTCGTAGGTGTTCGCAGTTAGAACGCGACGTGTCGCGGGTGACTAGTTTTGTTTTCGCCGTCCCGATTTCCGGTGGTAGTACTCCGCGCCCGTAGAGGCGGTGTCCGGTTGAAGATCAGTTCGATGCTGTCTGGTCTTCCAACGTCGAGATTGTCGGCGACCAGCGCCTCGAAGAATGATCGGCCCGGCGTGGGGCGTCGAAGTCCAAGGTGCGCAAGACTTCGATCTGGCGCATCGACAGCTACCACCAGTAACCTGCGTGGCGGTCACCGTCAGTCAATTGCAGCGGCAGCCCGCTCATCCAGCGTTGGAAGAAATCCTCAATGGTGCCAGGTTGTAGCCGGTCATAGATCCTCTGCAACGCCCCAGGGCCCTGGCAGGTGGCGTAACCGTTGGAGCGTTCGGTGAATCCGATGCCGGCGGCTGTGTGCTGGCGGCCCGGTGGCGGCCACTACATCGCGTGCGTTGAGGTCGCCTTCCGTCTTTTTCACGTGGAATCCGGGTGCGCGGGACCTGGCGTACAGACAAAGAAGTGAGGCTGTGCGACAGGTGCAAACGGAATAATCAGCCATTGGTTCCCGTAGAACTCCACGTAGGAGTTGGAGCGGCAATGCGTAAAGCCCTTTTCCCGGGGCATACCGTCGTTCCCTTCTATAGTGTTCGAGCGGCTTCAGGCGTAGTCGGCGTCTAGTTCACGCATGAGCTCATCCCAAGCGACCGGGTTGTCGGCCCGAGCTCGCACCAGCGCCGGCAATTGGGGGAGGACTGTCCGGATGCGTGCACCCGCGGGAGCGAACGGTACAGTGCTGGCTCCAGAGCTGCGGCGCTTCATGGTTCGCCTCCCCGGAAAGCGGGGGTGTCCATGCGTTGGTGAAGGGCTGTGTCGGGTGAATGGCCGAAGCGGGGGGCTTCGGCGCGGAATCCATCGCCCGGCCCGAGCCCTTCGCGGGCGAGGTCGTGGAGCAACTGGTGGTAGCCGGAGAGGGCCAGAGGGGGCACCTGATGGAGGGAAGCAATGGTCGCCCGGGGGCGGTCCACGCAGAACAGGGCGAGGATTGCTTTGTCCTCCTGCGCATCGTTCAATGTCCGGTAGGCGCCGATCGGACAATTTGCGGTAAGCGCCTGTGCGTAAAGGGTGAGGCGGTGGACCGGCGTCGAGTTCCCGGCTCGCTGCCAGACGTGGACGACATCCGTGCTATCTATCATGACCATCGACTCCTTGCGTGATGATCGGAATGGTCAGGGACGCGTGTCCCGTCTCCCCCTGATACACTTGACTTTAGACCTTTAATGTCAAATGTCAATGAACATTGAAGGTTAAATGTCAAAGGTATCGTTCGTTCGCCGCACAGATTTAAGGACGTGTTCCATGAGCTGGAGAGAGCAACTTGCATTCGCGCCGTTAGAGACTGTCGAGCGTGGCGAAGAGATCGGGCGCCGACTCCGTCATGCGATTGAGCTGGGCGTACTGGAAGACGGAACCCAGCTCCCCAGTGAAAGCGAGCTGGCGGCAAGGATGCGCGTCTCCACCTTGACGCTGCGTGCCGCCCTCGCCGAGCTTCGTCATCGGGGACTTCTGGAAACACGACGCGGCAAAGGCGGCGGAAGCTTCGTGAGGGCGAGCACCGGAGACATCACCAGGGCTCAGCAGGACGCCCTTGCCGCGTACTCCCTTGAGGAGCTGCGCGACATCCGAGAATACCGGGCCTTCCTAGCAGGGGCAGTCGCCACGGCGGTGGCCGGCCGATCGCAGCAGGTCACCATCGGGCGCCTCGCTTCGATGGCTGTGATGATCGAGACGGCGCAGACACCCGTTGAAATGACGCGAGCGGACAGCCGATTCCACATAGAGCTCGCGGCCACGTCGGGATCCGTCCTGTTCGCCCGTCAGGAGATGGCGATGCAGGCCGCGGTAGGGGCATTGGTGTGGACCGGCGCTTCCGACCGCCGACGCGCGGCAGCGAATGAGCACACGATGATCGTGGACGCAATACGAGCCGGGGACACCATTCGAGCACGAGCCCTCGCCGAAGACCATGTGCGCCAGGATATGAACCGCCTCATCGATCTGCGGATGTCCTTGGAATCTCCGCCACCAGGAGCGCCGCCAGGGATCGACGGCATCGATAGCGCAGTTTCCGCCGTCGAATCGTTCGCTGCGAGCCTCGAAGGGACCATGGTCGCGTCGATCCGGACCGTCGAAGAAGCCGTCCAAACTGACCTCGACCGCTCAAAGAGCGGCAGGCTGGATCAGTTGGTGACTGTCTACGACGTGTGCCAGAACCTAGCGAAAGCCGTGCCGGCTCTGTGTGGGACGGGATTCGTGGCCGATCCATCCTTCTTCGGCGAACTGGGCCTCTTCTGGTGCTACATCCCGTCGGGTCCGGAATCGGCGCAGCGGGTGGAAGTGGATCTGGAGTTCTATGGCTACACGACAGCACCGTGGTGGCCCGCGCACGACGCTGATGACGAGGTCCACGCCAGCTACGCCTACGTGGACGCCCTCGGATCCAACGAGCACGTCGTCTCCTTCACCAAGCGAGTCATGAGGGACGGCAGGATGGCTGGCGTCGCTGCCGTTGACGTCCTCGTCAGCCGTCTCCAGACTGGATTCGATCCGTTCCTCCGGTTCTTGCCGCCAAACACGTGCATCGTGGATCAGAATCAAGTCATTCTCGCTACCAACACGGCCAGCCTCGTCGGTGGAATCTTCTCACCATCCCATCAGACCGAACGCAGAATCGCTCTCCCATCGGTCCCGTGGAGCCTCTGTCTAGGTGTAAGAACCGGACAGAATGCCGCTGATGCGACTCGGTGAACCGTCGCCGGCTCCCCTCGTGCTTGTTCCGGAACCGATGGCGTGACGACGCGTGTGCGGCGCGAGCCTGTCTCTCTTCATTGCCGACCAAAGGGGTCAGTCGGGGGCACAGCTGGTCCTGACGCGTTATCGAGCGCGGGATCACAACCGGGGTGTTCCGGCCCCTTGGATCCTGTCTGATCGCCTTCGGCCTTATCGGTATGAACGCGTGGGAACACACCTGGGTTTCGCCTTCGCGGATCACCACGGGCTCGCTCAGCCGGCCCTGGTTGCGAGCCAGTCCTCCGTTTTCGCGGAGAGTTCGGCGATGGAATGCCGGGCCCAGAACTCGGCCCCGACCGTCCGAAGGGCGGACGTCGCGACCGCATCAATCTGCGGCCCACCGACCTCTTTTGGCCCGCTTCGGGCCCACTCCCCCGCGGATTTCGGCACGCCGATAACGGAGATTATGACAAGCTGGCGTTGGGTGAGGAGCAGAGGAGGGGCTGAGGCGCCGCCGGCCGGCGGCGGCACTCCATGGTCTATCAGACTGCCCTGGAACTGCCGGCGAGGGCGGTTCACGGCTTCAACCTCCAGGGGGTCGGGATTGTGGAAGCGGGTGCCAGTGGCGTCGGCTACCCTTTCCATACTTCGAAGAGGCCCCATAGCGGGGTCATCGAGTATGTCCAGAATTTTCCTCGTATCTTGGGAAGCCTTCCGAATCTTAGGCGGGCGGCGTCAGGCGCCAGCGGTCCGCCGCCGCGCAGAACACAGCAGTAATACTGATCCGTCCACGGTTTCTCATTTCTGATCCTGGGCCGTGCCCAAGATTAGATCCTGCCTTCGGCCTCACTCGCCCGGAGAAAATCGGCCTGCCTTGCTCGGAGGAGCATCTCCCGGGATTCCATTTCCATGCCCAGTGCCGTCGCGGCGATATCTTCGAGGGCTTCCTGCATCCATGCCACAGCAGACGCGTTGGCTCGGGCTGAGGCCTGATCGGACGATTGGACCGCGCAGAACAACGCAAAGTGGGCCACCTTCCTTTTCAGCTCGCTGGCGAGATCTTCGATCCCCGCCAAGAGTTGATCCCGCCATACTTCGGATTTTTGTGCAGATGCGAGTCGCCTTGAGTATGTGCGGGGCTGGTTCAGGCCTGGTTGCTGCCGTCTCCGCAGATCGTCAAGCTCCGCGGCCAGCAGCACGCCGAATGCATGAGTCGACAACGACGGCCAGGCTGGCCGCTCGCTTATGCCGTCGGCCGTCTGACCGGTCTGTTCCGCATCGGTCTTCGTGCGGCCGGCGTGCGAATCATCCGCGATCGGCACGGACCAAGCGGACGGACCCGCGGACGCGGCGCTGATATCGAGTTTTTCTCGCATGGCTGGTGTCTCCTCCTATTTTTTCGTGATCTGATGGCGCGACCGGCGGTCATTCACGCCAAGCCGCATTTTCGCGGAGATCCGGTATGGCTATTAGGATCAGGTGCTGCCGGGGTCTTCGCGCTGGCTGCCACAGACGTGACGCGCATCCTGTCTCCAGATCGTGTGCAGGGCAATGTCGAGCACCTTCCGCTCGCCTAAATCCGTGACCACCCAGACAAGCCCGTGTTCCGGAAAAGGCTCGTCAACCGCACCGTGCCAGACTTCACCGGTTTCGTGATCCAGGACAACGACCCGGTGCCCTGACGCAAGCAACAGGAAGGCATCGACTTCACATCGCGTGAGGGATTCTTTCGGCCCTTTTCGCCCCGCCGCGAGCTTCGCGGCCGCCTGTCGCAGCGAGCAGGGAGCGTGGCCGGCCGTTGAGCATACGACCGGCATCCAGTTGTCGGTCGTCTCGTCGGAGATACCTCCCCTATCGCGGTTCATTGGAAGACGTACCCCGGCTCTCCCTTATCGTGCCCGGCGGCAGTTCACCGTTCAGCCGGGCCTCGTAACAGCCAGGGGAGAGCCGCGTTACCAGGATGCCGACCTGTTCGGCCATGGCCGCCGGCTTCAAGAGACCCAGCGCCCCGTCCAAAGCGGCATCCAATTCCCTCCGTGTTTTAAGGCCTATGACGAGGCGGTGGGGGCTGCTTGAATGGTCATAAGTTCTACTCTCTCGGCGGTCGGGCTCCCGGCCATCGTTGTAATCTGTTTGGCACTTGAAATATTCGGCACCCATCACGGAGATTTCGTCAGTCTAGGTTGAGGAAAGATCCGCTATCGGCGCATGTGGGGAGTGCACGCAAAAGGGGGCGTGTCTGGCGTCGAGCCTGGGTCTTTCACCCAGCAACGGTCAGCGCCCCACCCCCGATTGGTACGGGTTCTGCTAAGCCGCGATGGGCATAAAACTCAGCTCACTCGGGATTGGCAGTTTCCGCAGGGCCTGAGTCCCGTCCAAATAGACAGGAGTGCTTCTCCAGCTCTTCGTGGCGTGGCTCTTCTAATAGGCATGCGCCGCATCCTTGCTCATGAGGGTGCACGGAGGCTTTCGCTCTTCAGAGCAAATCGAGTTCCCGGGTAAAGCCGAACGGGACGTCGGGACTGAGCGCGACGGTGAATGTTGTGAAGTCAACCCTGGTTACGAGAAGACCCCAACTCGTAGCCTTCTCACGCAGTATTGAACTGGCATGCTCTAGCTGGCGGTCTACTGAAACGGCATCCTTGACTTTGACAGTGATCGTTGAGGTTGTTAGTGACATGGTTGCCTCCCTTTTCTTTCGATTCCGCGGCGGTTGTCTTCAGACATTTCGGCACAATAATTGATTGCCCAAGCAACTATCCCCTGCTCTGGGCCGGACAAGTCATTCTCGGGGACAAGGGCTTCGCTGGCTGGGAGTTCGAAGCCTTCATCACGCGGGACCTCGCCGCCACCGCTATCCGCCGGCACCGGAGAGGCGAGAAACCCCGGGTCGAAAAACCTGAGTGGATCCGGTAGTGGATCGAGTCCGTCTTTGACACTTCAGTGGCAAAGGATGTGATCCGCTTGCATTCCGACCGGTTGGTCCTATTAGACTACATAGATGGTTGAATCTACGCAATGGATGATGTGGCGACCACAGCGCCCGCCGCAGTCCGATCAACCTGACTGCATCGGGCGCCTTGATGAACCGGTCAAGGGTCTTATCGTTGCGGGAGAGGATTCGAACCCCTGACCTCCGGCGCTGACGCCAGCGACTACGGAGACGCTTGGACAATCACGGATCTCTTCGGGTGGTTTACAGAGAGAGCTCGCGGCTGCTTTGGTTTTTAGCGGAGTGGTATTGGGTCGTTGCGACTGCAGGTGGCCGCTTTCTGGCCACGGGTGCAATCCTTCGCCAACAGGCGGGGCCGATCCAGGCGCCAACTGCACGGACGCTCACCACCCCACGTCGGCCCTTCGATCTTCGCCTGGGCGAGTCGCCTCTGGCGCGGTAGTGACCTCTTAGCGCAGATGAGCTGCCGACGGCAGCCCGTTGGCTAGCCCAAGCAGAGCGTGCCGATCGCTGGCAAGTCAGCGCCGTCCGAAGAAAGAGCGTTCCGCCGATCGCCCGGATCGAGTCTGGCCGGACAGCGGTAGATGAAGTCCCTAGAATGACGCGCTCCAAGCCCACTGCCAATGCGTTGAGCAGGCGGAGCCGATTTCTTCGCGATGTCGCTTCGCCGTGCCACACCCGGAGCAGCACCGGCCGTGGAGAGGCCCTACTTATCGGTCGTCAACCGTCCGCGCCACAGTCCAAGCAGCAAGCTGGGAGCGGTTGGACAGGTTGAGCTTGCTCAGGATGTGGTCCACATGCTTTTCAGCCGTGCGCACCGAGATGAACAACGACGTGGCTATTTGACGGTTGGTCAGTCCACGGGAGACGAGCTCGGCCACCTCGAGCTCACGCTTGGTCAGCGGCGGTTGGTCGTGGGAATTCTCCCCGGCCGACTCGCCTAACGCGAAGGCCACTGCATCGTCGGAGTCCCAGGCCGCACCCTCCGTGTAGGCACGTTGGATACGCTGTTCACTCCAAGCCCGGCGCAGATTCTCCTCGGTCTCCCGGTGGTAGTCCCACATGGAAAAGCTGCCTTCGATCGACATTCCAACTCGTCGGAGTATCGAGTCGGCCGCCCCCATCAGTCGAGCCGCACGCGCAGAGTCGCCCTCGGCCGCCGCGATCCAGGACATGGCCTCGAGACAGACCCCGACACCCAGCTGGTCGTCCTGCTGCCGCTTGAGACGCAGGCTCTGTCGCTCGATCTCCGCCGCGTCTGCAATGTCACCCTGGCGCCACTTGTCGATGCCGTACGCCCACAGCGAGAAGGAGCGCCACCACGACTCGCCCATCTCACTCGCAAGCTCCTGACAGCGGCGCTGCCATTCCGCCGCACGCTCGGTGTCTCCCGCGAACCCGTGGCTGATGCCCAGCTCGAACATCGAGTGGATCTCTCCGGTCGGGTGACCGGCTTCGGCGAACGCCTTGACTGCGGTCTCGAGTCGTTCGATCGACGTCGACAGGTCACCTTGGAACATCGCAAGGAGCCCCCATCCCTGAACCACATAGGCATCGAGAACCGCATCACGGGTGTGAAGTGCGATCGCCTGAGCCTCTTCGAGCATGGGCGGAACCACGGCATGGTCACCCTGCAGGATGGCCAGCCACGAACTCAACCGCAGAGCTCGGCCCCGGTCGACGGTGGGAGACGGGTCGCAGGCAAGCAGATCGTCTAGCCAGAGTCGGGCTTCGCTCAAGAAACCGCGGGCTAACCAGAAGTTCTCGATACTCCACGCGAGTCTGAGCCCTTGCTGCGGGGCCGCAGCCAGGCAGGACTGCAGGGCGACACGGAGGTTGGCGTAGTCCCAACGCAGTCGCGCCAGCCACTCGACCTGGTGCGGGCCCGACCACTCCTGGTCCGCACGCCCTGCGAGAGCGACGAACCACTCGCGGTGACGCCGGTTCAGCTCACGTGCGGCCTCCGCGTCCAAGTGCTCGCTGGCATACTGCCGGATGGTCTCGAGCATGGTGTACCGAGGCTCACCTTCGTGCATTATTCTCGTAACAATCGACTTGTCTACCAAGGCGGAGACGAGCTCGAGCACCGCATCCCGTTCCACCTCATCGCCAGACGCGACAGTCTCCACCGCCTCGAGACTGAATCCGCCGGAGAAGACAGAGAGCCTCGACCAGAGCAGCCGTTCGGCCGAGGAACACAGTTCGTAGGTGCCGTCGATCGACGCGCGCAACGTCTGGTGTCTGGCCGGAGCCGTGCGCCTGCCATGGGCTAGTAGACCGAAGCGGTCGCCAGTCCGAGCCACCAGCTCACCGAGCGGAAGGAGGCGGAGCCTCACAGCCGCCAGTTCGATGGCGAGCGGGATGCCGTCGAGCATCCGGCAGAGTTCGACGATCTGCCTTCTCTGGTCGGGCGTCACGGTAAGCTCTGGCAGGGCAGCCGACGCCCGCTCGAGGAAGAGGCTGACCGCCTCACTCTCACTCACTGATCCGGCCCCAGGCCCGCGGACCTGGTCGGAGACAGAAAGGGGTGGCACTCTCACGACCGCCTCACCGTCGAGGTTGAGTGGCTGGCGGCTCGTCGCCAGGATGCTCAGCCCGGAGCAGGCTCGAAGCAGCGCCTCGACGAACGGGGCGACGTGCTCGACCAAGTGCTCGCAGTTGTCCAGCACAAGCAGCACGCGCCTGCTGCTCAGGAACTCGACGAGGGTGTCGAGCTGCCAACGGGGGGAGCGTACACGCACGCCCAGCGCCGTGTTGACGGTGTGGCCCAGCAACGCCGGCTCAACGACGTCGGCCAGCCACACGACACAGACATCGTCGTAGTCCGTCGAGGCCGCCCGTGCGACCTCGAGAGCCAATCGGGTCTTTCCCACTCCCCCGATACCCGTGAGAGTGATCAGGCGCGACCGTGCCAGGGCATCGCCGACGAGCGTGAGCTCCCGGCGGCGGCCGATGAAGCGCGTGAGCTCGGCCGGCAGGCCGCCGAGGGCGTCTGGGTTGCGCCGTACGGCAGAGGAAGGCTGGGCCAAATTCGTAGTCTCCACCAACTGCAGGCGTTCGTGACTTCGGGCGTGGGTGCTAACGAGAATTCTTTCCTTTCCGTCAGATTATCAGAAGCGACGGGTCCGACACGTTCGCAAGTCCAGGAACCGCCTGTGCGTCGGGTGTCACCGCTCGGAGTACGTCGCGAAGCCAGGCGACCTGGCCGTCGAAGCGGGCCAGCCGACCAGGACTCACCCACCGGTAAGCATCGTGCTCGTAGTTGAGCCGCAAGCGTCTCATGTCGGTAGCCGCAAGAAAGGTGTGAACCAGCCACTCTCCGCCGTCCTGGCCGACGAGTGTGAGGACAGGTCCGTCGCGCAGGAGCGACAGATCCCGCACCGCCAGCCCGGTCTCTTCGTGCAGTTCACGAGCGGCCCCCTCCAACGGCGTCTCGTCGCGCTCCACAAAGCCCGTGATGCAGTGCCATCGACCCGCGTCGGAGCTGACGCGCTTGCTGCGCCTGAAGAGGCCGATGCGACCACGCCAAGTCACGACAACGGCCACCACCTCGCCGTTCTGCGGGTCCTCTGTCCGGAGCGGAAGGTCGTTCGTCATCGGCCGAGGATGAGGTCAGCCGCCCGCTCGGCAATCATCACCGTGGCGGCGTTGGTGTTGCTGGACACGATGGTGGGCATGACCGAGGCGTCGACTACGCGCAGGCCGGCGAGCCCGTGCACGCTGAGCCGCGAGTCCACTACGGAGTCCTCGTTGCTTCCCATCCGGCAGGTTCCCGACAGGTGGAAGAAGCTGCTCACGGCATCACCGACTGCACGCTCGAGGTCGGGGGTGTCGAGCTGGAGCAACGCCTCGGTTTGAGACTTCCCTCCCCACTCGTCGAAGGCCCCCGTCCTCGTGAGCCGGTCGACCTCCTCGACGCCCACGACGAGCTGGTCGACGTCGTACTGCTCCGTTAGGTAGCGCGGGTCAATCAGGGGTGGGATGTCCGGGTCCGCGGAGGCGAGACGCACCGAGCCTCTGCTCCTCGGCCGCATGTGGCCGATGCCGAAGGTGAAGCTGTTCTCGAGCGGCTCCTGCCAAGGCAGGTGGTAGTCGACCTGCACCTGCACGATCTGCAGCCCCGGACCCACCTCAGCGGGATCGGTTCCTAGGAACAGCGTCGCCTCGGCGTACTGACCGCTCGGTGGAGGCAATGGTCGATCCGCCTGGACTCTGACGCCCGCAAGCATGACGTGGTCCTGGAGGTTGCGACCCACGGGCAAGTCGATTAAGGCGTCGATGCCGACGTCGGCCGGGCCGACGCCCGACAGCATCAGCAACCGCGGCGAGTCAACGGCACCGGCGCAGAGCAGCACCTCCACGGCGGCGTATGCCGTCGCGAGGTGTCCATCCTGCAAGAACTTCACGCCCGAGCAACGCCCGTCCGCGATGATCAGCCGCCGAGCCAGCGCACCCGTGCGGATCGCCAGGTTGGGGCGATGTGCGGCGGGGTGCAAGTACGCTGTCGCGGTGCTCTGCCGACGCCCCCCGCCGATCAGGAGGTCGTGTGTCGCGGCCCCGAGCAGGTCACCGTCATTGAGGTCCTCGGCGACTCGGTGGCCGGCCCTGCTCGCCGCCTCGATGTGCGCAAGGCTCAGCGGGTGAGGCTCGGCGACCGGCTGCGGCTGCAGCGGTCCACCACGGCCACGGAAGCGAGGGTCGCCGGCCGGCACGTCTTCGGACCGCATGAAGTAGGGCAGCACGTCGGCGTAACCCCATCCGACCGCACCGGCCTCGGCCCAGCCGTCGAAGTCCGACCGGTGACCCCGCAGGTGCGCCATCACATTGATCGACCCGGAGCCTCCAAGGATCCGCCCCCGATGCGCCGGGATCGAGCGCCCGGTGACCTCCTGAGCTGTTGTGGCGTAGCCCCAGTCGGCGTCACTTCCGAGCAGCGCCGGCCAGGACCCCGGCGCCTCGACGTCGGGCCGGCGGTCGTCTCCGCCTGCTTCGAGAAGCAGGACGGATACGTCGGGGTTCTCTGTCAGGCGCGCGGCGAGCACGCTGCCCGCAGAGCCACCGCCGACGATCACGTAGTCGTAGGTCGACACGTCCGGCCTCAGAGGTGGACCACGACGGTCTTGAGCTCGAGGTACTCGTCCAGGTTCTCCCTGCAGGTCTCCCGCCCCGAGCCGGACTGCTTGTAGCCGCCGAACGGCAGTGCTGCGTCGACGGCCTGATAGCAGTTCACCCAGACTTGGCCGGCCTCGAGGGTGGCGGCCATACGGTGCGCACGCCCGACGTCGCGGGTCCATACACCGGCTCCGAGACCGAAGTCGGAGTCGTTGGCCAGGCCCGTCACCTCTTCCTCGGTGTCGAACGGAATCACCGAGAGCACCGGACCGAAGATCTCCTCGCGCAGGACCCGCGAGTCCGGACGCAGATCCGTGACCACGGTTGGTCGGACGAAGTAGCCCTCGTCACCCCACGCCTGGCCTCCGGCGACGACCCTGCCGTCCTCGTGGCTCAAAGTCATGTAACTGAGCACCTTCTCGCGGTGCTCCGCCGAGATGAGCGGGCCCATCTCGCTGGCCGCGTCCAATCCGGGCCCGAGCTTGATGCTGTCGGCGCGTGCGGCAAGGCCGGCAAGCACGTCCTCGTAGACATCGCGCTGGGCATACAGACGCGAGCCGGCGACGCAGCTCTCGCCCTGGCCCCCGAAGATCCCAATGCCTGCCGAGTAGATCGCCCGATCGAGGTCGGCATCGTTGAAGATGATGTGCGGCGACTTGCCGCCCAGCTCCAGGGAGACCCGCTTGAGGGTCCCTGTGGCCGCACGCGCGATCGCTTTGCCGGTCTCCACCGAGCCAGTGAAAGTCACCTTGTTCACACCGGGGTGGTCCACGAGTGCGGCACCCGCGACCTCCCCTAGGCCCGTGACGTAGTTGACGACGCCCTCGGGGATGCCAGCCTCGAGCACGAGCTCGGCAAGGCGCGCTATCGCAAGTGGAGTCTGCTCGGCCGGCTTGATCACGATGGTGTTGCCAGTGGCAAGGACCGGGGCCAGCTTTTTGATAGCCATCATGAGCGGGAGGTTCCACGGGATGATCGCGGCGACCACGCCCAACGGCTCCCGACGCGTATACGCATGGTACGGACCGCCGAAGTTGTGCGGGAACGAGACCGGGATGGTGTCACCGGTGATCTTGGTCGGCCATCCGGAGTAGTAGTGCAGGACGTCGACGGAGAATGGTACCTCGAGGTACCGGGCCTCCATGATCGGCATCCCGACATCCAGCGACTCGAGCTGTGCGAGCTGCTCGGCGTTCTGCTCGACCAGCTCGGCCAGCTTCGCGATCATCCGGCCCCGCTGGATGGGGGTCACTTTGCTCCAGGCCCCGACGAACGCCGCACGGGCCGCGGCAACGGCACGGTCCACGTCGGCGGCGGTGCCTGCTGCGGACTGCCCAACAACCTTGCCGGTCGAGGGGTTGAAGACGTCGAAAGTCTCGCCGGTGGTCGCGTCGACCCAGTCGGCACCGATGAGCATTTTCTGGGCCTTGCCGACCTGTGACTGTAGGTCGGCCGGGAGCGTGCTAGTGGTGGTTGTCATAGCTTGTCCTTTCAGGCCTGAGCGAGAGCTCGCGCAGGGGCGGTGGGCGGCGTGAAGTTCTTCATCAGCGGGAAGACCTCACGGCCCATCCGCTTAATGTCCTCGACGTAGTCCGGGAATACGAGCATGTAGCCGGCAACGTCGATCTCCGCCCACTCGTCGAGCTGCCGCGCGATGCTCTCTGGAGACCCCGTAATGAAGTCGGTGGAGAATTGGACGAAGCCCTTGGCATCCACACCGGCGAGGATCTCGGAGGTGCCGCCCTTGGCGGAGTCCGTCGCTGCCTGACCGAGCATGTACTCCATGACGCCCAGGTCCGGGTTGTCGATGTAGTTCTGCAGCTTCGCTTCTGCCTCTTCGTCGGTGTCGGCCATGACGACACCGAGCGCGACGTAGGGGCGGATGGTTCGGCCGGCGTCGTCCATCTGGCCATTGAACCGGTCGACGACCTCACGGAGCGCATCCGGGCCACCCCAGGCGAGTCGGAAAGAGCGGTCGGCGTACTGCGTCGTGAACTTGATCGCGTCATCGGACGCGCCTGCGCAGACGATGTTCATGTGGTGGTCCGGCTGGGGACCCATGCGCAGGTCCTCGTACTGGAAGTAGTCACCCTGGAAGTTCGACACGCCGTGCTCCCAGAGGTCGCGAACGACCTGGCAGTACTCGCCGGCGTACTTCCACCGGTACTCGTTGTACTCGTAGCCCGGCCAGACCTTCATCACCTCGAGCTCGCGGGGGTGCCACCCACCTGGCACGATGTTGAGGGAGAAGCGACCGTTGCTGATCTGGTCGATCGTCATCGCCATCCGCGCGGCGATCGCCGGGTGGATGGCCAAGATGTTCACCGAGCCGATCAGCTTCATGAACTTTGTGTCGCGGGCCAGGGCAGCCATTTGGGTCATCGACTCAAGGGCATCGTCCCAGAAGCCGGTGCTCCCGCCGTGCCCGCGCAGTGCCGAGAGCGAAAGGGCGAAGGAAAAGCCGTTCTCCTCCCCCGTCTGACAGATCTCGCGCATGTGGTCGTACGTGGGCGAGTACTGCGGCGCGGTCTCCGAGATGATGTAGCCGTTGCGGGCACTGGGGATGAAGATTCCGAACTCCATTGTGGGGTCCTTTCAAAGCGTTGGGCTTGACGTTTGTTCGTGAATGGTTCTGTGAGGAAGACGAGCCTCGTGGGTGTGGTTCTTCGACTCAGTCGGCCGCCTCGACCGGGAGCAGACCGACGGGCGGCGTGTCCTCGCCGTAGCCCGGCCAGCCAATGACTGTCCGGTCAAGGTCCTTGTCGAAACCCTGGTCGATTCGCTTGTCGCGCAGGCCCAGGACCTTCTCCACGATGAGCACGAACACCAGGGCGCTGACCAGGCCCAATGCCAGGAACGCGAGGACGCCGATGGCCTGTTGGCCGAGGCTGATGGAGGCGTGCTGGAAGGTGTAGTCACCCTCGAGCCCGAGGTAGCCGCCCTGCTTCGTGCCGCTGGCCACCACCCCGGTAGCCAGGGCACCGTAGATGGCGGGGCCCAGGGTGAGCGGCACGATCTTGATGTCGTCGAGCTTGGCCTTGCGCATCAGCTTGTAGCAGCCGACCACGATGAAGGGCGCGAAGAACGCGATAATCGCGCTCTGCCAGGGCTTCACCACATCCATTGACGCTGAGGCCGCGATCCAGCCCGCGATCGGCGATGTCAGGAAGAAGTAGACGTTCTTGGTTGCCCGCCAAGCAACCAGACCCCCGATGCCCGCGACCATGATCGTCATCATCAGGTTGGTGAGGACAACGCCCATGCCGGACTCGTTGAGAGTGATGCCGAAGAACCCGCTCCCCTCCACCAGGAATCCGTTGAGGAGCACGTAGCCGCACAGGCCCGCGATGAACAGCATGAGTCCCAGGACTACGAAGGGCATGTTGTGCGGCAGGGGCATGCGGGCCGGGTCGTCCTCGACCGCTCCCGGCCGCGGCTTGGCCCGCCACACCAGGACGAGCGCCCAGGTCCCCAGGAGGATGTAGAAGAAGGCGCCACCGAAGTCGTGTGTGCCTGCGTTGGACAGGGGTCCGACGGGGCCGTAAACCAAGTAGCCTCCGAACGGGATCACCAGGCCTGCGAACACCGCGGCGATCACGACGAGGGGGGCCGTCTTGACCCGCTCGATCACCGAGCCGGCAAGCAGCGCCGCGAGGAACGCACCGAACGCGATGAAGATCGCGAAGAAGGCTTGGAACGCCTCGGCATCGGGCACGATGGTGTGGTCGAGCTGCTGGGAGTAGGTGTTGATGTTGTCCCCGAAGAGCCACCAAGACTGGAACGCATCCTGGATCGGCGACTTGGAGCCGAAGGCCTGAGTGAACTGGACGTCCCAGATAGCGAAGCCGACGACCGACATGGCCGCGCCTCCTGCGATCGTCACGCCGAGCTTCTGGACGACTGTGTGCAAGGCGTTGCCCTTGCGGCTGAGTCCCGCGTCGAATATGAACACGCCACCGATCGCGAGGAAGATCGCGATGAGTCCGATGACGTAGTAGGCGGTAGCGAGCTGCGCGTGCGTCGAGACCTGAGTCTCGTCGAAACCGACCGCAGCCGCGATGTAGCTTAAGTACACAGCGTCCTTCTTTCAGAAGCGGGTGGTGGGGTCGCAGGGTGCGACTTTAGTACCAACCGGTTGGTTTTCAAATAGAACGGGGGGCCTATTGGTGGCCGTAGTCACAGTTGTGGTGCCAGCTCTCGCCGTAAAGGAAGCGCCGCTCCTGCAGGAAAACGATGATCTCCGCCTTGTAGATCGCCATCCGCTCGAGGAGAGCGTCGACGATCAGGCGGCGCGCTCACATGTTCGGGGTCAGCCCAGGTTCCGACATAACGCTGCGCGCACGGCGCAGCTGGTGGTCGATGAACTCGTCGTGTACCCGACGCAGCAGGCCGCAGTTGTTCTCGAAGTGGCGGTGCAATGCACCCTTCGTCAAGCCTGCCGCATCGACGAAGCTCTGCACGGACGTAGCGGCGCGCCCCTGCTCCTCGAACAGCTGGATGCCGACCTGAATGAGCGCACGCCTGACACCTTCGGCGTCCGGCATCCGACTGGGTCGCTTGCCCGCTGCTATCTCGGCCACGATCGTCGCCCGTCCTCGCCGCACCGGTGCCGGTGGGCGTGACACGAGGACAACGTACCAACCGGCACGTACGGCCGGGCCGTTTCCTGGGTCGACACTGTTTAGTCATGCGCCAACCGCCGTGAAGAACTGCTGCCGAGCATAGGCCAGCGCATGGTGGTCCTCTCGGATGTCACCATCGAGGACTTCAGCCACCGCGATAACATGGTCGCCGGCATCGATCAGCTCGGTGACGCGGCAGACGGCGTAAGCCGCGATGTCCTCGTAGAGCACCGGGCCGCCCACCCCGTTCGGCGGGAGCTCCCATGCTTGGCTGTCAAACTTCGCACGGGACTTGGAAGCGAAGTTCAGGGCCACCTCTTCGTGGCCGTGGCGAAGGTAGTTCACGGTGAATGACCCGTGCTCGCGGATAGGTCGCAGCGTGTTCGACCCGCGGTCGAGACACACGAGGATCATGGGCGGGTCCAAGGACACTGCGCAGACCGCAGACATCGTGAGTCCTTGCGGAGTGCCGTCGCAGTCCAAGGCTGTGACGACGGTCGCCGGGCCCGGAGCACGACCCATGATGGCCTTGAAGCGCTCACGCTCGATCATGGCCGTGCGTCCTCTGAGCGGACTGCGGCGCGCAACGCGGAGGAGGCGCCTTCCAGCCAGCTCTCGATGGTCTCGGAGAGACCGTCGAGCTGCGAGTCGAGGACGAACAGTCCCCTCCCAGGCACGATGGCGCCGAGCTCGACTAGCAGGGGCCGTAAGTGCACCTCCGTGGCGAGAGCATGCTGCGGAGAACCGCCCACCATGACGGGGACGGCGACCACTCCAGCCAGTCCGTTGGCGGCGTAGCGGTCGAGAAAGGCTTTGAGCAATCCGGAGTACGTCGCCTTGTACGTGGGGGACGCGACCACGAGCACATCGACGTCGGCCATGGCGTCACGGTCGTCGTCGACCTCCGCTGACGGGTGCTCGAGCACGGCAGCTCCGTGGATTCCCAGCTCGACCGGGGTAAGGACGGTTGCGTTGCCCAAGGCTTCTGCCACGCGCTTCGCAACCTCCTGCGCAACCCGCGTCGTCTTGCTGGCTGGGCGCGGGTTTCCGATGAGGGTCCCGACCTTCTTCTTTGTAGGCATGGTTCAGCGTATCCAGCGTCCGGTTCGCGGCGGCAGTAGGAGAACTACCCATTCGCTACGTATCTTCGTGACGTACGCAGCGCTGGTCGGCCCATCCTGGGGAGCACAGGGAATGGTGCCGCAAACGTTCATAGCGATGTCCGTAGGAAGATGGATGCCCCGGCTGCCCGGGGCTGCACGACCCACGCCATGACCGACGATGGCGCGGGCGTGCGGGTCGTGCGCATCACCGCGATCATGTGCTCGATTGCGTTTCGATCGGGGCGGGTGCGAGTGTGCTGGCGCCAGGGATTGGCTGCCACGGCTTCACTGACGGGTACCAGCACAGTGTTGGCGTCGTCTTCGCGGCGTGGGCTGTTGGCCTTGATGGAGGTTTCGACTGGCTCTTTGTGCAGGCCTGTGTACCGGGGCAGGGTCCGGGCCAGTGTGGCGGGTGCGCCGGAGGCGACGACGACGGTGCGGCCGCGGTCCAGTTCCGCGAGGTTGGAGACGTCGAAGTTGGGAGCGGCTGGACCCGACTTCCCGGAGAAGACGGAGACGTTGATGTAGCTGTAGTTGCCAATGAGGCCCGAGAGGGCGCGGAGAAACCCGTCTTCGCCCACTCCCCCGCCATAGACCTTGACGTCCGCGGCGGACCAGATTTCCGCCTATTCGCCTCACCCCATAGCTCGATACCTTGGGACCAGGACGGCAGGATCGCCACCACGATCAGGCCTTGGAGCCGTAGTAGTGACTGAACTGGTCCGGCAGGCCGGCCCAGCGGGCCACGTTGGCCAGCTCATCGAGCGCGGGCAGTGGCAGGCGGCCGCCGCTGCGCTCGGCCCGTTCCTCCGTGGCCTCTGCAATGGCCACCGTCAGTGCCGTTGTGAGTGGGGCGGCTGAGCCGCCCCTTCCTTGGAGAGGACGTAGATCGTCTCTTGGGACGTGGCAAGGTCGGGGGGTTGAACTGGCGGGGATCTGTGGCCACGGATGGGCCTGCGCCGGGGCGACCCAGCGCAGCATGTTCCTGCTTGTGAGGCACTGGATCATCTTCTCGGCCGTGCCGAAGATACCGTCGCGCTGCTTGTCGGCCAGCTTCAGTGTGGACTCCAAGCCCTTCGTGCTGCAGCTCGCAGCCATGCTCTTTCAGGATTTCGATGGGTTCCTGACTGACCTGTTCGGTCAGACGATAGTACCGACGAGTTGGTATCCTGAGAGTGAGCCGGGCGAATAATGGTGCCTCGCGGTCCGAGGGAAGAAAGATAGGAAGGCCGAAGTGGTCACAGCAAGCAAGGACACGCAGAACGGTTCAAGCGGCAGCAGGGTGCGCGACCCGGACGGGACCCGCAAGGCACTGATGCAAAGCGGAACCAAGCTCTTTGAAGAGTATGGATATGCAGCCACAAGAGTCCAAGCCATTGTGGACGCGGCAGGATTAACCAAAGGCGCGTTCTACTACCACTTCGGAGCCAAGGAAGAGCTCCTTTCCGCCCTTCACGACGAGTTCATCGACTATCAACTCGCCCGTGCGCTCGAGGTGCTGTCCCGGGATACGGGGCCACGCGAGCAACTGCGCGCTTTGGTGGTAGAGGCACTCTTTGAGCCTATGGCTATGTATAAATCGGAGACGGCCGTTTTTATCCAGGAACGGCGTTTCCTGACCGGGGAGCTTTTCGAAAAAATCAAGGCCAAGCGCGATGAGTTCGAGTCCTGCTTCATACGCGTTATCGAGCACGGGATCACCGCCGGGGTGTTCCGGCCCATGGGATCCCCACGTCTGATCGCCTTCGGCATTATCGGTATGAACGCCTGGGCACACACCTGGCTCGACACCGAGGGTTCAGTGCCGCTAAAGGCAATCGGCGAGTTGTACGCCAACATCGCTATCGATGGCCTCATTGAGCGCTGAACCCCGCGCAGTCCGAGGTGCTACCGCGTTCCTCCCTAGCGCGCTGCGGCTTCGTGCGCCATTTTCCACAACCCACCGGCGCCGGAATGCACCCACAGCTGTTGACTCGTGTGGGCGGACGTCCGCGTCCCTCCAGCCCAACTCGGCGCCGGCACTGCATGGGAAAAGCTCATCCTCGAAGGTGTCCAAGGCCTTGAGTACCCGAGAGGGCGAGTACAGGATTCGCCGTCGCTGTCGAGCAAAGGAGGGTCGTTGAGCACCAATCAGCAACGCCTCCAAGGGGTGGAGGGGTGCCAGATGGCGAGTCGTCAGGCTGCGCGGCGGTCGTCGAGCATGCTAAGCCGCCTCCCCGTCAATGTCGATCAAGTCATAGTGGGAAGAGGCCCTTCAGACATCCTTGCCTACCGAAGTGCATAGTGCTTACGATAGACTTCAATCCGACCGGTAGGTATGTTGAACATTTAGGCGAATGGACTTGGGCTTCCCGGGGCAATGCCCGGACACACTGACTGCAACCCTTCCTAGACGACAAGCCCGGAGGGGCTGATGCGAATTGCCGAGGAGACCCACGATGAACCTGAACAACGAATTCACACGGATACGACTCGAACGCCGTCCCAATGGCGTGCGGTTCCTCGTGCTTGCCAATCACGACAAGCGCAACGACATCGGGCCACAAAATGCGCGCCGAACTCCTCGAGGCAATCCAGCTGCTGGGGTGGACCCTGACGGTCGCTGCCTGATCGCGGCGGGAGAGGGCACCAGCATCTGTGAGGGTGCGGATCGGGCCTCGGTCTTTGATGGTAATGATCTGACACCGTCATCACAACGCGTCCGGCAGCTCGACTACGACCCGAGCTTCCTCAAACTGCGCGACTTGCCGTTCCCGACCATTGCGTATGTGCAAGGATCTTCCCCTTCAACTGACCACCCGTAGCCGACACGGAAAGCATCATCATGCTGGTTGTTTACCTGTTTTCTTACTTTTTTCTTGAAAGGTAACCCATGAGTCCAGAGACCAGAACACCCGTTATTCTTGGCGGGGCACGCACCCCGTTCGGACGTTTCCGCGGCGGCTTTGCCCCGCTGTCCGCCAGCGACCTCGGGTCCCATGCCATCCGCGCGGCCCTGGAACGTGCAGGCGTGGCGGCTGAGAAGATCGAGGCCGTCATCGTGGGGCAGGTCATCCAGGCCGGGGCGGGTCAGGGCCCGGCCCGGCAGTCCAGCCTGGGCGCGGGTATCGGCTGGGACGTGCCCACAGTCACGGTGAATAAGTTGTGCCTGTCCGGGCTGACGGCAGTGATCGACGCCGCCCGGATGATCCGGGCAGGGGAGGCCGATTTTGTGGTTGCGGCCGGGCAGGAGTCCATGACCAATGCCCCGCACCTGGTCAAAGGGCTGCGCGCAGGCGTTGCCATCGGGGACTCTCCCATGGTCGACTCGCTAAACCATGACTGTCTGCAGGATCCGTTCAGCGGCGAGCTGATGGGCGCTGCGACCGACGCCGGCAACGCCACCCGCGGCATCAGCCGCGAGGAGCAGGACGAAGTCGCCGCCCGTT
>NZ_JBFTPY010000032.1:0-30173 GCF_056398725.1 Arthrobacter sp. 01T425 | reverse complement strand
CCACCAACAGCAACCCCACAAACAGCAACCCCACAAACAGCAACCCCACAAACAGCAACCCCACAAACAGCAACCCCACAAACAGCAACCCCACAAACAGCAACCCCACAAACAGCAACCCCACAAACAGCAACCCCACAAACAGCAACCCCACCAACAGCTACCCCACCAACAGCTACCCCACAAACAACCCCACAAGCCAAGGAGCAGGACAATGACTGACCAACGGAAATTCGAAATCGTCTACGACACTGAACTGCCCGGTACCCCGGAACGGGTGTGGGAGGCCGTCACCAAGGACACCCCGGCCTGGATGTTCCCCACGGACCAATGGCCGGCGGTCCGGACCGTGGACGAATACCCCACCCGTCTGGTGTCCCGGATGGACGGTCCGGATGGCTGGTTCAACCAGCTGGAGCACGTCCTGGAAGCGCTCGACGGTGGCCGGGCACGGCTGCACTATGTGCACAGCGGCATCTTTGCGGACAACTGGGATGAGCAGTACGACGGCGCCAGCAAGCACACGGCGTTCTATCTGCACACCCTGGGCCAGTACCTGAAGTACTTCGACGGCAAGCCCGTGGTCTTCGCGGACATCCAGGCACCCGCGGCTTCGCAGACCCCGGACGGCTTCGACCGGCTCAAGCGGGCCCTGGGCGTCGACACTGCCGCTCCGGGGGAGACGGTGGAACTGGAGCTCGACGGCGTCGGGCCGCTGGCCGGCGAAGTGGACTTCGCCAACGAGAACTTCCTCGGCCTGCGGACCGCGGACACGATGTACCGCTTCTTCGGGCGCAACGCCTTCGGCGCGCCGGTGGGCATGACCGTGCACGACTTCAGCGGCAGCGGGGACGCCGGGGCGACGGCGAAGGCCTGGGCCGGGTTCCTGACGAAGGTCTACGCCTGATCCCGCGACGCGCATCCTGCCTGGCGATGCCCTGAACGTTCGAGTTCGCCGGAACGGGCCGAAGTCGCCGGAATGGTCCGGCGACTTCGGACGTTTCCGGCGACCTCGAGGCGCGGGAAAGAAAGGGCGTCGCGGGACGGGCCTGTGCGCGACTCGGTTCAGGCGATGGCCGCGGCCGGCGGGGACGACAGGTTGCGCCGCAGCTGCGGGGAGGCCTCCAGCCGGTCCTGCGCCGAACGCAATGCCAGCACGGCCGTCTCCAGCTGCTCCGGTGGCAGCGTGAACGGCAACCGCAAGTACTGCTCAAACGCGCCGCCGACGCCGAACCGGGGGCCGGCGGCGAGCCGGATCCCGACGTCGGGGGCCAGCACCGCCAGTGCCGTGCTGATCGGCGCCGGGAGTCGGCACCAGACGGACAGGCCGCCGACGGGCCATTCGGGCTCCCAACCGGGCAGGTGCTCCCGAATCAGTTCCACCAGTTTGTGCCGGTTCCCGCGCAGCGCGGCCAGCCTGTCGGGGAGCGGCTCCGTCATGGCATTGACCAGATGCGCCCCGGCGAGCTGCTCCACCACCGGCCCGCCCAGGTCCAGGGTGGTGCGGGCAGCGGCGAAACGCTGAATGAGGGGCTCGCTGGCGCGGATCCAGCCGGTGCGCAGCCCTGCCCAGTGCGACTTGCTGAGGGAACCGAGGGAGACCACCGCCGGGCTGAAAGCGGCCATGGGGGTCGAGGCGGCGCCGTCGAGGTTCAACTCGCGCAGCGTCTCGTCCACCACCAGCACAGTGCCCGACGCCGCGGCCGCCTTCACGAGCCGGCGCCGCTGGGAATCGGGCATCAGCCGGCCGGTGGGGTTGTGGAAGTCCGGCACCACGTATGCCATCGCGGGCCGCTGCTGGAGCAGCGCCGTTTCCATGGCCTCGAGGTCCCAGCCGCCTGCGCCGTTGTGGGCAAGGCCGTTACCGCCTGGGCTGTGGAGACGGCCGCCGTGGACTGCGCCGTCATGGCCTGTGCCGCCGGGTGTTGCGGCAGGCATGGCCACCGGGACCGGTCGGCAGCCCGCAGCCCGGATCGCGTCGAGGGCGTTCGGGTAGCTCGGATGCTCCACCAGCACCTTGGTCCCGGACCGCCCGGCCAATGTGCGGAGCACAATGTTCAGCGCGTGCTGGGCGCCGGAGGTGACCAGGACCTGCGCGGCCGTTGTCGGGACCCCGGCGGCGGTGTACCGGGCCGCAATGGCTTCCCGGAGCGGGCCCACGCCCAGGGCGTCGTAGCCGAAGCCAGGCAGCAGGGCCGGCAATTCGGTCAGGGCCGCGGCAAACGCCCGGTGCACCACTTCGCCGCTCGCGGGCAGGGAGGCGTAAGCCAGGTCCAGGATCCCGTCCGGCACCGCCAGGCCGGGCGCGCCACTTAGCCGCAGGGCTCCGTCGTGGCCGCCGGCATGCAAGGGCCCCTGGCTTGGGATGCAGCTCCGGCTCCGACTGCCCTGGCCGCTGCTGAGGAAACCCTGCTCTCGCAGCAGGGCGTAGGCCGCCGTCACCGTGGTGCGGCTGATGCCAAGGGCCGCTGCCAGCGAGCGCTCGCTCGGCAGGGCGACGTCCAGGGCTACGCGGCCGTCGAGGATGAGCAGGCGGACGACGTCGGCCAGCTCGCGGTAAGCGGGGGCGGCACCGACGTTCCACTCGCCCAGCAGGCGGGCCAGCGACCCCGGAGTCAAAGAGACGGACATAGAGCCAGTATTTCAAACTGGCTATGGATTGCAAGGCCAGTTTTCGTGGAGGATGGAGACCATGTTGACCCGCAGACTCCTCCAGCTCCTCATCGGCCTCGCTCTTTACGGCATTTCCCTCGCCATGGTCATCCGCGCCAGCCTCGGCACGGCGCCGTGGGACGTGCTCCACCAGGGGCTGGCGGCCAGGACCGGGCTCAGCCTCGGCACGGTGGTGGTTGTTGTCAGCTTCCTGGTGCTGCTGCTGTGGATCCCGCTCCGGCAATGGCCCGGCGTCGGAACCCTGTGCAACGCGGTGCTGGTGGGGGTCTTCGCGGACATCGGGCTGGCCCTGATTCCACAGTTTTCGCATCTGGGCGGCCAGATCTGCCTGCTCGTCGGGGCCGTGCTGCTCAACGGCGTCGCCTCCGCCTGCTACATCGGCGCCCGCCTGGGCCCGGGCGCACGGGACGGGCTCATGACGGGCCTCGCCCGGCGGACGGGCTGGCCGGTCCGGGTGTGCCGCACCGGCATTGAAGTGGTGGTCCTTGGCGCGGGCTGGCTGCTGGGCGGCTCGGTCGGTGTGGGCACGGTGCTGTACGCGCTGGCCATTGGCCCCCTGGTGCAGTTGCTGCTGCCGCGGTTCACCGTTCCGGAAGCGCGTCCGGTCCCTGCGGCAGGAACTGAAGCGGCAGGAACTGAAACGGCCGGAACTGAAGCGTCCGGAACGGAAACGGAAGCCGCCGTTGCCGGGACGGCAGTTCCTGTGACGGCGGTCCCTGTGGCGGCGGGCAGCGAGCCGGCCGATTGATTTCCGCGGGTTAATTCCCGCGGGCCCCGTCAGCCGGCGCCTTCTCTTCCGGGGCCCGGCAGGGGCTGGCAGGTGGGGCAGTAGTAGATGTCCCGTTCCTCGGTGAAAGTGCCGGCGCCGTTCTCCTTGCCCAGGACGCCGCGGCGGATCGGAGTGCCGCATTTGAGGCACGGCTGGTGCTCGCGCCGGTAAACCCAGTAACCGGGACGCCCGGCGGTGCGGCCCACCGGCACGCCCCGCGCGTTCAGCACTGTGGTCCGTCGGCCCGGCCCGAGGTTGGCGGAGAGCAGGACCTGGGCGTCGGTAATGATGGCGGCCAGATCCGGCACTGCCGAGACGGGCGACGCCGGATGGACTCCCGCGAGGAAGCAGGCCTCGCACCGGTAGATGTTTCCGATCCCCGCGAGCTTGCTCTGGTCCAGCAGGGCGACGCCTATCGGAACGTCCGGAGCCGCGAGCAGCCGGTGTTCGGCCTCGGTCGCGTCCCAGTCCGGGCCCAGCAGGTCCGGGCCGAGGTGCCCCACGATGGTGTCCTCCTGGTCGGTCCGTACCACCTCAAGGATGCCCAGGGAGAACCCGACGGCGTCGGCCGTGGCGGTCCGCAGCACGCAGCGGGCCGTGAAGCCGGGCTTCCGCCAGCGGCCCCCGGGCGGGTAGACCTGCCAGCTGCCCTCCATCTTCAGGTGCGAATGGATGGTGAGCCGGTCTCTGGACGTCGGGCCCTGGACGCGCATCAGCAGGTGCTTGCCGCGGGGCACCACCTCGGCCACGGTCCAGCCGCCGAGTTTCAGGGTGGCGAAGCGCGGGACCCGGAAGTCGGAGGAGACCAGTTCCTTCCCGGCCAGGGCAGCGTGCAGCTGTGCGGCGGCGCGGAAGACCGAATCGCCCTCAGGCACGGATCCTCAGTCCCTTGGGCGTGGAATAGGCCCCGGCCTGGGCGAGGGCAGCCGCCACCGGGGTGTCCAGGATGCCGTGGCCGTTGACCTTTTCCATGATCAGCTTGTCCACCGCGCCGCGGGTCACCACACCCACCAGGGCCGTGCCGGCCGCGGCCAGGACGTCGGGGTCGTCGCTGAACGCGAGCAGGGTCTTGCCGCCGCGCTCGACATAAAGCGCCAGGGCGCCGTTGACCAGGACCACGAGGGCGCCGGCCTTCCGGCCCGGGCGGTGGCCGGTGCCGGCGTCGACGTTGAGCGCGGGCCACGGCAGCGCGGCGCCGTAGGGGTTGGCGGGGTCGGTCGCGGCGAGGGCCAGGGCCACCGGTTCGGCCTTGTGCAGTTCGGCGTCTTCGACGTAGGACCGCAGCCGGTCCACCGTGGCGGGGACGGCGAACTGGGCCGCACCGAGGTGTTCGATGAAGTAGCCGCGGCGGCAGCGTCCGGCTTCCTCGAGCCGGGCCAGGACCTTGTACATGAGGCCGAAGCCGCCGAGGATGTTTTCTGCCATGACCGAGCCGCGGGTGACCACGCCGTAGCGGTCCAGGAGCAGCTCCGCGGTGGCCCGGGCATGGATGGTGGGATCGAGCTCCGGGGAGGGCAGCGCGGACCAGCGTCCCGCAGCGAGCGGGGGAGCGGGCGCGGTGCCGGTCACGGATCCGTACCGGCCGCCGGTGAGTCCCGGTGATCCGAGCAGGCCGGTGCCGTGCGCCCGTCCGAGCCGGCTGAGCCGCGGCGCGCGGGCCCGCGGGGCGCGCCCCACCTGCCGGTGCGCGGTGTGGCCGCCGGCGATCAGGGCCCTGACGGGAGCGAACGTGTCGCCGGTAATCCGGCCCGCCCAGGCGAGATCCCAGAGTGCGGCCACCACGTCCTGGTCGCTGAGCACCGAATCCATGCCGCCGGCAACCTCGGTCAGCTGCCGGAAGAAGTAGCCGCCGCCGTTGTTCTGCAGGTGCTCGAGGAGCCGTCGCTGCGCGTCGCCGGGTTCGAAGTCGATGGACGGGTTCAGCGTCAGTTCGGCCGAATCGGCGAGGTGCAGGCTCACCCAGCCGTCGTTGCCCGGCAGCGAGCCGGCACCGGACCAAAGGACCTCGCCGGCGGCCATGAGCTCGTCCAGCATGGCCGGCTGGTAGTTGGAGACGCGTCTGGCCAGGACAAGCGGCTCCCATGCCGAGGCCGGAATGGGCACGCCGGAGAGCTGGTCGATGGCCGTGATGATGCCGTCCAGGCCGCGGAGCGCGGACTGCCCGCGGCCGCCCGGGGTCCGCACGTTCTGCCAGGCGGGAAGGAATCGGCCGTAGGCGGCGGCGTCCACCGGTTCGACTTCGGCGCGGAGCGCGGCAAGGGAACGGCGGCGCAGCCTGCGGAGGACCTCGGCGTCGCACCATTCGCTCACGCTGGCCGGAGGCAAAAGGGGAGGCAAAACAGTGGGCAAAACGGCGGGCTGGAACGCCTCCTCGCCGGATCCCTCCACCCCGGATTCTTCACCGCCGGCTGCCGTGCTGGCTGACGTGCCCGCCGGTGGCGCAGCGTGCGGGCGGAACTCTCCTTCCACCACGCGCCCGTCCGCGGCCAGCCGCTTCAGTGCCGTGCCGACGACGGCGACGCCCAGTCCCAGCCGCGCCGCGGCCTCGGCGGCGGTGAAGGGCCCGTGCGTGCGGGCGTAGCGCGAGACGAGGTCGCCGAGGGGGTCCGCGACCGGTTCGATGAAGGCCAGCGGCACACCCATGGGCAGCGGCACGCCGAGGGCATCCCGGAGCCGGGCGGCATCCTCGACGGCCGCGAAGCGTTCGATGCCGCCGATGTTGACCTTGATCGCCCGGTTGGCCCGCTGCAGTGCGGTGAGGTGGGCGGCGGCGTCGGCCTCGGTTGCCGGGGTTTCGACAGGCAGGCCCCCCTGGCCGGTCTGGTCAGTCCCGGCGGTCCCGGCAGCCTCGCTTCCCTGGGCTGGGCCCGCCACCGGCTCCAGTCGGGCGGCGACCTCGCCCGGCGAGAGCGGACCGAGGAGGCGCAGGAGGTCCGCGACGCCCTCCAGCCCGCGCACCTGGCGGTCGCGGGCCAGCCGCTGCAGTTCGCGCTCGGTGGCCTCGATGACCTTCGCATCCAGCAGTTCGCGCAGCTCCACGCGGCCCATGAGCTCGTTGAGCAGGGTGGAATCGAGGGCCAGGGCGGCGGCCCGGCGCTCCGCCAGCGGGGAGTCGCCTTCGTAGAGGAACTGGGCCACGTAGCCAAAGAGCAAGGACTTCGCGAATGGTGAGGGCTGCTGGGTGGTGGTCTGGACGATCCTGAGCTCGCGGCGCTCGACCGACGCGGCGATGTCCTTCAGCGCCGGAAGGTCGTAGACATCCTGCAGGCACTCGCGGACCGTCTCGAGGACAATCGGGAACGTCGGGTACTTCCGGGCAACATCCAGCAGCTGCGCCGAACGCTGCCGCTGCTGCCACAAGGGCTGCCGCTTGCCGGGATTCTGCCGGGGCAGGAGCAACGCGCGGGCCGCGCACTCGCGGAACCGGGAGGCGAAGAGGGCGCTCCCGCCGACCTCCGCCGTCACGATCTGCTCGATTTCCTCCGGGTCGAACAGGAACAACTCGGCGCCCGGCGGCTCATCCTCCATCATGGGCACGCGCAGCACGATGCCGTCGTCGGCGGCCATGGCCGAGCCGTCCATCCCGTAGCGCTGCTGCAGGCGCTGGCCCACGGCCAGGGCCCACGGTGCGTGGACGGGCATGCCGAAGGGGCTGTGCAGCACCACGCGCCAGTCGCCGAGCTCGTCGTGGAAGCGTTCCACCACGAGGGTCGTGTCGCTGGGGACCACCTCGGTGGCGAGCCGTTGTTCGGCGAGGTACTGGATCAGGTTGTTCGCGGCGTAATCGTCCAGTCCGCTGGCCTTGCACCGCTCGGTGGCCGGCCCGACGTCGGACGCCGCCAGTTCGCGCATAAACGCGCCGAGGGCGCGGCCCAAGTCCACCGGCCGGCCCAGGGAGTCGCCCTTCCAGAAGGGGAGCTTGCCGGGCTGGCCGAACGCCGGCGAGACCAGGACACGGTCGTGCGTGATGTCCTCGATCTTCCAGCTGGTGGCGCCGAGGGCGAAGATGTCGCCAACCCGGGATTCATAGACCATTTCCTCATCGAGTTCCCCCACCCGGCGCCCGCCCTTGGCCGCGGCGGCGGCCGGGCTGGCTGCCCTGCCGTCCGCACTGGCGCCGCCGGAGGAACCGCTACCGCCGGTGCCCTCGACTTCGGTGCCGATGATGTAGACGCCGAACAGCCCGCGGTCCGGGATGGTGCCGCCGGAAGTGACGGCGAGCCGCTGCGCGCCGGGCCTGCCCTCGATGGTCCCGGCGTTCCGGTCCCAGATGACCCGGGGGCGCAGTTCGGCGAATTCGTCCGAGGGGTAGCGCCCGGCAAGAAGGTCCAGGGTGGCTTCGAACGCGGAGCGGGGGAGCGAGGCGAACGGCGCCGACCGTCGGACCGTGTTGAACCAGTCCTCCACGTCGATGGCACCGAGGGCCGTGGCGGCGACCGTCTGCTGGGCCAGGATGTCCAGCGGGTTGGCCGGTACGCTCAGCCGCTCGATCTTGCCCGCGAGCATCCGCTCCACGGTGATGGCCGTGTGGACCAGGTCCGCCCGGTGCTTCGGGAACAGGACGCCCTGGGAGATTTCGCCGACCTGGTGGCCGGCGCGGCCCACCCGCTGCAGGCCGCTGGCCACGGAGGGCGGCGACTCCACCTGCACCACCAGGTCCACGGCACCCATGTCGATGCCGAGCTCGAGTGAGGACGTGGCCACGACGCAGCGCAGCCGCCCGGATTTCAGGTCATCTTCGATCAGGGCGCGCTGGTCCTTGGACACGGAGCCGTGGTGGGCGCGGGCCAGGACGGGATCGGCGCCGGCGGTGCTCCCGGCCTGGGCCATCATGTGGGCCGGTGTGGCGGTGGAGGTGGGCTGCGCGGCGGCGCCGCCGGACGGCATGCCCACGCCGCCGGACGGCACTGGACTCGGCACGTCATTCGGTCCGGCTTCGAAGTCCGGGGCGCCGGCGCCAAAGTCCGTCCAGCCGCCGCCGGCTGCCAGGAGCTGGCGTTCGGCGTAGATCTCGTTGAGCCGGGCGGTCAGCCGTTCGGCGAGGCGGCGGGAGTTCCCAAACACGATGGTGGACTGGTTGGCGAGCACCAGGTCCACGATCTTTTCCTCCACATGCGGCCAGATGGAGGCCTGGGGCTGCAGCCCGGAGGCCGGGCCGGAGTCGAAGGCCCCGGCGGCGCCCTGGAGATCGGACATGTCCTCCACCGGGACGGAGACGGTCAGGTCCCAGTTCTTCCGTGACGGAGGGGCGACAATTTCCACCGGCGCCGAGCCGGCGAGGAACTGCGCCACCAGCTCCTTGGGTTCCACGGTGGCCGACAGCCCGATCCGCTGGGCGGGCTTGGGCAGCAGCGCGTCCAGCCGTTCCAGCGATACTGCCAGATGCGCCCCGCGCTTGGTGCCGGCGACGGCGTGGACCTCGTCGACAATGATCGTGTCCACTTCGCTGAGGGTTTCGCGGGCCTTGGACGTCAGCATCAGGAAGAGCGATTCCGGGGTGGTGATGAGGATATCGGGCGGGTGGCTGAGCAGCGAGCGGCGGTCCGACGCCGTCGTGTCCCCGGACCGGACACCCACGCTAATGAGCGGGGCCGGCAGGTCCAGGCGTTTGGCGGTCTGCGTGATGCCGATCAGCGGCGCGCGGAGGTTGCGTTCGACGTCGACGCCGAGAGCCTTGAGCGGGGATATGTACAGCACGCGGGTTTTGCGCTGGGGCGCCTTGCCTCGAGCAGGCTTCCGGCGCCCGCCCTTGGCCGCCGGGTCCAGGCCGGGCAGGGCGTCGGGCTCTGCGGGCGCGGAGACGAGCAACCGGTCCAGCGCCCAGAGGAACGCGGCGAGCGTCTTGCCGGAGCCGGTGGGTGCGACGACGAGGGCGTGCGCACCGGAGGAGATGGCATTCCAGGCGCCGTTCTGGGCCGGGGTGGGCGCGGAAAAAGCGCCCAGGAACCAGTCCCGGGTCGGCCGGCTGAACCGGTCCATGGCGTCGGCCGCGAGTGTGCCGCCGGCGAGCTCCTGCCCCTTCATTCCTCCATCATGCCCTACCCCGCCGACACTATTGGCCGGGCCCCATCGTGGGGCGGCGGGTCCCATCGTGGCGCCCGCCGGGTCCCGCGGGGGCCAGGTGCCCCGGGACGGGCGGGAGCGCAGACGCGCTGGATCAGAGACGCGGGGGACGGGTGTTACTTGGGCTGGAAGGCACCGATGGTCAGCAGGTTGATCTCCGTGTTGGTGCAGGCGTCCAGTTGCTGCGGAATGAACAGCGACGCGGTGTCGTTGGGCGGGTAGACCCGGAATCCTGCCGCCGGTGTCTTGGTGCAGTCCGGGTAGTTGGCGGCCTGGGTGTAGCGCAGGGTGGCTGTGCCGGCTTTGCCCGGGGCAAGCGTGACGTCGGTGACCGGGCCCGAGTCGTCGCGGGTAGCGGCGGCGCCGATCGGCTCACCGTCGGCCCCTGCTGTGAGGGAGACGCCCGCGAAGCCCTTCAGCAGGCACGGTTCGGTGCCGGAGTTGGTCAGGATCAGCTGCATGTAGATGCTGCCGGCCGCGCCGCCGCCCGTGGCGTCGGTGGTGCCGGTCAGGCTTGCGGCCTTGCACAGCTGGGGGCCGCCCTTGGCGGTGGACGGTGCGGCGGCCGCAGAGGATTCCGGCGCGGCGGCGGACGTCGCGGGCGGCTGGCTGGTCTCCGTGGCAGACGGGCTGGGCGGGGACGTGGCCGACTGGGCCTGCGTCGAGCTGCCCCCGCAGCCGCTGAATAGGAGGGCCGCCGCGGCAGCCGTTGTCACAACCAGTGCGTGCTTCATTCGCTGAGACCTCATGGCTCAACCATTATCCCCGCCGTTGCCTTAGTCAACGATGCCACTGCGACGGAGCCCGATTGATGTCCGGATTGTGATTTCCCGGCATCGGCCGAGGTCAACTGCGCCGCGTGCTCTTTTCCGCAGCCGGCGAGCGGCTGCCCTAGTCGGTCTCGGGCCCCGAGCAGTAGTGGCAGTCGTCGGGGCAGGAAGCGGCCCAGGGGTCCGTCCCGGCCGCGGACCCGGACAGGATTTCCGGCTGCCGTGTCAGGGCCGTTGGCCGGTCAGTTGCCAGCATGGCCGGCTCCTTCGGGGTCTGCCACGCTCAGTTCAAAGCCGTCGGCAACGTGGAACAGCTGACGGTGCCCGCCGTCGGAGAGCACCCATACGACGTCGCCGTCGGGCGTGCGGTTATCGACCAGGCCCGCGTGCTCAAGGCGGCCGCTACGGTGGAGGTGGACGGCGTCGCCGATCTCGACGTCGTCCCAATGGGCGGCGCTGCCGGAAGGCCGGTTTTTCTGCAAGGTCATGAGGAGTCCTGAACGGTCACGGGAAACGAGGATGTGATCCAGCTAACCGCGGAATGGCCCCCCGCCTCAATGGTCAAGTGAATGAGACACTGACTTACTGTTGTGCACAAGTCCAGGGCCGGAAGTCCAGGGCCGGAGCCCCGGGCAGAACTCCAGACGTTAGGCGGCCGGGAACGTGTCCGTGTGGGCTGCGCGGCGGGTCAGCCAGGCAAAGGTGGGCGGAGGGGGCGGTGGGACAGTCGCTGGCCCGGCCGCCGTGCGCCCCGAGCTGCCCCCCGCTGCCGCGCGGCGCCGGCGCAGTTCCAGGGCGAGGCTCTCCTGGCCGCGGGCCATCGCCCAGCGGTGGTTGGCGGCGAAGGCCGGCTTCAGCAGCCAGCTCAGCCGCCGTAGCAGGGGCTTGGCGGCGCTGACGCGCCAGTCGTAGGTGATGACCGTTTCCGGCCCGTCAGGCTCGAAGGTCCAGCGGCCGGTGCCGTTCAGATCGCCTGCCGCGGTGAGGGCGAAGCCGCGGGCCGTGACGGGCTCCGTAACCGTGAGGGTCCAGCGGAGCGTATAGGGCAGCCAGCCCTTCGTGTAGAGGCGTACGGGTCTGTGCATTCCGGGCCCGGGCTCCGGGCCGCCGGCCACGGGCTCGACGCTGAGATAGACGGAAGGCCACCAGCGCGGCATGGCGGTGGCGTCGCCCAGGACGGCCGCGACCTCCTCCGGCGTGCCCGCCACGCGCCAGACGGTCCGGAACTCATAATCTGTGCTGCCCATCGGGGCCTCCTTTCAGCCCTGCGTGGATGCCCTCACTATCAATTCGGGCGGAAAGACCACCTGGGTGGGTGCGAAGCCGTCCTCCGATGCCGCCTCCCGGAGCAGCAGTTCCAGTGCGGTGGAGCCGATGAGGGCGCTGGGCTGCCGGATGGAGGACAGCGGGACGACGGCGGCGGCGGCGAACTCTATGTCGTCGTAGCCGATCAGGGCTATCTCCTGCGGCACCTTGACGCCGCCCATGAGCATCAGGCCCTGCAGGGCACCCACGGCAAGCAGGTCGTTGGCTGCAAAGATCGCATCCGGGCGTTCGGCTTCGGGCCGGGCCTGGATGGACTCGCCGGCCGCCCTGCCCGAAAGCACTGTCAGGGATTCCGTGGCGATGACCTCCAGCGTTGCACCCGCAACGGCGTCGATGGCCTTCCGCGCCCCTGCCAAACGGTCCGCTACCTGCCGGATGCTTGCCGGTCCGCCGATAAACGCGATCCGCCGCCTGCCCAGCGACAACAGGTGGGCCGCAGCCATCTCCCCGCCCGCCAGGTCGTCCACGGCCACGGAGGAGAAGCTCGTGTTCTCTGTCTGCCGGTCCACGAGCACTGTAGGGATGCCCCGGCGCCGGAGCTGCTCCAACCGGGGAATCACATTTCCTACCGGGGACAGCAGCACGCCCCGCACGCGCTGCTGCTCAAAGAGGTCCAGATACGCGGATTCCCGGCCTTCGTCCTCGTTGCTGTTGCCGACGAGGACGGTGAAGTTCTCCGCGGCGGCGCGGTCCTCCGCGCCCCGGGCCAGATCCGAGAAGAAGGGGTTGGCAGCGTCCAGGACCACCAGGCCGATGCTGTGGCTCATGCCCGCGCGCAACTGGCGCGCGGCGTCGTTCCGGACGAAGCCGAGCTTGTCGATGGCGGACTGGACCCTCAGGGTAACTTCCGCGGAAACCTTCTGCGGCCGGTTTAGCACATTGGAGACCGTCCCCACCGAGACGCCGGCCAGTGCCGCGACGTCCTTGACGCTCGCTGAAACCATTTCCTGTGCTCCTGAAGGTGGACGCCGCAGCCCCTGGGGCCAGGCGGCGCGTACGCAAAATAGTCACTTCAGGATACCTGTCCGGGGTCCACTTTGAACCCTTGCATTGAAACGAATCAAAAGCGGCGTCACGAATGCCTGACGTCAGTTGACGTGTTGATTTGAAGACCATATGATTCAAATCACAACTCGTTATGAAACGATTCATTGCAGTGTTCACTAAGCCCCAAAGGTGCGGTCAATTTTATGCAGCAGACACACAGTTCCCGGTCCGGCCCCGCTGAGGGGGAGCAGGTTCCGGTCCTCTCGCTCTCCCACGCAGCCAAGACCTTCGGCCCGGTGGTCGCCCTGGCCGACGGCACCATCCACATCGAGGCTGGCGAAATCCACGCACTCGTCGGCGAGAACGGCGCCGGCAAGTCCACGCTGGTGAAAATCCTCGCAGGCCTGCACCACCCCGATTCCGGCGACTTCCAGGTGGCAGGCCAGAGCGTCCAGTTCCGCAATGTTGCCGAGAGCAAGGACGCCGGAATCTCGGTCATCTACCAGGAACCCACGCTCTTCCCCGACCTGAGCGTCGCGGAGAACATTTTCATCGGCCGCCAGCCCAAGGGCCGCTTCGGGCTCATCAGCAAAGCGACCATGGTCAGGGAGGCGCGCAAGCTGTTCGAGCGGCTCGGCGTTCCGATCGACCCGACCCGCATCGCCGAAGGCCTGTCCATCGCGGACCAGCAGATCATTGAAATCGCCAAGGCCATTTCGCTGGACGCCAAAGTCCTGGTGATGGACGAGCCCACGGCAGCCCTCAGCGGCGTCGAGGTGGAACGGCTGTTCGCCGTGGCCCGGAGCCTCCGGGACCGCGGGACCGGCATCCTCTTCATTTCGCACCGTTTCGACGAAGTCTTTGACCTGTGCGACCGCATCACCGTGATGCGGGACGGCCGGTACATCTCCACCCACCGCACGGCCGACGTCACCGTCGAGCAGATCGTTCGCGAGATGGTGGGCCGCGACATTGGCGCCCTGTTCCCCAAGACCCCTGCCGAGATCGGCGACGTGGTCCTGAAAGTGGACGGCCTCAGCCGCGCCGGGGTGTTCCGCGATATCAGCTTCGAGGTCCGCGCCGGGGAAATCGTTGCCTTGGCCGGCCTCGTCGGCGCCGGCCGCACAGAGGTGGCCCGTGCCGTATTCGGAATCGACCCCTACGACGCCGGCGATATCACCTTCGACGGACGCAAGCTCAGGCCGAGGAATCCCCAGGTGGCCATCACCGCCGGCATGGGCTTCGTGCCGGAGGACCGCCGCAAGCAGGGCCTCGTGATGGACCTGTCCGTGGCCCGGAACGTCACGCTCACGCTGCGCAACAAGTACACGACGGCGGGCCTGATCAACGGGGGCGCGGAGCGGCGCGCAGCCCAGGAATGGAGCAAACGGCTCCAGGTCAAGACCGGCTCGCAGGAGTACGCCGTCTCCACGCTCTCCGGCGGCAACCAGCAAAAGGTGGTGCTCGCCAAGTGGCTGGCCACGGACCCGCGGCTGCTGATCATCGACGAGCCCACCCGCGGCATCGACGTCGGCACCAAGAGCGAGGTCCACCGGCTCATATCGGACCTTGCCGGGCGCGGGATCGCGATCCTGATGATCTCCTCGGAACTGCCCGAGGTCCTCGGCATGGCGGACCGCGTCCTGGTCATGCGCGAAGGTCGGATCACCGCCGAACTCGACCGTGCCGATGCGAACCCCGAATCGGTCATGCACGCCGCCACGTCTTCCGCAGGAGGAACCCTGTGAGCTCAGCTCTGGACCACAAGAACGCAACGACGCCGGCACCCGACGCCGGAGCCCGGGGCGCCGTCGCCTCGCTGCTGCGGATGCGCGAGCTCCCCGTGCTGGTCGCGCTGGCACTGCTGGTACTCGTCACCTACCTGATCAACCCGCTGTTCCTCACCGCCCAAGGCGTGAAGGACCTGCTGCTCAACGCCACGATCATCATGATTCTGGCGGTGGGGCAGACCCTGCTGATCATCACCAGGAACATCGACCTTTCCGTCGGCTCCATGCTGGGGCTGGTCGCCTTCGGCACCGGCTCCCTTTTCTCGGCCATGCCCGACGTGCCGATCATCGCAGTCTTTGTGATCGGCATGGCCTTCGGGGCGCTGCTGGGCGCCGTCAACGGCGCCCTGGTCACCCTCGCCAAAGTACCCGCCCTGGTCATCACCCTCGGGACGCTCTACGTGTACCGCGGCCTGAACAACGCCTGGGCCGGCGGCAAGCAGTACTTCGCCGGCGACCGTCCGGAGGAGTTCGGCGCCCTCTCGGTGAACACCTTTCTGGGGTTCCCCGTCATCACGCTGCTGGCCATCGTCGTCGTGATCGCCGTCGCCATCTACATGTCCGGCACCCGCCCGGGCCGTGACCTGTACGCCATCGGCTCGGACCCGGACGCGGCCACCGCCTTCGGCATCAAGGTCTCCAAGCGCGTGTTCCTCGCGTTCCTGGCCAACGGCGCGCTCGCCGGCCTGGCCGGTGTGCTTTACGCCAGCCGCTTCAACTCCGTCGGCGCCACCACCGGCACCGGGATGGAACTGACCGTGGTGGCGGCCGCCGTCGTCGGTGGTGTGGCCATCTTCGGCGGCAGCGGATCGGTGACCGGGGCCGCGCTCGGCGCCGTGCTCCTGACCACCATCACCAGCTCCCTGACCGCCCTGCGGGTGGACAAGTTCTGGCAGCAGGCGATCGTCGGCGTGCTGATCCTCACCGCCATCATCATCGACCGCGTGGCCAGCCTGCGCACAGCCAAGAAACTGCGGATTAGCGAGGCTCGCAATGTCTGAAACCACGTCCACCACCAGCACGGCGCCGGCTCCCGTGGCTGACAACACCAAGCCGCTGGCCAGCGAACCGAAGGGCCGGACCGGGGCCGCGCGGATCCTGATGGGCCGTGACGCGGTCACCATCTACGCCCTGATTGCTTTCCTGATCTACGCCGCCATCGCCATCCCGCGCTTCGCCTCGCCGGTCACCACCGGCTTCCTGCTCCTGGACGTGATCCCGGTCCTGCTGATTGCCATGCCGATGACGCTGATCATCATCACGGGCGAAATCGACTTGTCCGTGGCCAGCACCGCCGGCCTGACCAGCGCCCTGATGGGCGTCCTCTGGGCCGGCGGGACGGACATCTGGCTGGCCCTGGCAATCAGCCTGCTGGCAGGAATTGCCGCCGGCATGTTCAACGGCTTCCTGATCGCGGTCCTCGGACTGCCCTCCCTGGCGGTCACCATCGGCACCCTGGCGTTGTTCCGAGGCCTGGCCCTGGTCATCATCGGCGACAACGCCGTGGCCAACTTCCCCAAGGCGCTGACCGCCTTCTTCACCTCCAAAATCGGCGGTACCGGCATCCCCACGGTGATGATCGGCGTCGTCGTGGTGATGGTCTTCTTCGGCGTGCTGCTGCACTTCACACCGTTCGGACGCGGCCTCTATGCGATGGGCTACAGCAAGGAAGCCGCCAGCTTCGTCGGGATCAACGTCGCCCGCAGCAAGTTCTGGCTCTACGTCGGGTCCGGCGCCGTTTCGGCTCTCGCCGGCATCTACTGGACGCTGCGCTACACAAGCGCCCGCAGCGACAACGCTTCCGGCCTGGAACTGGCCGTCATCGCCGCCGTCCTGCTGGGCGGCGTGTCGATCTTCGGCGGCAAGGGCTCCATCCCCGGCGTCATCGCCGGCGTCCTGCTGATCGGCACGCTCAACTACGCCCTCCGCCTGGCCCGGGTGTCCGACGTCGTCCTCATCACGGTGACCGGACTGCTGCTGATCCTCTCAGTGGTGGCGCCGAGCATCGGCTCCGCCATCAGGCAATGGCGGCACACCCGCCGCGTCCGCCGAAGTTTCACCCGCAAGGCCACCTGAAATCTGCACACCACAACAAACCGCGCCCGCCTGGGACCGGCTGTACCGACCGCACGAAGGAAAAGGGAAGAACAATGATGTTGAACCGCAAGAACAAGGGCCGGACCGGCCGACTGGGAAGCATGGTGGCCATCACCGCCGTGGCCGCACTGGCGCTGACAGCCTGCAACAGCGGCTCTGCATCCTCGACCGATACCAGCAGCCCCTCGGCAGGCGGCGGGGACCAGAAGATCACCTTCATCCCCAAGCAGCTGAACAACCCGTACACGGACGTTGTTCTGGGCGGCGGCAAGAAGGGCGCCACCGAGGCAGGATTCGCCTCCTCGCAGGTCGTCGGACCGCTGGAAGCCTCCGCCTCCAGCCAGGTTTCGTTCATCAACGCCGAGACGCAGGCCGGCACGAACGTCATCGCGATTGCCGCCAATGACCCCGACGCCGTCTGCACCGCCCTCGGCGAAGCCCGTTCCGCAGGCGCCAAGATCGTCGCGTTCGACTCGGATACCAATCCCGACTGCCGCGACATCTTCATCAGCCAGGTCGTCGCCAAGGACGTTGCCTTGATCCAGACCAAGCTGATTTCCGAGCAGATCGGCGGCAGCGGCGAGATCGCCATCCTGTCCGCCACCGCCAACGCCACCAACCAGAACGAGTGGATTAAGTACATGGAGGAGGAGCTCGCCTCCAACCCCGCGTACAAGGACATCAAGCTTGTGGCCAAGGTCTACGGCGATGACAACGACACCAAGTCCTTCCAGGAAGCCCAGGGCCTCATGCAGGCCCACCCGAACCTGAAGGGCATCATCTCGCCCACCACAGTGGGCATCGCCGCCACCGCCCGGTACCTCTCAACGTCCGCCTACAAGGGCAAGGTTGCCCTGACCGGGCTCGGACTGCCGAATGAAATGCGGCCCTTCGTGAAGGACGGAACCGTCAAGGAGTTCGCCCTCTGGGATCCGGCACAGCTCGGCTACGTGGCGGCGTTCGCCGGCAAGGCCCTCAAGGACGGCAAGATCACCGGCGCCGAAGGGGATACCTTCACCGCCGGCGAACTAGGCGAACGCAAGGTCGAAAAGGGCGGCCTGGTGATCGTCGGCCCGCCGACGGTCTTCAACGCCGAGAACATCGACAAGTACAACTTCTGATCCGTTCCTGACCCATCCCGAGCGGCCGGGCGGGCCGCCGACAGCCCGCCCGGCACCTCACCACTTCACTCCGTTCCGCTTCACCGGTGCCGCAGCACCGGGCCCACGGCGTCAACTCCACAGCCGTGCCCGGAAACCACGTTCCGGAGCCCCAGATCCCCCTTTTCATGCCGGAAGGCCCCCCACATGAACCAGAAACAACCGGCAGACCGGCTGCTGCAACCGCACCGGCGCCGCCCCACCCGCATCGGGCTGGTCTCCGGCGGTCTCGGCGCCTACTGGCCCCAGTTCCCGGAGCTGCTGCCGCAGCTGCGGGAGTCCGTCCGGTACGTCACCGGCCGCTTCCAGGAGCTCGACGCCGACGTCGTCGACACCGGCTTCATCTCCGACGCGCAGGAGGCCGCCGCGGCCGGCGAAAAGCTCCGCGTCGCCGACTGCGACCTCATCGTCATCTTCCTCACCACGTACCTGACGTCCTCCATGGTCCTGCCCATCGCCCAGCGCGCGAAGACCCCCGTCCTGGTGATCGACCTGCAGCCAACCGAAGCGATGGACCACGCCAACTTTGACACCGGCAAGTGGCTGGCCTACTGCGGCCAGTGCCCGGTGCCGGAGGTCGCCAACGTCTTCCGCCGGGCCGGGATCGACTTCCGCTCCGTCTCGGGGCACCTTAAGCAGGAGTCCGCCTGGGAGCGGATCACCGCGTGGGTCCACGCCGCCGGCGTCCGCGCCCGGCTCCGCAATGCCCGGCACGGGCTCATGGGCCACCTCTATCCGGGCATGCTCGATGTCGCCACCGACCTCACCACCGTGTCCACCACCTTCGGCTCCCACGTGGAGGTGCTCGAATTCGATGACCTCCGCGAACGGGTCAACGCCGTCACGGAGGCGGAGGTGACCGAACGGCTCGGGCTCGCCCGCGAACTTTTCGTTGTGGATGACTCCGTGAACGACGACGACTTCGCGTGGGGTGCGAAGGTGTCCGTCGGCCTGGACCGCCTTGTGGAGGACTTCGACCTGGACTCCGTGGCCTACTATCACCGCGGACTGGCCGGCGAACAGCACGAACGGCTCGGCGCCGGGATGATCCTGGGCTCCTCCATCCTGACGGCCCGGGGCATCCCGATGGCCGGCGAGTTCGAGCTGCGGACCTCCATCGCCATGCTGGCGGCCCAGGCGATCGGCGCCGGGGGATCATTTACCGAGATCCAGGCCCTGAACTTCCTCGACAACGTGGTCGAAATGGGACACGACGGCCCGGCCCACCTGGCCGTGTCCGCCCAGGACCCGCTCCTGCGCGGACTCGGCATCTACCACGGCAAACGCGGCTGGGGCGTCTCGGTCGAATTCGATGTTCGCCACGGCCCCGTCACCACCTTCGGCCTCGGCCAGGACCCGGACGGAAGCTACGTGTTCGTCACCTCCGAGGGCGAGGTGGTTCCCGGCCCGCTCCTGCAGATCGGCAACACGACCTCCCGGGTGGACTTCGGCGGGGACCCCGGGCTCTGGGTGGACGTCTGGAGCCAGACCGGAATCGGCCACCACTGGGCCCTGTGCGTCGGCCACCGCGCCGCCGACATCAAGGCCGCCGCATCCCTGCTGGGCATCGAACACCGCCACGTGGTGCTCTCATGAGCACGCAACGCGTCTGCTTCCAGCTCCAGGTCAAGCCCGCGCTGATCGGGGAATACACCCGCCGGCACGCCGCCGTCTGGCCGGAGATGCTCCGGGCCCTCAAGGCCTCGGGCTGGAACAACTACTCACTCTTCCTCCGGCCCGACGGGCTCCTGATCGGCTACTTCGAAACGGACAGCCTGACCGAAGCCCAGGCCCGGATGGCAGCCACTGACGTCAACGCCCACTGGCAGGCCGAGATGGCTGGCTTCTTCGACGACCTCGCCGGAGCGCCGGACCAAGGCTTCCTCCAGCTCACCGAAATCTTCAATCTCGAGGACCAGTTGTCCGCAGCAAACGCCGCCGGGGACAACCACCAACCGCAGAAGGAACAACCATGAACACCACAGAAACGGCCCTGGGCCGCCTCGGGGAACTCGCCATCGAGGTCCCGTCCTGGGCCTACGGCAACTCCGGCACCCGCTTCAAGGTGTTCGGCACTCCCGGCACCCCGCGCACGGTCCACGAGAAGCTGGCCGACGCCGCGAAGGTCCACGAACTCACCGGACTCGCGCCCACCGTGGCGCTGCACATCCCCTGGGACAAGGTGGATGATTACGCGGCCCTGAAGGAGTTCGCGGCGGAGCTCGGCGTGGGACTCGGCACCATTAACTCCAACACCTTCCAGGACGACGAGTACAAGTTTGGTTCCCTGACCTCCTCGAACCCTGCGGTCCGCCGCCGCGCGATCGACCACCACCTCGAGTGCCTGGAGATCATGAACGCCACGGGCTCGCGGGATCTGAAGATCTGGCTCGCGGACGGCACCAACTACCCGGGCCAGGACGACATGCGCGGCCGGCAGGACCGCCTGGCCGAGTCGCTGCACGAAATCTACGCGGCCCTGGGCGACGAGCAGCGCCTGGTGCTGGAGTACAAGTTCTTCGAGCCGGCTTTCTATCACACCGACGTTCCGGACTGGGGGACCTCCTACGCCCAGACCCTGGCCCTGGGGGAGAAAGCCTTTGTCTGCCTCGACACCGGCCACCACGCCCCCGGCACCAACATCGAGTTCATCGTCATGCAGCTGCTGCGCCTGGGCAAGCTCGGCTCCTTCGATTTCAACTCCCGCTTCTACGCGGACGATGACCTGATCGTCGGTGCGGCGGATCCCTTCCAGCTCTTCCGCATCATGCACGAGGTCATCCGCGGCGGCGGGTTCGGTAAGTCCGCAGGAGAGAATTCAGCCGTCGCCCTGATGCTGGACCAGTGCCACAACCTGGAGGAAAAGATCCCGGGCCAAATCCGGTCCGTGCTCAATGTCCAGGAAATGACCGCCCGCGCCCTGCTGATCGACACCGACGCGCTGGCCGAGGCCCAGCGCAGCGGCGACGTCCTGGCCGCCAACGGCATCTTCAACGATGCCTTTTACACCGATGTCCGCCCCGCGCTGGCGCATTGGCGTGAATCCCGCGGCCTGCCCGCGGACCCGATGGCCGCCTTCAAGGCCAGCGGTTACCAGAAGAAGATCAACGAGGACCGCGTCGGCGGCCACCAGGCCGGATGGGGCGCTTAAATAATGACCAATAAGACTGTTGAAGAACTGATCTCCCGTTCGAACCGCCTCGGCGCGGACAAGCGGAACACCAACTTCGCCGGCGGCAACACCTCCGCCAAGGGCACCGAAAAGGACCCCGTGACCGGCGACGACGTCGAGCTCCTGTGGGTCAAGGGCTCCGGCGGTGACCTGGGCACGCTGAAGGCCGAGGGCCTTGCCGTGCTGCGGCTGGACCGGCTGCAGGCGCTCAAGAACGTGTACCCCGGCGTCGAGCGTGAAGACGAAATGGTCGCCGCGTTCGATTACTGCCTGTTCGGCAAGGGCGGCGCCGCCCCCTCGATCGACACCGCCATGCATGGCCTGATCGATGCCGCGCACGTGGACCACCTGCACCCGGACTCCGGCATCGCCCTCGCCACGGCCGCCGACGGCGAGGCCCTGACCAAGGAGATCTTCGGCGAGAAAGTGGCCTGGGTGCCGTGGCGGCGCCCCGGCTTCCAGCTCGGCCTGGACATCGCCGCGATCAAGGACGCCAACCCTCAGGCCGTCGGAACCATTCTGGGCGGCCACGGCATCACCGCCTGGGGCGCCACCAGCGAGGAAGCCGAAGCCAACTCGCTGTGGATCATCGAGCAGGCCGAGGAGTACATCAAGGACCACGGAAAGAACGAACCGTTCGGTCCCAAGCTGCCCGGCTACGCCGCCCTCCCGGAAACCGAGCGCCGCGCGAAGGCCGCCGCCCTGGCCCCCGTGATCCGCGGCCTCGCCTCGACGGACAAGCCGCAGCTCGGGCACTTCAGCGACGACCCCGCCGTCCTGGCGTTCCTGGAAAGCGCCGAACACCCGCGGCTCGGGGCCCTGGGCACGTCCTGCCCGGACCACTTCCTGCGCACCAAGGTCAAGCCGCTGGTCCTGGACCTGCCCGCCGACGCCCCGGTTGAAGACTCTGTGGCCCGGCTGAAGGAACTCCACGCCGCCTACCGCGAGGACTACCAGGGGTATTACGACCGGCACGCGACCCCGGACAGCCCCGCCCTGCGCGGCGCGGACCCGGCGATTGTGCTGGTGCCCGGCGTGGGCATGTTCTCTTTCGGCGCGAACAAGCAGACCGCCCGGGTGGCGGGGGAGTTCTACCTCAACGCCATCAACGTCATGCGCGGCGCCGAAGCCGTCTCCACCTATGCCCCGATCGAGGAAGCCGAGAAGTTCCGGATCGAATACTGGGACCTGGAGGAAGCCAAACTGGCCCGGATGCCCAAGCCGAAATCCCATGTTGGCCGGATCGCCCTGGTGACCGGTGCGGCGTCGGGCATCGGCAAGGCGATCGCCACCCGCTTCGCCGCCGACGGCGCGTGCGTGGTCATCGCGGACCTGAACCTGGACAACGCCCGGGCCGTGGCCGCGGAACTCGGCGGCGCCGACGTCGCGATCGGGGTCCAGGCCGACGTCACCGACGAAGCCCAGATCGCCGCCGCCATCCAGGAAGCCGTCCTGGCCTTCGGCGGACTGGACCTGGTGGTCAACAACGCAGGGCTCTCCATCTCCAAGCCGCTGCTGGAAACCACTGAGAAGGACTGGGACCTCCAGCACAACGTCATGGCCAAGGGCTCGTTCCTGGTGGCCAAGGCGGCCGCGCAGGTGATGATTGGCCAGGAGATGGGCGGGGACATCGTCTACATCTCCTCCAAGAACTCCGTGTTCGCCGGCCCGAACAACATCGCATACTCCGCCACCAAGGCAGACCAGGCCCACCAGGTCAGGCTCCTCGCCGCGGAACTGGGCGAGTACGGGATCCGGGTCAACGGCATCAACCCCGACGGCGTGGTCCGCGGCTCCGGGATCTTCGCCGGCGGCTGGGGCGCCAAGCGCGCCGCCGTCTACGGCGTGCAGGAAGAGGAACTGGGCAAGTACTACGCCCAGCGCACCCTGCTCAAGCGCGAAGTGCTGCCCGAAAACGTGGCCAACGCCGCCGCCGTGCTCACCGGCAGCGAGCTCTCCCACACCACGGGGCTCCACATCCCCGTGGACGCCGGCGTGGCCGCGGCCTTCCTGCGATGAGCCTTCCTGCGATGAACGCGGTGCCACCAGCGGATACCGCACCCAGCGGCGGTTTGTACGCCGGGAATGTCGTAGCCGGCAGTGCTTTTGCCGCAATCGACATCGGTGCGTCCTCGGGCCGGGTCATCCTGGGCCGGGTCGCGGGCAGTCCCGGTGGGGCGAGGGCCGAGCTGGAGACCGTGCACCGGTTCCCCAACGGGGTCAAGGAGCTCGACGGCGGCCTCCGCTGGGACTTCGACGCGCTGTTCGCCGAGGTCCTCGCCGGGCTCGCGGCCGCCGCCACGACGGCCGCGGCCCGCGGCGAGAGCATCGCCAGCATCGGGATCGACACCTGGGCCGTGGACTACGGGCTGGTCAACGACGCCGGTGACCTGGTCGCGGCGCCGTTCAGCTACCGCGACAACCGGTCCCGTACCGCCATCTCCCGGGTCCACGAAAAACTCGATCCGGCCCGGCTCTACGCCACCACCGGGCTGCAGTTCCTGCCGTTCAACACGATCTACCAGCTCGCCACGGAGCCGGCGCTGGAGGGGCTGCAGGCGCTGCTCATCCCGGACCTCATCGGGTTCCTGCTCACCGGCCAGCGCCGCACCGAGGCCACCAACGCCTCCACCACCGGGCTCTTCGACGCCGTCGCGGGGGAGTGGGCCACGGAGTTCCTCACCGCCCTGGACCTACCCACGAACCTGTTCCCGCCGCTGATCCAGCCCGGCGAGACCATCGGCACCCTCACCAAGGACATCGCGGGACGCCTGGGACTTCCCGAAACCACGGCCGTGGTGGCCGTCGGCTCGCACGACACCGCCTCGGCCGTCGCCGCCGTACCGGCGGACGCCGGAGGTGCTGGCGCCGGAGATGCTAACGACAATTTCGCCTACGTCTCCTCCGGCACGTGGTCTCTGGTCGGCGTCGAACTGTCCCACCCGGTCCTGACCGAGGCCAGCCGGACCGCGAACTTCACCAACGAACGCGGCGTGGACGGCACCATCCGCTACCTGCGCAACGTCGGCGGCCTCTGGCTGCTCAGCGAGTGCCAGCGCACCTGGGCCGCCGAAGGCTACCGGCCGGGGCTCGAGGAACTGCTCGACGCGGCCGCGACTCTTCCGCCCGGCGGCCCGGTCATCAACGCCGACGACCCCTGTTTCATCGCTCCGGACAACATGCCCGAACGGGTCCGGGCCGCGGTCCGGAACACCGGCGCTGTCTTGCCGGAGCATCCCGCGCACATCGTGCGGTGCATCCTGGACAGCCTTGCCGCCGGCTACGCCCGGACCATCGCCGACGCCGAACGGCTCGCGGACGTCCGGGCCGGCGTCGTGCACATTGTGGGCGGCGGATCCCAGAACCGGCTCCTGTGCCAGCTCACCGCCGACGCCACCGGCAAACGCGTGATCGCCGGACCCGTGGAAGCCACGGCCCTGGGCAACGTCCTGGTCCAGGCCCGCGCCGCCGGCGTGCTCAGCGGCGGCCTGGGGGAGCTGCGTGCCGTGGTGCGTGCCTCCCAGCACCCGGCGGAGTACGTGCCCTCAGCCCGGGCCGCACACCACAGTGTCGTCCCCAGCGGAGGTGCCCAGTGAGGATCGCGCTTTTCGCCACGTGCATCGTTGACGCCATGTACCCGGCCACGGCCCGCGCCACGGTGTCCATCCTGGAACGCCTCGGCCACGAGGTCATCTTTCCGGCCGGCCAGGCCTGCTGCGGGCAGATGCACGTCAACAGCGGCTACCTCAAGGAGGCGCTGCCCGTCGTCGCCAACCATGTGAAGGCCTTCGAAGAAGATGAGTACGACGTCGCCGTCGCACCTTCCGGTTCGTGTGTCGCCTCCGTGAAGCACCAGCACCCCATGGTCGCCCGCCGCTGCGGGGACGCCGGGCTGGAAGCCCGGGCCGCCGCCGTCGGAGCCAAAACCTACGAGCTCTCCCAGCTCCTGGTGGATGTCCTGGGCGTCACCGACGCAGCGGCGCAGCTGGGCTCGTACTTCCCGCACCGGATCACCTACCACCCCAGCTGCCACGGCATGCGCCTGCTCCGGCTCGGCGACCGCCAACTGGACCTGTTGCGCTCGGTCGGCGGCATCGAACTGGCCGAACTGCCCGAGGCCGACCAGTGCTGCGGCTTCGGCGGCACCTTCTCGATGAAGAACGCGGACGTCTCCTCGGCGATGCTGGCGGACAAGACCGCCAACATCTGCGGCACGGGCGCGGAACTTTGCGCCGGCGGCGACGCGTCCTGCCTGATGCACATCGGCGGCGGACTGTCCCGGCAGGGCACCGGCGTCACCACGATGCACTTCGCCGAGATCCTGGCCAGCACCCTCGAGAATCCCGCCGCCGTCTCCGGCGACGTCCGCCTCACCACCGGAAGGACCGCGCGATGAGCGGCACATTCCTGGGGATGCCGTCCCTGCCGGTCTTCGGCATCGGCAACCTGCACGAACACGAGCCCTTCCCGAAAGCCGCCCGCCGCGAGCTCGGCAACCCCCAGCTGCGGGCCAACCTCGGCCACGCCACCCGGACCATCCGGGACAAGCGGCTGGCCGTCGTGTCCGAACTCCCCGACTGGGAGGAGCTGCGCGAGGCGGGCCGGGCGATCAAGGAATCCGTCATGGCCCGGCTGCCGGAACTGCTCGAAGAGTTCGAGGCGAACTTCACCGCCCGAGGCGGGACCATCCACTGGGCCCGCGACGCCGGCGAAGCCAACAGCATTGTCGCCGCCCTCATCCGGGACCAGGGCGCCGACGAGGTGGTCAAGGTCAAGTCCATGGCCACGCAGGAAATCAGCCTCAACGAATACCTCGAAGAACAGGGCATCGCGGCTTACGAGACCGACCTCGCCGAGCTCATCGTCCAACTGGACCACGACAAACCCAGCCACATCCTGGTCCCGGCCATCCACAAGAACCGCAGCCAGGTCCGGGACATCTTCCTGCGCGAAATGGAGGGGGTGGACCCGGAGCTCACCAACGAGCCGGCCCGCCTCGCCGCGGCCGCCCGGGCACACCTGCGCCGCAAGTTCCTCAGCGCCAAGGTGGCCGTGTCCGGCGCGAACTTCGCCCTCGCAGACTCCGGGACCCTGGCCGTCGTCGAGTCCGAAGGCAACGGGCGCATGTGCCTGACGCTGCCGGAAACGCTCATCACTGTCATGGGCGTCGAAAAGCTGCTGCCCGGCTGGGAGGACCTCGAAGTGTTCATGCAGCTCCTCCCGCGGTCCTCAACGGGCGAGCGGATGAACCCCTACACCTCGCTGTGGACCGGCGTCACGCCTGACGACGGGCCGCAGAACGTCCATCTGGTCCTGCTGGATAACGGACGCAGCGCCGCCCTGGCCGACGAAATGGGCCGCTCCGCGCTGCACTGCATCCGTTGCAGCGCCTGCATGAACGTGTGCCCCGTCTACGAACGCACCGGCGGGCACGCCTACGGATCGACCTACCCGGGCCCGATCGGCGCGATCCTGTCCCCGCTGCTGACTGGGATCACGGCGGAGGAGAACAACTCCCTGCCCTATGCTTCCTCCCTGTGCGGCGCCTGCTACGACGCCTGCCCGGTGAAGATCAACATCCCGGACATCCTGGTGCACTTGCGCGGCGAGGACGTGGACAGCAAACGCGGCAAGCGCGGGAAGCGTGGGAGGGAGCGGCTGCCGAGCCAGATGGACCTGGGCATGAAGGCGGCCTCCTGGGCGCTGTCCTCCGGAAAGAATCTCGGCCTTGTGGAGAAGGCGCTCCCGCTGGGACGGATAGCCGCCGGCCCGGACCGGAAAATCACCAAACTGCCCGGCATCGCCGCCGGCTGGACCCAAAGCCGGGACATCCCTGCACCGCCGGGGCAGTCCTTCCGGCAGTGGTGGGACAAGGAACACCGGGCCGCCGGACCCGGTGCAGCCGCCGCCCCGGCTGCCGGCACCGACGCCCCCGGGCCGAAGTCCGCCGGCCCGGGATTAGCCGGAACAGAGGAGAACCCGTGAGCGCGCGCGCAGAAATACTCGACCGGATCCGCTCCGCCCTTCGGGACGCCCCGGCGATACCGGAGGTGCCCCGCGACTACCGGCGCTCCTCCGGGCTGGGCGGGGAAGCGCTGATCGAGCTGCTGACGGACCGGCTCCTCGACTACAAGGCGAACGTCTTCGTCGAGGAAGCCGCCGCGGTGCCGCAGCGGCTCGCCGCGTTGCTGGAGGGCACGGTCCGCTACGCTGTGCCACACGGTCTGGACCAGGCGCTGTTCTCGGAGGCGGACGCGCGCGACGGCGGCTCCGGCCGCCGCGTCACGGACGCCCCCGGGCAGCGGCTCAGCGTCGAGGAGCTCGACGGGATTGACGCCGTCGTCACCGGCAGCGCCGTCGCCGTCGCCGAAACCGGCACCATCATCCTCGATGCCGCACCGGACCAGGGGCGCCGGGTCATCAGCCTCGTCCCGGACCGGCACATCTGCATCGTCCGGGCCGGGGACATTACCGCCATCCTGCCGGAGGCCCTCCGCAGGCTCGACGGCACCCGCCCGCAGACCTGGATCAGCGGTCCCAGCGCCACCAGCGACATCGAACTCGAACGCGTCGAAGGCGTCCACGGCCCCCGGACCCTGGACGTCGTGATCGTCCGCGGGTAGGCGGGAGACCGGGGCCCGCTTCCCTGCCACCGCGAGGGAAGCGGGGCCTCCTGGTTTGTGGTGATGGCCCCGGAAAGTCGTTTGCCCCGATCACTCAGAGGAAACTCATGGTCTTCTCAGCAGGGAGTTGAACCATGGAAGCATGTACCTAGTCGACCCCAGAGCCTATGCGCATCGCCTAATGCACCCTGGCGCCTGGTTCCGCGCGACAATCCGCCGGCACGTCCCCGCAAGCGACCACGCCCGCGACCAGCAGCCCACGCACTCCAGGTTCGACTATCTGGAGGCTGGCCTCATGGGAACACTGAGCACCGCCCATTCACGGCGCAGGGCCAAGGAACTCGAGCAGGCATTCCGGAACGGCGACGTTTCCTACGAGGACGCGTGCATGGAAATGGAGCACCTCGAGGGGGAGCTGTGAACGGCTGGCAGCGCTCGACGGAACCGCGCGATTCGGGTGCCGGTGCCTGCGTTTTAGGAGCAGGTGTTGAGGAAACCTGTGGCGCCAGGGCGGGCATGGAAGGTCACCGTGTGGCCGGCGTCATCGCGGAAGATGGCCTTTGGGCCGGTCACGGTGATGGCGCCGGGCTGGTAGGGGTTTTTCCAGCCTTCAGGCGGGTTGCCGTGGCCGTCGTCCAGCGCCTCGTCTGCGACGAAATAGGTGCCCTGCACGAGAGCTTCATGGATGCCGCAGTGTGTGTAGAGACTGTACGGCGAGCCTGAGGTGTCCATCGTTGTTGGGTTCGCCGGGGTCCCGCTTGTCGGATCCCCCTGCATCGCGCACCCGCACAGCAGCGCCAACCCTGCAGCGGCTGCGAAGCCTAAGTGGTATCGAGCTGTCATGCCCCAAGGCTCTAGGGCGCTGCCTCAATGGTCAAGAGCCGAGCAAGCCTGCCGGCAGGCAAAAGACAGCTGGAAGGGGGCCCGAATGGGGCTGGGCGTAGGGTGGAAGTTGGACGAAAGGAGCACTTCATGAAGAAAATCCTCATGGTACTGACCAGCGTTTCCGAGATCGGCGATACCGGAGAGAAGACCGGCTACAACGTGGCCGAGGCTGCACATCCCTGGAAGGTCTTCAAGGATTCCGGGCATTTCGTCGACTTCGCGTCCATCCAGGGCGGCCAGCCTCCGCGCGACGAGGTGGACTCAGAAGATCCCATCCAGGTCGCCTTCACGGAGGACGAGACCACGCGCGCCGGCCTCTACAACACTGCCCGCGTCGACGTCGTTGATCCCGACCAGTACGACGCCGTCTTCCTCGTGGGCGGCCACGGCACGATGTGGGACTTCCCGGACAGCGAAGGCTTGCAGAATCTGGTGGCCAGCGTCTACAACGCCGGCGGCTTGGTGGGCGCGGTCTGCCACGGACCGGCTGGCCTGCTGAACGTGGAATTGAAGAACGGGCTTCGCCTCGTCGAGGGCCGGAAGGTGGCCGCCTTCACCAACGACGAGGAGGTGGCCGCAGGGAAGGACAAGGTCATCCCGTTCTTCTTGGCCGACCGGCTTGAGGAACAGGGCGCAACCCACGTCTCCGCTGACGTCTTTGAGGAGAAGGTCGTGGTTGACGACCGGCTGGTGACCGGCCAGAACCCGGCCTCAGCCGCCGGCGTGGCCAAGGAGATGGAGAAGCTCTTCGCAGCGGTCATCCACCAGGAAAAAGCCGAGGAACAGCACGACGCGGAGGCTCTGCGCGCCGAGAAGGACGCCGAGAAAGACTCCAAGAAGGCTGCCGCAGAAGCAGAGCACTAACACCAAGATCGCACTGAAACTGGTGGCCACCCCGACAACGGGGTGGCCGCCTCCGCTCTGCGGCAACCGCGAACACAAAACAAGGCTCAGTAGCCGTACTTGTTGACCACGACTTGCACAATGTTGGTGTCGTCGTCCCGACCGTAGTCACTGATCGTGATGCGTACGTTCCAGCCGTCAATGACTCCAACACCCCGGCAGTCCAGTCCGCCCGCATTGATCCTCTGGTCCCGTACGCATGGCTTGTACTCCTGGGGCGTCAAACCCACCTGCTGAACGTACCGCTCCAGGTCACCCTCCCGGTACTTCCGGTGAGTGTCCCAACGGTATGCGTACTGGGAGCAGGGTCCATCGAGCGGGATGCACAGCGCACTGCCCACCGGATTCTGTGTTCTCAAGGGTTCCCATCCCGGCTCTGGTTGGAGGCGGTCGGCAATCGTCTTGAGCTCAGCGACGATCTGATCGCTCTTCCACGATGACCAGAGGAAGAAAGCGATGACAAAGGCAACCGTTACTGCCAGCACACCGAGCCACATTTTGCGGCCCCTGCTCATTCTCGTCACGCTCCCCACGGCGTACCTCTCTGGTTGTGAGACCCGCAGTCCACCCCACCACGGCGCTGGGCTGGTCCACCGACCGTCTCGCCTTCGCCACCTACCGCCCCGAGCCGGGTGAATGACCGTCCTGCCGAGCGGTGGCCGGCCGTGCCTACGGAGTTAACTTACGCGGCGATAGCGGATGTGGGTGGCCAGCGGTGAGTGGAGCACCTCGGCGGGTTCGAAGCCGAAGGATTCAACCCCGTCGAAGATGCGTTCGCCCGAACCGAGCAGGACCGGTGCGATGTTGAGGGTGAGCTCGTCGATCACGCCGGCGATCAGTGCCTGCCGGACGGTCGAGGCCCCGCCGGCGATGTCCACGCCGTTGTCCCCGGCGGCCTGGCGCGCTGCGGAGTAGGCCGCGTCGAAGCCCTCGGTGACGAAGTGGAAGGTCGTTC
>NZ_JBFTPY010000031.1:0-33793 GCF_056398725.1 Arthrobacter sp. 01T425 | reverse complement strand
CGGCCGTGACGAGCGGCAGGCCGGTGATTTCGGCCAGGTGCCGGCAGGCTGCCTCGGCATACCCGGCGGGGGCGTTCAGGCCGGTGCCGATCGCGGTGGCGCCGAGGTTGATTTCGTGGATCAGTAGGTCGGCCTCGGCCAGGCGGAGCCGGTCCTCGCCGATCGTGACGGCGTAGGTGCCGAACTCCTGGCCGAGCGTCATGGGGACGGCGTCCTGGAGCTGGGTGCGGCCCATCTTGACCACCGTGCGGAACTCGAGGGCCTTTGCGGCGAAGGCGTCTTCGAGCTCGGTGAGGGCCTGGAGCAGTTCCCGCGCCGCGAAGATCGTGCCGAGCTTGACCGCGGTGGGGTAGACGTCGTTGGTGGACTGGCTGAGGTTGACGTGGTCGTTGGGGTGGAGCCGGGCGTAGTCGCCCTTCGGGTGCCCGAGGATTTCCAGGGCCCGGTTGGCGATGACCTCGTTGGCGTTCATGTTCGAGGAGGTCCCGGCGCCGCCCTGGATGACGTCGACGACGAATTGTTCGCTGAGTTTGCCGTTCATGACCTCGGTGCAGGCTTCCCCGATGGCGGCGGCACGCCCGGCGTCGAGCAGTCCGAGCTCGTGGTTGGTGCGGGCGGCGGCGAGCTTCACGGCGGCCAGGCCGCGGACCAGGTGCATGTTCGAGGACAGTGGCTGGCCGGTGATGGGGAAGTTCTCCACGGCCCGGAGGGTGTGGACGCCCCAGTAGGCGCCGGCGGGAACATCCCGGTCACCCAGGAGGTCGTGTTCGGAGCGGGTGTCCGGGGCGGTATGGGCGTTGGTCATTGGGTCCTCACAGGGCTTCGTTGACGGGCTTGGACGGAAAAATCTGGGGCAGGCCTGAGTGACGCCGCTGCCAGCATGGTGGGCATGGTTGTTCCAGGGCAAAGAGACCGCGCGGGGCCTGAGGCGATTGCAGCAGGGGAGGGTCGGTGAAATCCGAGGTTTAGGATCTAGCGCGTATGGCCGGGCCTGGAGTTTCCGCTTCCGGGGACGATGGTGCCCAGGGCGCATTCAACCCCGTGCAAATGCATCCTCATGGCCTGGGATGCTTCGTCGGCTGATCCACTCTCGATGGCAGCGAAAATGCGGGCGTGCTCCTGACCCGATTCTTTGCGCCGGTCCGCCACGAGGTTAAGCGTGTTCGATTGGTTGGCCATGGCGTCACAGATGTCGGACAGGAATGATTCGAACACGCCATTGCCGCTGCACCGGGCGATGGTCACGTGGAACTCGGTGTTCAAAAGCACCCACTGCTGGAGATCGTCCTCCTCGGACATTTCCCGGAGGATTTCCCGAAGGGCCTCCAGGTCTTCGTTGCTGCGGCGTTGGGCGGCGAGGCCCGCGGCCGGCACTTCCACGTGGGGGCGGGCTTCCACGAGGGCGCTGGCCGAATATTTGCCGAGTTTGAGGTCCTGGGCCACCTTGTCAGCGATGACGAAGGTGCCTTTACCCGTGTGGGTGGCCGTCAGTCCCAACGCGGTGCAGGAACGCAGCGCCTCCCTGACCATCGTCCGGCTCACGCCGTACTGTTTGGCCAGCGATGCCTCTGAGTCCAGGCGGGTGCCGACAGGGATCTTGCCGCCTTCGATTGCGCTGCGGAGGGATGCGAAGACCGCTTCGGCCGCGCCGACGCGTACCACTCGATCTTGCGCAGCTGTCCAGCTGTCCAACAGGTCCATACGAAGACTATGGCACTTGTCACACTGCCCGTCAAGGAAGTCTCGAATATGTCGTGACGGGGGCGGCCTCACTCGCCACGTGTGGCCGATGGGGAGCGGCGTTTTTTAGCCGAGTTGCTGCGGTTGCTGGTGGTCGCCGGCGAAACGTGTCGGGTGCGGCTGGTGATTGCGATGCTTTGAGCTGGCCATTTTGCGGTGTGTACAAAGTACACACATTGGGCTTCGGACCGGGCCGTACCGGTGTCGGATCGGACAGAATTCCGCATGTTTCCGCGGGAGCCCAGTGATTGCGAGGGCAGGAATGCAGTTCGAGTCCCACCTCGGGCACGTGTTTTCCCTGTTCAGGGGCTTGTAGCCGCTGAATGTGTCCAAATCTCCTTTTATGGCCCCTAGGGCCCATTTTTGTTGGTGGCCGTTGCGGTCTGGCGGCTCCTTCTCTTGGCTTGGACAGCGGTGTTGCTGCGTACTTCTTCATGGGCGGGAGCGCTTGGACCTGCATGACTTGCTGAGTCTTGGGGATCAAATCTTCGTCGTTATCCGCCGTGGCCGCGGGAAAGGCGTGAGCGCCCGTGCTGGGTTGCTGAACGTTAGCGGGTGGGCATCTTCGGGGCCCGAGTCGGACCTCACCGGTGAGGTCGGCGCGGCTGAAGGCAGGTCAGCCGATCCGCTGGGCCAGGGGCACGATAATCCTCCGGACCGCGCACATGGGTGATACGCCAACGGTGATACCGACATAATCGCAACGTCGTAGATGTGGCATGAGGCGTTCTCCGGTATTCATCGTCTCGATCCATCCGAACGGATGGAGCCGACGCGAATTCTCAACACAATCACTTGGACCGCTGGGGCAAGTCCGACCTCCACGAACCTTAAGCCGTCAGCGCGTGCCGGCCGCATGGACGGCCGCGGCTGGCTGGCCCTGCCGTGACTGGCTCCACGCCATCCAGCCACCCGATGCAGCCATGAGCAAGGCACCGGCCGGTTGTGTCGGAAGGCTGCTGCCCGTGGTCGCCTGCCCCAGCACGACGCCGAGGAGGTAGAACAGTACGGCGCCGGCAATCCATAGCGCCCCGGCCCAACGGGGGAGCGTCCGGGACTGCCAGACCGCGACTCCAAGCAAGACGTTGCCAACGAACGCGAGCAGCAGCCCGAGCAGGAACGAGACCGTCATGGCGGATGGAAACTCCAGAAGCATGACGTCCCGGTTCCCTTCCAGATACGCCTTCCCGATCGCGGGAGTGGCGAAAGTGGAGAGGACAGCGGGGACCATTAGCAAGGCAGTTCCTGCGACGGTGATGACTGTTGCTGCCAGTGCCAGGCGGCCGACGCGGCTGTTGGCCAGGCAGCAGCCCAGCGCGAACACCCCGAAGATGGCGAGGATGGTGCCTCCGTAGCTGCCGAGCAAGTGGCTGGTTTGATACGAGCCCGAGCTGACGAACCGTGCCCAGGCGTCTGGATCCTTTTGCTGGTCCGGCTGAGGCTCAAGCGTGGCCCAGGCGGTGATCAGGCCGTAAAGGGGCAGTGTCCACAACCCCGCCCGGATCCAGTGGGTGATGTTCTGTGCGTTCATGGACCGCCTCCTTCCCCGACCACGTGCCCGCCGCCTGCCCGGAAACAGGGCGACGCCTGCCCCAGCGTAGTTCCAGAACGCATCCCGGGCTAGGGTGCGCGTTGACTCACGGGAAAGGTCCGCGGTACTGCAAAGCTGCGGTGCATCCCGGTCTGGGCGCGCGCTGAGCCGAGAGTAGATGGCCGACTGGCGGGCAATCTACCCACTCCTTCGAATCGGGCAGCGAATCGTGCCTGCACGGTATCTGCGCGCGCTCCGCTGACCGTAGGCTCCATCCCCCGGGGGACAGAATGAGGCACACTTCCCGACCAACTTTCTGGGTTCCCCGCTCCCTCTCAAACTCGATTCGGGCTCGGGAGCGCCCGTTCCATTTCGAGAACCATTCGACGGAATCGCAGGTAAAGGCGGCGTCGAGGCATTGCCCCGGTCAATGGACCCTAGCCACCCGGACCGGGTCCGGCTAGCATCCGGTTGTTACTCCCTTAAACAGAAGGGTCGCATGTCCGAGGAACCAGTAAAGAACCTCGTGCTCGTGCACGGCGGCTTCGTCGACGGATCAGGCTGGCAAGGTGTCTACGACCTGCTGATCGCGGACGGCTACAGAGCCAAAATCGTCCAGAACCCGACCGTGTCCCTTGCCCGCCACGTCTCCGCGCCCAGGATGAGGATCGGCGGCTGGCGGTCCCACCTGAGAGACACTCGCAGGCGCCGACTGGTTCGATCACCCAGAGCTGACCGCTTCACGCAGGTCCCCACCTCGTGACCGGACCCCATTCCCCCAAACAGATTCCGTTCAAGCAAGGACAGATCATGCCTGACACATATGTAATCGAGGAGTCGGAGTACCCGGTCGTCTTCTCTGACAGCCCTGACTCTCCGGCCGCTGAATTTCTGGTCGAAGAAAGACCGCGCTCAATCAGGGACCTCTACCGCCTCGGAATCATCCACCCCGCCATCCCGGAGGAAGATCTGAACGACATCCAACGCAGTCTCGAGCATGCCTCTGTGCCTGATGTGGTTTTCTCTGAGGGTAACCACGGTGTTGTGTCGTCCCGAGAGATCGAGGGCACTGCAACCATTCCGCAGGAAGTTGTGATGGTGCGTGACGCGGTCAGCCGCGCAACGGCGATGCTTATCGCTCGTGGCCATTCTCCTGCCCTGGCGAAGCTGACCGCTGAGAAAGGTGCGCGTTTCATTTCACCGGTCCGCGACGCATTTCCGGTGTGGAAGGAGGTCCGGCTTCTGGACCGCGACCTCGAAGTGCGAGGCCTGCTGTTCCTCAAACGATCGATCAACGCGCTGACGGCCGGGAACGTGAAGTTCCACCAGTACGGCTGGATCGTACCGGAGAGCAGCCACTTCCTGCTCACCTGCAACGAGATGGTCGGTGCCCCGCCTACACCATTGGAGATTCCCCTGGTGGTGGAGGAAATGACCAAGCCCGGCCCGCATCCGCCGATAGAGGGCTATACGGATCGTCTTGCCATCTCCGAGATCCTCGCTCGAGTGGAGGCTGTCACGGCCGGCTGGCGCTGAACTTAACAGCAGCAAACCCATCAGAGACTTACCCTCACCAGAACAGGAGATCCTAAAATGGGCGGCATCGACAAGCGGGGAACGGATGGCGGCGATGGCGCGGCTGGCGCTGCCGGAGGAGACGGACCGCAGGGACAAGGGGGATTCGGAGCGGTGTGCAGTGGCTGGTTCTTCGTCACCGACACTGGTGCCACGCGCGGCGGACGTGGCGGCGATGGCGGCATCGGCGGCCCCGGCGCGGATGGCTTGCCAGGCGGCAAGGGCGGCACCGTTGAACTACACGTGAGCGTCCTCGGCAGCGACGTATCTGTCGACGCTTCAGGCGGCAACGGAGGGAAAGGTGGAAACGGAGGAAAAGGTGGCGCCGGCGGCAAGGGCGGAAAGGGCGGCGACGGAAACGACTGCGAGCCCGGCGCTTACGGCGGCGCAGGAGGGAATGGAGCCCAGGGCGGGGTTGGAGGTCGGGGTGGCGACGCGGGCGCAGCCGGAGACATCCTTGTCTTTTACATTTCCGACCAAAGCGGTGGCCAGAGCGTGTTCAAGGCGAAGTCAGGAGACCCCGGCAAAGGAGGAGACCCGGGCCCGGGAGGTGCCGCGGGGGTCACCGGCGACAGCGGCGCCCGAGGCGACTTCAGCCACGCCAGCACTGACCCTGGCCAGCCATCCACACCGGGCCTCGCGGGGCCCAGCGGCGCTCCCGGTCAAATGGGCGCGGCGCGCGACGACAAAGACAAGGTCAAATTCCAGCAGGTGACAGTGATTTAGTGTCGAACATCCCGCCCCAACACGGCTCGCGCAACCCTGCTCCCAGATAGTCCAGGGATTTGAAGTGGCTCGGGGCAATGCGGTGGCCACCAACCCGAGGAAGGGGTGCCGTTCCGCTGTCCGAGGTCGTCTAGATAGTCGAGCATGCGCCTGCCAGGTCGCCGGGTCCTACGGATTCTTCCGCGGGCGAGCCGCGTCAACGTCAGGGCTGCCCGGTCCGGGCTGTCGTCGACCAGTCCCATGGACCAACGCTACCCACCCCGCCAAGGCCTACTTACCTTTCAACTGTGGCCGCAGGGCGTATGCCGGTGGATTTCTGCCCATCATAAAGGCCATGGCGTCGGTGACCCAGGCAGATCTGAGCGACAGTTGCTTCCGCGGCGGCCGAGAAGGGGCCGAAGTGGCCCTCGACGGCCCCGGGGGATTCCTCTTTGATGACGTCGGCGTTGATCCCTGCGCCGGGCATGACACCCTCGGCCGGCCCGGTGCTCCGCGACGGGGCCATCAGGTTGGAGACATTGCTCGCCGCATACACGCCGCGGATTCAGGCGGGCTAGTGTTTGGACAAGCGTGGACGGGAGCGCTCGATGATGCTGGTGGTCGCAGCAATTGCTGTGAGGGCTGTCGCCAGCAGAAGTGGTGCCCAAACCGTCTGTGCGATAGTTGCACCCGCGACGGCTGTTCCGGCGGATCCTGCTGCGATCTTGAGTGCGCCTACCCAGATGAAGATTTGGCCGCGGGCCTCGATGGGTGCGTATTCGCTTCGCGCGGCGAGGGTTGCCGCGAAGAACATTGCGTTGGCGATCCCTGCCAGGCCGAAGGCAATGAGGGATGTGGGGAGTGTCGGAGTAAGCATCACGAGTATCAGCGTTGCCGCGACGAGTGCGGAGAGGGAGCTCATGAGAGGGTCTGCGTCGCGGCGAAGCGGTCGGAGCATGAGCCCTGCTGATCCGAGGAGATTCCCTATCCCGTAGGCTGCGACCAGTGTTCCGGCGGCCGCGGCGCCGCCGAACGCGGGAGCTGTGGCAACGGCGTAGATCGGTAGCGCGGCGACAGAGAATGCGACGGTCACGGTGAGTCCGAGTGTGCGGCGCAGCGGACCACGTTCCCATATGAGGCTCAGTGTTCGTCCGGGTGATGGCACCCCAACGGCCTTGTTGGGCGGCTCTTGCTTGGGGAGTGCGAGGACGGCTCCAGCACCAACGACGGCGGCTCCGGCCAGAACCAATGTCGCGGTGAGTGCGTCGGATGCTGCCGCGATCCATGCCACTGCTGCCGGGCCGAGGGTGCCGCTGAGTCCGTAGCTTGCGACGTCCCAGCTTTGTGCTCTGCGTTGGCTGCGCTGCCCGGGGCCGGCGATGGAGGGCAGGCGGCTGCTGATCCCGCCGGTGAGCATCGGCCCGAAGATGCCGGAGACGAAGAGCAGCAAGGCTGGCCAGATCGGCCAGGCGACGGGCAGGAGCAGTGCAGCAGCACCGAGCAGCACCCCGTGGAGGACTGCGGAGCACGCGATGACCTTGCGTCCGTCACGGGCTGTATCGAGGCGTCGGGCGATGAAGGGGCCGAGCACGTGGGGTGCGGTGATTGATGCTCCCAGGATGCCAGCCAGCCAGCCCGGCATCCCGCAGGCGTGCGCGAGCAGCACGATGGCGACCACTGCGCCGCCGTCTGCGCTTCGCACCAGCGTCGCGGCGAAGACGTAGCGCGCCAGCGCCCCGCCCCGGCGGTACTTCCCGCGTGAAACGCCGAGGCCGGCGCTACGGGTTAAGCCCGAGCTCATCGACAATCCTGCCAACATGGGCACGCTGCTCCGCGGTCAATCCCTGGAGGGGAAGCGGCAGGCACGATGGTGATGCCAGTCCCAGCTGTTCCGCTATGGCCGCAACGACCCGGATACTCCCGCCAAACTCGGCGAACGACTCCCACAACGGTGCAAGCCGTTCGGACTCAGCGGTCGCGTCTGAGACCCGCCCTTCCAGAGCGGCCCGGGTGATCCGCAGCGCCAGGGCGGGCAAGGTGCCGCCGATGACGGAGTACCAGGCATCGCACCCGGCGGCCAGTCCGGCGGCGGCCTTTGCGTCACCGGAAACTCCGATGGTCACGTGCGCCGGGACGGCGGCTCGGATTTCCTGAACCCGCGCCTGTGCCTGCTCCGGATCGGCCGGCACACCGGGGATTTTGATGGAGGCGATTCCGGGCAGTTCCGCGATGCGTCCGTAAAGCTCGGTCGTGAAGGTGAAATGGGTGGTGCCCGGGTTGTCATAGACGATCACGGGCAGCGACGAGTTCGCGGTGACAGTCCGGAAGAGTTCGAACACGTCATCTTCGGTGAGGGGCTGATAGGTCATGGGAGCAAGCAGGAGTGCGGAAGCCCCCGCCTGCTCTGCCATTTCAGCGTTCGCGAGGACGTGTGAGGTCCGCAAGGCCCCAACACCAATGAACACCGGTGTCGCGCCGGCGTGCTCGACGGCAAGACGAGCCACACGGCTCCGTTCCTCGCCGCTCAGATACGCGTAGGAGCCCGTGGATCCGAGCGCGGTAATGGAGTCAACCTTCGCCTCCGAGAGCCGTTCGATCAGGCGAACGAAGGCAGGCTCGTCAACAGCATCATCTGCCAGAGGGGTCAGGGGGAAGGCACTCAAGCCGGTGAACATGGTTATAACTCCTTTGGTCTGAATAACAGGGAAGCAAAGACTGAGGCACTCCCTGGGGGACTTAGCTGCGGGGCCCTGTCAGCAGGGAATTCCCGCGTAGCGACAGTCTGGCGGACCCCCTATTTGGAGGACTGTCGCTTACTTTGGCCCTTGGCCGATGATGTCGGGGGCGATGCGGGAGCCGGCGTGTTCGCGGGAGCGCGGTCGCCGTCGGCCACCGCGTTGCGCGGCGGCCCCTGCAAGGACGACGAGCGTGATGCCACCGAATTGGGTGAGTGAGGGCTGCTGGTGCAGCACGAGCAGCCCGAGGAGCACCCCGATGGCGGGTTCGAGGGCCATCAGGGTACCGAACGCCGTGGGCGTCATCCGGCGCAGGGCGAGCATCTCGAGCGCCATTGGCAGCACCGGCATCAGGACGGCCAGTCCGAAAGCGACGGAGAGGACACCGAGGTTGAGATGTCCGGCGGACTGCGGGATGCCGACGACCGCTGCCGTGGCAGCTGCGACGGGAACGGTGAGTGAAAGCGCGCCGATGCCTGTGAAGCGGTCGCCGATCCGTTGGGTGAGCACAATGTAGACGGCCCACCCGACGGCTGCGAGGCCTGCCAACCCGATACCGGCGAGGTTGATGTCACCAGCCCAGGGTTCGGTCAGAAGGACGACGCCGAGCAGCGCCAGGGCTGGCCAGATAAGCGCCCGTGCGCTGTGGCTGCGCACCGCGGCGACGGTCAGCGGACCGAGGAACTCGATCGCGACGGCGGTGCCGAGCGGGATGCGTTCGATGGAGGCGAGGAAGGCGATGGTCATCAGTCCGGTGGCGACGCCCAGCCCCAGAAGCACGGGGATGTCGGGGCGGCGCAGCGCGCGCAATGGGGGCCGGGCGATGGCCAGGAAGACGAGCGCCCCCACACTGAGTCTGAGCCAGGCGGTACCGGCCGGCCCCACCGTCGCAATCAGATCCACTGACAGTGCCGAACTCAGCTGGACTGAGAGCATGGCCGCCACGGCCAGCCCCCACGGCGGAACGGGGACATTCTTGGGGACGCGCTGGCTCACGGCTGACCCCTTCGGGCCTGCCGGTCAACGATCGCGCGTATCCGGGAGTGGACGAGCATGTCAGTCTCCTTCGTTGGCTGGCGTGCCCGCGGCTATCAGGCGGCGGGCAACGCCGACGTCGGGACCCAGTAGGGTCAGCCGGGCGATCAGGTCCTCGGCTGCGGCGTGGAGCGCCTCATCGGTCATGGGTTCGAGCGCGTCGAGGATGAACAGCGCGGAGGTGGTCTCCTCGCCGAGCTGGGTGCGGCGTGCCTGGCGCCAGTTCCAGCGCCGGCAGGTCACGCCGGCGTCATCGCGCCACACCACCTCGCCGGATTCCGGGTGCTCGATCACCGTGGCGCCGTCGGCGGCGGTATCAAAGGCTTCCTTGCCGGTGGCTCGAACCAGCCGCGGCGCACCGCTGTAGCGGGTCAGATCCTCCCCACCCAGCGGGACCTGGTGGAGCCCTGAAACGGCGTTATAGAGGTCGGTGAGACGGTTCACCCGGGGCAACCCGGACACCGCCCGGCGCAGGAGCGCCTCCAGGCTGTTGCGAGTGCGGTTCGGTTTGGCGCCGAAGCCCTGATAAGCCTCACGCCACGCAGCCACGTGTGGGAGCTGCTCAACCGGCCGGCCGTTGAGCAGCTCCCGGGCTGCGGACTCCGCCGCCTGGAGCATCTCCTCTCCGGCCTGGTCACTCGGGCCAGGGACGAGTCCGTCAACGGCCAGCAGCAAAGCCCGGTAGTCGGGCCGCAGCGCGAACACGGCGGCGTCAACATGGCCGCCGTCGAGAAATTCCTGAAGCATGCCCGACTCAAGCATCGGACGCCTCCGGCCGGTGACCTGTCCCCACGCCCGGCTCGAAGACGGCCAGGGAGAACCTCGCCGGCTCCGTGCCCGGATTGGCGTAAGAGTGTGCCACGTCGCCCGGGAACGTCACCGCATCGCCCTCATCGAGGGTGAGCAATTGACCTGCGACCTCCACCGTGACCGTGCCCTGCTGGACCTGCAAAAGCTCCTTGGTGCCCGACGTGTGGGCCTCGCTCACATGACGGTCGCCGGGATCCAGCGTCCAGTCCCACAGTTCAACCACGTCCGGCGGTTCGGTGCCGGCCACCAACACCCCGCGGCCGCCGTACTCACCGCTCCACAAAGCAGCGCCCTCACCACTGCGCGTGACCTTCACCGGCTTCGGGCGAGGTGGCTCGACCAACGCCGGCAGCCCCACACCCAGCGCGTCGCTGATCCTCAGCAGAGTTCCCACGCTGGGATTCGCGGCACCCTGCTCCACGTTGACGACCATCCTGCGGCTTACCCCTGCAGACTCCGCAAGCTGATCGAGCGTCCAGCCCCGCGACTGCCTCTCCTGCTTAACCCGGGCGCCGATTGCCAGCGCCAAGCTCGTTGTACTCTCATCCATAAGTGCATCATACTGCACTTATAGTGCACTCGACGACTGTCCGTCGTTCGGCCCCCATCAAAGAGTGACCGAAAGGCCCTCTTGAGCTTCTACGTCGCTCCTCGTACCGCCAACCAGGACCGAACCGTGCAGGATTCTTGTCGACGACCGCCAGTGAGAGACACGGCAGCGACCGTATCCGCTGCTGTCTTGGCAAACAACACCATTCAAGACACCCCGTCGTGTCTGGAGGATTGAAATCGACAGCGTGCTGGCCCGCCTCGTGTCGTGTCGTGGAAATATGTCTCACCGTAAATCGTCTCAGGCGGGTGCTGGCCGGGGGTTTCTGAGGCACAATAGCCGGCGGGACATCTCGGGTATACGCGTGTGAGTACGTCGGGCCAGGACGCCGGCCCTCACGGCTGTGATGTTCGCGCTGGCATGCCATCGTTGAGTCGCCTCAGAGTCGATCGCGGACCTCACTGCGCGGATTCCTTATGTCTCGGGGGGAGCTCAATGTTTCTGGGGGAGCGAATGCAGTTCGAGTCCCACCTCGGGCACGTGTTTTCCCTGTTCAGAGGCTTGTGAACGTATGACTGTGTACAAATCTCCTTTATGGGCCCTTGCGGGGGCCCATTTTTGTTGGTGGCCGTTGCTGCTGCCGGGTGGTTCCTCTCTTGGCGACGACCAGGGTGCCGCCGGCCCGGACAGCGCCCAGGGCTTCGTTCAATCCCAGCCGATCCTTGTTTCTGCCGGCCGCGCGCCGTGGTCACCATTGGTCAGGCCCTTGGGGGTCGCCCAGCCCCGTAAGCGCCTTGCGCGGCGTTGCCAGGTCCTGTTCGTTGGTGCAGACCCGGACGCAGCCAATGATCTGCGCGGGTGCAACTGTCGGGATTGTCCACCCTGAGCGGGACAGTTTGCGGCCGGGGTATGCGCGATTCCAGGCTCCAGTATCTGCATCGGATTTTCTCGCAGCGCCAGTGCGGGCGGATGGTGTTGCGGTGGGGGACCGGCGTATGCGTCGCAGTGCGTCACATTGTGGCGCTACGGCGGATACCATCGGAGGGTGAAGGCATACCGCCGGCGCAAGAGACGAGCCTTTCTGCATCGGCGTGCGTCCCCGGCAGCCAAAGACCGGAAGGCCGCCAGGCGCCGGCCGGCCGCCAAGGGGCTGTCGCAGGGGGAGGTGGCTACGCGGGTCGAGCGCGGGCTTACCAACCGCGTGCCGGACACCACTAGCCGGAGCCTGTGGCAGATCTTCCGGGCCAACGTCTTCACGCTCTTCAACGCAATCGTCGGCACGAGCTTCCTGCTGCTGTTGTTCCTGGGGCAATGGCGGGATGCCCTGTTCGGCCTCGCCGCTGTCAGCAATGCCGTGATCGGCGTCGTCGAGGAATACAGGGCGAAAAAGTCCTTGGACCGGCTGGCTGTCCTCAACGCCCCCCTCGCGCGGGTCTTGCGCGAGGGGCAGATCCACGACATCGCCACGGCCGACGTCGTAGAAGATGACCTCCTGGTGTTGCGGGCCGGGGATCAGGTCACTGCCGACGCTGCCGTACTGGAGTCGTCCGGCCTCGAGGTGGACGAATCGCTTCTCACGGGCGAAGCAGACCCGGTGGGTAAGGATGCGGGGACGGAAGTACTCTCCGGATCGATCGTCGTGGCCGGCCACGGCAACGCCCAGGTTGTCCGGGTCGGAGCGGCGTCGTTCGCGAGCCGGCTGACGGCAGATGCGCGACGCTTCTCACTGGTGAACTCCGAGATCCGCAACAGCCTCAACCGTGTAATGCGCTGGATCGCCTGGATCCTGCTGCCCGTTGCCCTCATCGTGCTCAACGGCGAGATCCAGGCGCGCGGCGGCTGGCAGTCCGCCATTTCCACCGGTGCCTGGACCCCCGCACTCGTGGGACTCATTGCCAGCATGATCGCGATCGTCCCGCTGGGACTAGTGCTGCTGACGAGCGTGGCCTTCGCCGTGGGCGGACTCCGGCTGGCTAAACACAACGTACTGATCCAGGAACTCGCCGCTGTCGAGGGACTGGCACGCGTAGACGTACTGTGCATGGACAAGACCGGAACCCTCACAGAAGGAGGACTGGTCTTCGACGCGGTTCACCCGCTGGCGCCGCAACCGGGATGGGAGCAGGCCCTCGCATGGTTTGGCGCCGAACCCGAGGCAAACGCCACGGCACGCTGCCTGAGCACGGCCTTTGAGGATGATGGCGGCCTTCGACCCGTCCGGTCCGTGCCGTTCTCCTCCGCCCGGAAGTGGAGCGGGGTCAGCTTCAACGGGAGCGCCCGCGGTGCGCGCACCTGGATTCTCGGAGCACCGGAAATGATGCTTGTGCAGGGCGACGACGCAGCCCCACGTCTGAAGCCGTCGATCTCGGCGCCCGACGGCGCAGTACCGCGCCAGAGCGACGTCTTGCGCCAGGCCGGCGAACTGGCCGCATCGGGGCTGCGGACCCTGCTCCTGGCCGGCGCGGATCAGTTGCCAGCCAATGGGAAGGTGGAGCAGCTGCCGGCGTCGCTCCACCCTGTGGCGCTGCTGACCTTCCGGGAACAGCCGCGCTCCGATGCCCGGGAGACCCTCAAGTTCTTCCGGACCGAAGGGGTCGGGTTGAAGATCATTTCCGGCGACGATCCTCGCACCGTTGCCGCCATTGCCCGCAGGGTTGGCCTGGAGGTCACGGAGGGCTTCGACGCACGCTCACTGCCGGAGGACCCGCTGCATCTGGAGGAGGTGATGGAATCAAACACGGTGTTTGGCCGAGTGACGCCGGCCCAGAAGAGGGCGATGGTCGAGGCGCTCCAGCGCCGGGGACATACTGTGGCCATGACCGGCGACGGCGTCAACGACGCCCTCGCGCTCAAGACGGCCGACCTTGGCATCGCCATGGACTCCGCGGCGCCCGCCACCAAGGCAGTCGCGCGCCTGGTGTTGCTCGACGGCCGCTTCGACCGGCTTCCCGGAGTCCTCGCTGAGGGCCGGCAGGTCATCGCCAATATTGAGCGGGTCTCCAGCCTCTTCCTCAGCAAAACGGTCTATGCGACCGCCATCGCGGTGACGTTCGGGCTCCTGCAGTGGACGTTTCCGTTTCTTCCCCGCCAGCTATCCTTCACGGACGGCCTGACGATCGGAATCCCGGCCTTCTTCTTGGCGCTCATGCCGAACCCGCGCCGCTATCAGCCCGGATTCCTGCGCCGGTCCCTATGGTTCTCCGTCCCTGCCGGACTGATCGTCACGGCTTGCCTGCTCACACTGAACGCATTCGCGCCGCTGGCCGGCGCGGCCACGTCCGAACAAGTCAGCAGCGCCTCTGTGCTGACGCTGTCCATGGTCGGACTGTGGATCTTATCGGCCGTGTCGCGCCCCCTCAACGCGGCGCGCCTGGCCGTGGTGTTGGCCATGAGCGCCTCCCTGCTGGTCTCGCTCAACCTCCCGCTCGTGCAGGAATTCTTCCTGCTTTCCCGGCCACCCGGCAGGTTGTTGCTCGCGGCCGTGGCGTGCGGGGCCGCCGGGGGCCTCGGAGTGGAGGTCCTGGCCCGGGTCCACGCCCGGGCCTTCCCGCAACAAGGTCCGGTGGTGAAGAGCGGTTAAATGGGCTCATCAGTTATTAGCGTGAGCCGGGACACTGGGGTCCATTATCGGTACTGGCGCCATAGTCCAGAATATGATTCGTGAGTAATGGTCGGGATGTCCCCGGTCAGCGCAGACAATCTAGGGGATACGAACTTCATGTCCGAACAAACCGGACGCCGCTCCAGGCGCGGCTATACGCCCGTTGACCCCGCCAAGTTCATCCCAATCCACCGTCCCAGTAACGCATCGCTGCGCGGAGCAGTAGTCACCGGGTTCGTTCTGTGGATCGGGGTTGGAGCAATTTCCGCGGGAGTGCTGGCCTCCTGGTTCAGCACTGAATTGCCTATCTTCCTAACCGCTGCAGTGTTCGGTGCAACCCTGGTCACGGTTTTGGGCGTCCGACACACGACGTGGCTAGGCCGGCGCCGACGGGAAGATTTCGTCCGTTGCGGCGGTGACCCGGCCGGAATGACCGACTTGATGTTCGGATTCATGCGTGGATTCCGGACCCCCAAAGGGGAGTGGGAAGTTCCCGAGCAGGCCTCCGGCGACTACCAGGGCACCTGACCATCCCAGGGCTCAAGATAGATCCCGGTAAGGTGAGACTCTTCGTCGAGCCCGCACACAACTGCGCCAAGGCGACGCCCTGGTCGTCTGAACGCTCGCCCAACGCACGGCAGCGCGGTGGGGTTCGGCGGAACCACCCGGGAACCGCAGTCCGAACACGGCGGTTCAACATGAGCGCGTCTAAGACTCCGAGCCGAGGTCGACGCGTCCGGACAGGAGAGGCTACGTGGGCGGAACGAGCCTGAAGGCGTATCGGGTCTCCGAGCCACCGCTTCCTGGGTTCATCTTGAAATCGACTCTGTCGGCGCCTGCTTCCAGCTGCACTGTCGTTTTGAAAATGTTGCCATTGCAATGGACCTGCACCGGGGCGACGACTTCGACACCGGACCAGCTGGCCACCGACAGTTCGGTCCCGGAGGGTCCTTCACACAAGAACTGCAATTCGTAAGTGCCGATTTGGCGGACATTCCGTAGCTGGTCGGGGAATTCGAAGCAGCGGAGCCGGCCAGCTCTCCCGGCACTGCGGGTTTCAGTTGCTTTGATGACCATCCGCCCATGTCCTCTTGCGCTGAAGCCATGGGGTCAGTGTTGGGCCCTATCGCAACTCCGGCGGCTGCTGGCCTGCCGGTCGACGGGATCGCGCTGATCGTGATGGGACCGCCCGCGTGCCTGAGGAATCGCTGGAATGTGGCGTCGCAGTCAACGTCTGTTGACAGGGGAAGCCCATCGCCCTCAACGATCGTCAGCTTGGCGAAGTAGCCGCCGGCACACGCGGCCGTGACGACATAGTCCCCGGGAGCAAGTACAGTGGCCAATTTCCCGGCAGGCTCTGCTTCCGTTGGCATACCAGCTTCCGTTACGGATGCACCAAGCAAACGGGCCACGTCACCAACGTTTTCCTCAAATCACCGGGGCGGCAACGTTGCCCCTTTGGACGATGAGCTAACTGTCTGCTCAGGCGGGTCACTGTACGTGCAACCCGCCAGCGCAAGGACGAGTCCGGCCAAAACAAGCAGTACTCTTCCGCGCTGAGTCTGCATCCCCCAATGAGCTGACATGTTCTGAGCCTACAACCCCGCATTTGGGTGACTGGGGGAGACGGGTCGATCGGAAGCTGCCGCGAGCATACTCGTCGGGCCGAAGAGTATCCAGCCGACGGACACGAGGATCACCCCGGCGAGAAAACCGGTGCGTTGTGTGTCCGAGCCATTCAATCCCCCAAGAATTGTGAACCCCTAGACTAGCCGTGGCACACCTACCGACGGCGATGTATCACGATCATTGGCTTCCCCGGGTTCGTGCCTGGCACGCGGGATCCATGCGGCAGCTGGGGTGGCTTCTGGCACCCGCAGCCGTTCCTGCCATAGCGCCGGGTCTTATCGCAGCGCCCGCTGAGGGATCGGCTTACGGGCACGCTTCGTGGCGCAACGAGCCTCCACCAAACTCCCTGGCTCACTACTTCCCTATAGGTACTGCTCCTCATGGGAGCATGTACTCATGAATCGACGCATCATGGGTCTAGGGGTCGTTTTTTTCGTGCTCTACTTTGTGCTCGGACTCGTCGTGGGTGGGCTCGTCCTGCTGTGGAGCTTCCACTACCAGTGGTGGGTTTTCGTCCTGCTGATCCTGGTCCCAGCGCTTTTATCCTGGGCTACTCTTGCCCTGCTGGAAGGCCGGCGTAAGACCCCGTCCATATAGAGCACGAACGGGAGTACTTGCCGACCATCTGCTCATTGACAGGTCGGCACCCTACCCAGGAGCCAGATCCGCGAGTCGAGGGCGGCGGACCTTGGTTACATCCTGGTCGCGGAAGAGACCGAGACCGCGCGTGAACGACTCTTATGGGGCAGGCCGTGGAACGGGCAAACGGACTGCTCTGGGTCTGCGTGGGGCGGGTGAGGCACTTGCAGGGCCTGAGCGAAGTGGAAGGAATCCTAATCGGGCAAGAGGGCGGTCCGGGCGCCGTCGATATACTCGCTGGATGCGGATCCGTCCAATAGATCTGGTCGACGTGCTGGTCTATCTCGTGGTGCTGGGTGTGTTCATCCAGCTGTTTCCCGACGTCATATCCGAAACATTCCTGTTGGCGCTCTTGACGGCGATCCTGCTGAAGGTCGTCCTTGAAGTCGTGCTGTGGGCGAAGAAGAAAATCGTTGCGCGGATCCGGTCGGCCGATACTCGGCGGGTTCGAATTGTCAGCGCGTTCACCCTGTTGCTGGTGCTGCCGGGGAGCAAGTTCATGGTGCTCGGACTGGTTGACCTGGTATTCGGCGACGCTGTCCGTCTCGGTGGCTTCTTTCAAGTGACTGCACTGATCATCGTTCTCATGCTCGCGCGAGGCGGCGTGCGACGGGTGTTCAGACGGGCCGACGAGAGCGCATCAGCTTAATCGAGGCCATCACGACGTGCGCGCGTGGGTCGTCTGAATTCAGGTGTGTGCTGCCCAGATCGCCTGGAGTGCGCTCTTCACTTCTTGGGTGCGGCTGGTGGCTGCGATGCTTTGAACTGGGCAATTTGGGAATGTGTACTTTGTCCACACTTCGGGCTTCGAATCGGGCCGGATTCCGCATGTCCGGGGGAGTCCAGTGTGTGCGGGAGAGGGAATGCAGTTCGAGTCCCACCTCGGGCGCTGTGTTTCCCCTCGTCAGGGGGGTGGGTCATTCGGGTTTCCTTGCTTGCTCGGGTTGCCGTGGTTGATCTTGCACCTATTCATGCCGTGGGGTCCTACTGACGACATGACCTGCGGGAATTTCTTGAAGATGTTTTTCTCCGGAATGCGGGCTTACCGGTGGCGTGGGGGAGGGCTGGTTCCCGTTTGTCCGGCCAAGAGGGGTGTGTACGTTGTCCACACCGGAGTGAGTTTCCTGCCGTTGCTGCTTTGTGGCTCGCTCCTTGCCTGCTTCCCACGAGACGGGAAAGAAGACCCCCGGAAACCCAGGGATCTTCCTGCCTCAACTCACGCAACTTCAGGTAAGGGGTTTGCTGGGTGCAGCGGACCCATCCGAGGTGCCTCTGGCGCAGGCAGTGCTGTCACACCGTGGGGGCGATGTTCTGGTTCAACCGGAATAGATTGGTGGAGTCGTATTCGTTTTTCAGTTCCACGAGCCGCCGGTATGTATCCGCCGGGTACGACGCCCGGACGAGCGCCGTATTCGCTTCACCTGTGAAATTCACGTAGGCCGTCACATCCGGACCGAGCGCAGACGTCACGCCCCGGGCCCATTCGACGACATCCGCGAAGCCTTCCGCTGTCGGCGTGCGCGCAACAACATTGACGATGAATTCCTGGTCGCGGAGTGCGAAGGCCGTTGCTTCGGCAGGAACCCGGCCGACCGCGCCGCCAAGGTGGTGCAGGTGAATCTGCGTCATGGTGCTGGGCAATGCCGCAAACGAGTCCAGCAGCACGCGCACGGACGCGTCGTCGGCGGCGCGCAGAAATGCCGAGCGGAAATAGTTGTGCACGCCCCGCGGGTACAGCGGATCGAGCGCCTGCTGCCATCCCGCGTACGGGTTGGCCGTGAACACATCGGCGATGACCGTGCCCAATGACCGGAAGGGTGCGGTGGCAGCCTCGCCGGCATCTAGATCGCCGGACCAGCACCCTCCCACAGCGATGACCGGCTTGCCGTGCACTGATTCTGGCAGGAACGGGACCGGCGGCGCCATGGTCATGTTGACCAGCGTGGTCAGCTCATCGGGGGCCGCCGCGCAGGCCGCCCGATAGCCCCGCAACACCTGCTCCGCTTCTTCTGCGGGGTAGAAAACCAGGCCGGAAAGGACCATGGGCCCCACTTCGTGCAATTGATACTCGAAGGACGTCACCACACCGAAATTGCCGCCGCCGCCGCGCAGCCCCCAGAACAGATCGGGGTGCTCATCGGCACTGGCGTGAATAAACTGCCCGTCAGCAGTGACGACGTCGGCGCCGACCAGGTTGTCGCTGGCCAGCCCGTGCTTGCGCACGAGCCAGCCGATGCCGCCGCCGGTGGTGAAGCCGGCGATGCCGGTTGAGGACACCAGGCCACCGGTCACCGCAAGCCCGAATTGCTGGGTCTCCGCATCCAGGTCCTTCCAGGTACACCCTGCCTGTGCCGCCACGCGGCGGCGGGCAGGGTCCACCTGGACCCCCTTCATCAGCGAAAGGTCCAGCACGATACCGTCGTCGACGGTGGAAAACCCGGGGATCGAATGTCCACCGCCGCGAACCGACAACGGCAACCCCTCGCTGCGCGCGAGATCGACCGTGCGGATCACGTCTGCCACACCCGCACAGCGTGCGATGAGCGTCGGGCGCCGGTCGTGGGCCCCGTTCCAGATGCTGCGTTCGTGGTCGTAGTCCGCGTCCCCTGGCCTGACGACCGTGCCGCGCAGCCCGGCGGCGAACTCGGCGATGGTGGCCTCGCCGATGCGGGTCGGCCTAGTCTGCGTCGTTGTCACGATGCGTTCCTCCTGATTGCTGTTGGTTGGTCAGATCTCTTTGTCAGATCCAGGAATCACGCTAGTGAACCGTACTCAACGAGCACTCAACGCCGTCTCAACATCATCATCCGGGTCCCGCCTACGCAGTGCGGCCAGCCGCTGACCGGCGATGAGGCATTTCGTTCGGTCGAAAATTTCCCCAGCCCTGTCAATTTCTCGGGCCGCCCGATGTGGGTCGCCGAGCTCGTTGGATAGCTCTGCCACCATCAACCGTTGCCAGCCAGTGTGTCGCCGCCATGGGGCGACTTTTTCCGCTGCCTGCCTGTACATTTCCCGCGCTGCCCGGACCTCCCCGGAGATCAATTCGGCGGCACCGAGAATGGTCAGCGTGGCGCCCATTCCCACCTGATCTCCCGCGGACTCGAACCCTGAAAGGCAACGCCGAGCGTCTGTCAGGCCGCGGTCGATATCACCACCCATGGCGCGGAGCAGGGCGATATTAATCTCGGTCAGCAGCTCGCCGCGTCGGTCGCCGAGACCGAGCCGAAGCTCCCGCGCCAAGGACAGGGCCTCATCGGCCGCACTGTGGTCGCCACAGTCGCGCAGAATGCAGCCAAGTTGGTGGAGTGTTTGCGCCCTGGCCAGGTCATCTCCTAACTCGGCGAAATGTTCGGCTGCATCCGTGATGACGGATATCGCAGACTGAGTGTCTCTCGAAAGCCTGGCCGCGTAGCCGATCGCGGACAGCACGTAGCCTTTGGCTTGGATGACGCCGACCCGCCGGCCCAACAGCAGGGTTTCCTCGACGCAGGGCACCAACCGTCCGGCGATCGGGACCAGTTGCAGGCTGGGCGTGATCACCGGCAGGAAGGGTGGAGTGCTGGTATCAGACTGCGCGAGTTCGCTCAGGCAGGTGTTTAGGTGACGGGCGGCGAGTGGTCCGTCCTCCCGGGACAACGCGCACTGGCCGAGCAGCCAACTGCTGGCTGCGCAATGTTCGGGTCTGCCACCCTCGACTGCCTCGGTGTGCACGTCGGCCGCCAGCTGTTCGGCCTCGTCCAGGTCGAAAGTGCTCCAGGCGAGCGAGGTCTCAATGAGCCGGGCCATCGTCACCTCGTCGGGGTTGCCGATCTCCCGCATAATTGCCAGGGCCTCCGCGCCGAGCGCCCGATGCCGATCGCCACGGCCCTGCCGGCTGTCCAGCCCGGTCAGGCCGATCAGGGCAGCCGCGCGCGGCCGGGTCGGGTCGGGAGCCACCGCCAAGGCACGCTCCACCCAACGTGCTCCCTCGACCGCGTGACCGCGGAGGAACCAGAACCGCCACAGGCTGGCCGCGAGCCGGAGCGCGGTCCCGGGCTCGTGGGCGCACGACCAGCGCAGCGCAGCGCGCAGGTTGTCGTGCTCGCGGTCGAGCAACTTCGGCTGTTCGATGACCACCCCGGTGGCCCGTTCGGGATTGTGGGATTCGGCGACGGCAAGGAAGTAGGCGCAATGCGCAGCCGCCAGTTGAGCCGCCTCACCTGCATGATCGAGATTCTCTTGGCCAAACTGGCGGACCGTCTCCAATTGCCGGTATCGGGTCCCGGCGCCCCTCCTTTCGGTGACCACCAAAGACTTGTCCACCAGCTTGGCCAACAGGTCGAGCAGTTCGACCTGCTGGAGGGGCGCGTCAGCGCAGACTGCTGCCACAGCGTCGAGGGTGAAACCACCCGCGAACACAGACAGCCGGCGCAGCAGAACCTGCTCCGGTTTGGTGAGCAGTTCGTGGCTCCATTCCAAGGTGCCACGCAGCGTCTGGTGCCGTGTGACGCCGCTGGTTCCCCCGCCGAGCATGGACAAAGCATCGCCCAATCCCTGGACGATCTCGGCGGGTTCGAGTACGGCCGTCCTGGCCGCGGCCAATTCGAGGGCCAGCGGCATCCCGTCGAGCCGTCGGCACAACTCTGTCACCCCCTGCGCGTTGTCGGCGTCGAGCGCGAAACCCGGCCGGACCTGCGCTGCCCGCTCAACGAAAAGCCGGACAGAGGGCAGACGGCCCAGCACGGCCAGGTCCAGAGCGTCAGTCGGCAGGGGCGAGGGCAGGGGCAGGGGCAGGGGCAATGACGGCACCCGGTAGGTGTACTCCCCGTCGGCATGGAGTGGCTCCCGGCTGGTGGCCAGCACTTTAACCCCAGGGGATCCGTCAAGTAGCGCGACGACGAGTTGCGCACAGGCCGCGAGCAAGTGTTCGCAGTTGTCCAGCACGAGGAGCAGCGAGCGTCGCCGCAGTTGGTCGACCAGCGCTTGCACGCGGCTTGGTGCAGCGCCGGAATCCAACCCGAGGACCTCGGCTACGGCATCGGCCACCAGCAGCGACTCCCCAACGGCCGCGAGGTCAACGAACCAGACTCCGTCCACGTACTCAGGACGAACTGTCTTCGCGGCCTCCAAGGCCAGTCTGGTCTTGCCGCTGCCGCCAGCCCCGGTGAGGGTGAGCAGGCGAGCATGGCCCATCAGCCGCTCGACGTCAACGAGCTCACGCTCGCGCCCGATGAAGCTCGTCAACGGGGATGGCAGATAGCCGATGGCATCGTCTTTGCCGGTCACTCCGGCGGGCTGGTGGAGGCGTTCCTCGGGCGGCGAGCCGGTCAACAATTCGCGAAACAGTTCCACCGTCCGGGTGTCCGGGTCGGTCCCGAACGCGTCGAGGAGTTCGTCGACCAGCCGCTCATATCGTGCCAATGCTTCCGACCGCCGGCCCATCCCAGCCAGCACCACCATCTGCGCGCGCACGGCTCCCTCGTGGACGGGATCGGATTCGAGCGCATGGGTGAGGATGACCAACGCTTCCTCCGGTGCGCGTTGCGCCACCGTGGACGCCAGTTTCACCAGTACCTCGCGATGGATTTCCCGGAGCTCATCGCGGCGTGTCGTCAGCCAGTCCGCATCCGGCAGTTCCGGCAGAAGATCACCAGTGTACAAGTCGGCCGCATCGCGCAGGCCGGCCTCGACACCTGCAGCCAACGCTGCCACGGCCGAACGCTCGAACTGCAGGACATCGACATCGACCGGGCCAGTGTCATCCAGCACGACCACTTCACCGCGGATGGCGAGCAGCCCGTCGCTGCCGGCTCCAGCGCTAGCGAGCGCACGGCGAGCGACGTACAGGGTCTGATGCAGATTCCGTGCGGCGGCCACCGGCTCCATGTCAGGCCACAGGCGGTCCAGTACCTGCTCGCGACGGTTACGCTGACCACGCGCCAGCGCCAGCATTGCCACCACGGCCTTTGCCTTCTGCAGCCGCCAGTGGCTGTTCTCGACGGCGTTCCCGTTGACGTACACGATGAACGAGCCGAGAAGCTGGATGCGCAACCCGCTTTGGGTAGGCTTCATGGTTCTTCAGTATCCGCCCGCCAACCGGGGTTGTCGAACAACGAAATTTCCACACGCGCGCTGCCTTGGCGCACTCTGTGAGCGCCCCATCAGGCACTCATGACAACGGCACCGCAGGTCACTGCCCGGGGTGTGGCACGTCGGGGGCCCGCTTACGGGAGGCTTCGCTGCCGTTTTACGGGGCACCTCTTTGCGGAACGCCTGAGCCGTTAGCCAGGGTTGCCGGCTGCCGGTATCGGTTCATCTTTTAGGCCGGGCGGGCGCTAGTTGAAAGGCTGCTTTCGTTTGGTCCGTGTTCTGTGAGTTGCTGAAGTTCGCGGAGAATCTCCAACTGCTGGCGGTTAATGTCCATCAGGAGATCGATCTCTTCCTTGGACTTCAGGTTCGTAGTGTAGTCATGCTGGGCCATGGCCCCTGCGATGGCATCCTGGCGTTTGGCGGCGATGAGCAGAATTGCTCCTTGCAGACCGGCCAGCATGGACAGAAAGAGGTTAAGAAGGATGTAGGGGTACGGATCCCAGGCATGGGTCGCCAGCGCCCAGGTGTTTACGGCGGCCCAGACCAGCATGAAGGCGATGAAACCTCCCACGAAAGGCCAGCTCCCCATCCCGTTTCGCATGAGGTCCGCGGCCTGCTGCCCGCGGGTGAGGGAAGCCTTGTGCTTGTCGTGCCAGGTGTTCGGTTCTCCGGTCATCCTCCACCCTAACCAGACCCGACGGCTGGGACCTGCTTCTCCGTTAGTCTGCGCCATGAGTCCTAGCCCTCCGGTGCCGTCGGTTCTCCCGGCACCTGCCCCGTGGCGGTGACTCCGGGACTGGTGCTCAGCTGCCGGGACGAAATGGAGGGAATGCAGTTCGAGTCCTACCTCGGGATGGCTCGCTTTTGGTGCTCTTCGCTCATGCCCCGGTGGCTGTGGAGCATCAGTCTGAGTTGGGCGTTCGTGCCGCCTTCAATCCGGTTGGTAGTGGAGGCCATCTCGAGTCCGGTGAACTCGTGGTTCTGCCGCTACGTATCACCTTCCCCGGATGAGGCCCACGCCCGCGTTACGGGTAGACAATGGTCGGACTTGCGTGCGGCAGGGTTCCCTGCCGCATTCCATTTCGGAAAGGGGCCTCCAGTGTCCAGACCACACCCGATCCTCGCCGGATCGATCGCAGCCGGGGCAGCCATCGTACTGCTCACGGGTTGCGGCACGTCCAGCCCCGGCACCAGTGTCAGCAGCGCCAGAGCGGAGAAGAACGTTTCGCAGGCCTGCGCTGCTGCCAGTGCCTTCGCCGGATCCCTGACAAATTTCAAACAGACACTCAAACCTGGTGCCACGATAGAACAGATCAAATCGGCACGGGAACAGGTCGCGAAGACCTACGACGACCTGGTCAAGGCCAGCCAGGATGTAGCCAAAGACGAAATGGACGCAGTTAAGACGGCCGAAAACAAGTTCGACGCAGCCGTCAGAGCCGTCCCGGATGATGCCACCCTTACTCAGGCGGCCGCCTCCCTGCGGGACGACGCCGCCAACGTCCAGGCCGCGGTCAGTGACCTCCAAACGGCGACTAAATGCTGACCTCAAGGCCCCTCCGGGCAGGTCTGCAGCTAGCCTCAGTCCTGCCCGGCTGCATTCCCGACCCACTCCGCTCCTACAGAAAGCAGGGAAGTTGACATGAGTTTCTGGGAAAACTTTTGGGATATTTTCTGGTGGTTCTTCCTCGTATACGCGTTCATCGCCTTCCTCTGGGCGTTGTTCGCCGTCATCGGCGACTTGTTCCGCGACGACATGCTGAGCGGTTGGTGGAAAGCCGTCTGGATCCTCTTCCTGGTCTTCGTGCCCTTGTTGGGTGTGCTGGTCTACGTGATTGCCCGCGGTAAGGGCATGACGGAGCGGTCCATGGCACGGGCCCAGGAGAACCGGGAGGCCTCGGATGCTTACATCCGCAGCGTCGCTGCACCGAGTCCGAGCGACGAGATCTCCAAAGCCACGGCTCTTCGGGACTCCGGAACAATCAGCGCTGATGAATTCGAAAGAATCAAGACCAAGGCTCTGGTCTGAGAGCGCCATCGACCCAGCACCGCGTGGCAGCAGATGCAATGACCATGGACGAGGTGGTGTCTTAGTCCTCGACCAGGGTGCGGTGTCCTTCTGCGCAACCTCCAGACTGTCGCTCCATGCCATTGGGCGGCACGGTGGCCGGTTGCCAGCCGTCGAGGGCGTTCCCGCAGGCGGTTCGGACCGGCCGAGGCTGCGAGGCATAACCCGATCAGTGGACTCTCTGGCTGCCCACAGGAAGCCGGGCTACTATCCGGCTGTCACTCCGTTTAGAAAAGGAGAACCCCTTGTCTGAAGAATCAGTAGGGAGCGTCGTGCTGGTGATGCACGACCTGCCGGCCGCGGAGAGCTGCGGTGTCATGGCCGTCCAGAACCCGGCGCCGCCCCTTGCCGGCGCTATCGGCCGTGGAGCCGGCCGATGCCTGGCTGGTCGCGTCGGCAGTCCGGTCCCGCGGCCAATGCCTTGGGTTGCGGGCTGATGTCTACAGACCAGGTGCCCACAACCCGGCGCCCTCTCGGCCAGGGTCACAGCATGGCCAGGCACTCGGTCGGGGCCGAGACACTGATCAAAGCCCGAAGCTCCACCGTCTGGGACGTCATCACCGATGCACGGAACTTCACCGTCTGGGAATCCGGCATCACGCACATCAGGGGCGAGTTGCGCAACGGTGGCACCATCAGAATCCGAACCCACACCGGAGGGGAGCGCACCTTCCGGCTGCGCGTCCAGCAGATGCCCGGCGAGGTGATGACCTGGACCCAGGGCCTGCCTCTGGGCCTGCTCACCGGGGTGCGCACCTTCACGCTTGAACCGCTGGGCGGCATGACGCACCTGCTCGTAAGAGAAGAGTTCACTGGCCCGCTTTGCGGGCTGCTGCTCCGGGAGTTTGCGTCCGACACGCAGCAGGCTTTCACCGATTACGTTAGCGCGGTCAGGAAACGCGCAGAAATCCTCGGCCGACACGTTCGAACCACGGGATCATGAGCGCCATCGGAGAAGCGCGCAGCGTCCAAGAGCGCCCGACGCCGCCCGAGCGTGCTCTGGGCCATACTCCCCGACGGAGCTCTAGTGGCGGTCTGAGGTTACGACACCGGTTGTCTGCAGAACACGTTCAGAAAAGCCACGGATCCACCCCCGCGGGCCCTTGTTGGGTCGGCCCTATCGGTTTAGTGTGGGGCCCGTCGGGCAGTGTGCGCATGGATGCACGCTGGATGGGGACCGGACGGGATCATCCAGCACGCCTTCGGTGCCTTAAAAGCGAAGGAACGTAATGGCGATGATGGCTGAACCGGAAATCCACCCGCCGCCCCCTTTGGCCGGCCGGGGCGTCTATCTGCTGGACGACCACGAGGTCGTGAGACGGGGCCTGCGCCATCTGCTGGAGTCCGAAGGTCTCAGCATCGCCGGAGAATCAGGATCCGCGCACCGGGCGTTCCGGCGAATCCCTGCCCTCCGCCCGGAGCTGGTCATCCTTGACGATGATCTCCCCGACGGTTCAGGTGCCGACGTGTGCCGGGCCATCGCTGCGGCGGACCCGACCATCCGGTGCCTCCTGATGACCGGAGATGCCAACGAAGCCGTGCTGATCGACTCGATTCTGGCCGGCGCATGGGGGTGCCTGTCCAAACAGGACGGCAGCTGCGAACAGCTCAGGCTCATCCGCCGTGCCCTGGCCGGGCACACCGCGTACAGCGGCCGGTTCCGGACCGCGCTCGTTACCCCGCTCGTCGGGCCCGCAACCCAGTCCCTGGATAGGAGACTTCTGACCCTTACGAGACAGGAAATGAATACCGCCATCCGACTGGGGAGAGGGCTGACCAACCGCCAGATCAGCCAGGAAATGTCGCTGGCGGAAAAGACCGTGAAGAATCTGACCTCAACCATTCTGAGGAAACTCGGCATGGCGAGCAGGACGCAGGCCGCCGTGTTCATCACCAGGGCGCTGAATTCTTCTAACGACCCTGCCGACGGCGGATACCGGTTTAGCCCATCCCCGGCTCTGATCGCGGAGGTCACGGCAGCGCTGCTGACCTGCACCAGCGAGTCCTGCACCGTGCCACCCACAGACGAAGTGCGGGCAAGGGACGTCCGGCGGCTTACCGACGCACTCATGGCGACCCGGACCGATCGGATGGGACCCCACCTGCTGCCCGGGAGGACTTAAAAACCCGGAATGCGGCGAACCGCGCTCCCGGCTCCAGCACACAGAAGATCCGGCGGGTTTGCGGGGCTGAGGGGAACGCCTAACTTGAAGTCCGGCGTTCAAAATCCTTTGCCTGGGACCGCACGGTGCCCCCTCGTCTGGTGAGGGAGTCAGGCTGCGCATTCAGTACAGTAGCGGTGGCCGTTCTTCTGCCGATCCACGACCCCAGGCAATTGGTGGACACCGGGCGTTAGTGCGAGCACTTGATTGTGTCAGCGAGACAGCAGTACGCCGACCTGGGTCCGGATGTCCTGAACGATCTCGTCGATGCTCAATGCGGCGTTCACGGTCGCTGCCATGCTGAGGAACATTATGGCGGTGACGATGCGGGCCGTCGTAGCGGCATCCTGCGCACGAGGCAGCTCCTGCCTGCCCAGGACGGCAGCGATGGCCTCCTCGGTCTGCGCGACGATGGAGAGGGCCTCAGCGTGACGGGGCTCCGCGGGATCACCGAAGACCATTTCCCGCAGGTACGTGCGTCCGTTGTCGACCTGGACGCGGTTGCATTCCACGATCGGCCGTACGATTGCCAGCACCGCATCGAGGGTATCCGGGGTGGTTTCGGCATCAACCCGACCTTGCTGAAGCGCTTCGGCGTAGTGTGCGTTCTGCACGAGGAGGAGGAGTTCGCCTTTGGTCTTCGCGTAAAGGAACAGGGTCCCGGTGCCTATGTCCGCCTTGTCGGCAATCTGCTGGGTCGTGACATCCTCGATGCCGTGCTCGGCCAGCAGTTCGCTTGCCGCGGCCGTGATGCGGTCCAGCTTCTGCTGCTTGTTCCGCTCGCGCCGTCCGACCGGCTGGGAGGCGAGAGACATGGTAATGGATCCTCCGGAATAGATTCTGACTGCACTCAGTTATGAGTGTAGTCACTACTGTGTGGGTTCGAATGTTCCTTCGTTCATTCTCCCACGCACGGGCCGAACCCCAGTGTTCCGCCCCGGCAGAGTGGTGGCGCTATTACCCCGCGACGCAAAGGACCGCACACATGACTTCCTCCCTCTGGCAACCCTTCACCCTCGGCAATGTGGAGCTGCCGCACCGGCTCGCGCTGGCCCCGCTGACCCGGAGCCGCGCAAACCCTGATGGCACCCCCGGGGAACTGGCCGCGGAGTACTACGGCCAACGCGCCTCGCTCGGGCTGATCATCACCGAGGGCACGCAGCCGTCCGAGGATGGCCAGGGCTATCTGAACACCCCCGGCATCTACACTCCTGAACACATCGAGGGATGGCGAAAGATCGCCGACACGGTGCATGCACGCGGCGGGGCCCTGTTCATCCAACTGATGCACGTCGGCCGGATGTCGCACCCGGATAACACCCCGCACCACCGTCAGCCCGTGGGCCCGTCGGCGATCTCGTCCGAGCAGGACATGTTCACTCCAACGGGCCCGCAGAAGACGCCGGTGCCGCGTGAGCTGACTGCCGAAGACATCCAGGCCACCATCGCCGGGTTCCGCCACGCCGCAGCCTCCGCTATCGCAGCGGGAGCGGACGGCGTGGAGATCCACAGCGCAAACGGGTACCTGCTCCACCAGTTCCTCTCGCCAAACTCGAACCACCGCACGGACGAATACGGCGGATCCGTGGAGAACCGGTCCCGGTTCGTCGTCGCGGTCGCCCGCGCGGTGGCCGAGGAGATCGGGGCAGACCGGACCGGCATCCGCATCTCACCGGCGTTCCCGCTGGGCGGAATCAATGAAGGGGACCCCGCCGACGTCCGGACACAGTACCGCCACCTGGTCGGCGAACTCGCCACACTGGACCTTGCGTACCTGCACGTACACCACCTCGGTGACGACGAACTGCTGCGGTCCTTCCGCGACGCGTGGCCTGCGGCCATCCTCGTCGTCCGCTATGGGCGCGACCGCGAGCAGATTGCCGACGACATCAACGCCGGGCTCGCGGACATCGCGCCGCTGGGCCGCTTCGCCCTGGCGAACCCCGACATTGTTAAGCGCCTGCGCACCGGTGCGCCACTGAACGAGGTGGACCCGGCAACCCTGTATGGCGGCGGCGCGGCCGGGTACACCGACTATCCGGCCTTGGCGCACGCCTAATCGTCTGCCGCAGGTCGCACGCCACCGACTTTACCTACCCCGTACCGATCAGAAAGAAGAAACAGCCATGCCCTCACTCAACGGAGCAGTCGTCCTCGTCACCGGAGCCAACGGCGGAATCGGCACGCAGTTCGTGCACGAAGCACTCGCCCGGGGAGCTGCAAAGGTTTATGCCTCCGCCCGCACCCCCCGCACTTGGAACGACGAGCGCATCGTTCCGCTCGCCTTGGACGTCACCGACTCCGCCTCCATCCAGGCGGCGGTCGAGGCGGCACCGGATGTGACCGTGCTGATCAACAACGCCGGCGCGTCGGTCTCCAGTGCCGGGATCCTCACCCACACGGACGAGGAGATCCGCAGGAACGTCGAGACGAACTTTCTCGGGCCCCTCTTCGTCGCCCGCGCGTTCGCCCCGGTCTTGTCGGTGAAGGACGGAGCGATGATCATCGACATCCACTCGGCCCTGAGCTGGTACGCCGTCGCCGGCATCTACAGCGCGACCAAAGCCGCCCTCTGGTCCGCGACTAACTCCCTCCGCCTCGAACTCGCCCCCGCCGGCGTGCACGTCGTCGGCGTCCATGTCGCATACGTCGACACCGCGATGGCCGCGCATGCCACCGACCCGAAGCTCGACCCGGCCGTGCTGGTGCGCACCGTGTTCGACGCCACCGAGGCAGGGCAGTACGAGGTCCTCGCCGACGACACGTCTGTCCAGCTCAAGGCCGGACTCAGCGCACCGCTCGAAGCGGTCTACCCGCAGTTGGCGGCGACGAACGCATAAGGGAACAACCGGTGCCACCGCGTTCACCAAAAGTGAGCGCGGTGGCACCACTCCCGCCCGAATCGATCGCCTGGTGCCTTGGCCTTCACGTCACATGCCGGGATAGTCACGCCAATGGCTGTGCCCGCCCGTATTCACGGGCGGGCACAGCCACAGTGGCTCTCAGCTCTGTTGGCGGGATCGTGTCAGGTACGTGCTGGTCAGTGGGCGAGGAATTCTACGGCGACGGGGGAGAACCTGTCGTGGAACTGGAAGATTCCGCCGTGGCCCGAGTCGGGGTAGATGATCAGCTCGGATCCCTTGATGCGCCGGTGCAGGTCCCCGGACAGGACCGACGGCACCATGCGGTCGTTGTCGCCGTTGGCGATGAGGGTGGGGTGGGTGAGCCTTGACAGGTCCGACGGCGCGGAGCGGCCGAACTTCCGGATTGCCTTCAGCTGAGTCTGGAAGGCTTTGGTGCTGATCGGCTTGTCGCGGTCGACAGTGCGCTCCTGCAAGCGCCTGATGAACGCCTTCGCGGCCGGCTTGCCGGTCGCGTTGCGGTTAAAGAACAGGAACTCCTTCGGGTCCGAGCGCGCCTCGCTCGGGACGTCCCAGTAGGTGGCGCCGACGACCTTGTCGATGTCCTTGCCGCCCCGCGGCCCGGTACCAGCCAGCACGAGCTTGCGGACGAGGTTGGGATGCTTGAGGACCAGGTCCTGGGCGATCATGCCGCCCATTGAGAAGGAGAAGACGTCGACCTGGTCGAGCCCGAGGGCCTTGATGAAGGTGTAGGTGTCGTCGGCCATCGCCTCGATGCTGTCGGGAACCTGCCCGGTGGAGGCGCCGACACCGCGCTGGTCGAAGGTGATGACGTGGCGGTTCTTCGCGATGGGCTCGATGATGCGCGGGTCCCAGTTGTCCAGGGTCGCGGCAAGGTGCACGAAGAATACGACGGGGATGCCGGTCTTGGGCCCCAGCTCGCGGTAGGCGTAGGTGACGCCACCTGAAGTGATGGAGCGTGTGGCGGCCTTCGCGTACGAGGTGACGACAGAGCCGTTCGGGGTGTCAAAGCTGCTCATGCTGGTAGTCCTCCTGGGTGGTCTGTGAGGTGAATGGCTGCCAGCGGCTCAGGAGGGAAGGGTGACGACGGCTTTGCCGCGGAGGCCGCCCTTGGCCAGCGACTCGAGCGCCTGTGGGGTCTGGGCGAAGTCGAAGACCCGTCCAACGACCGGGCGCAGCACGCCGTCGTCAACCAGGGCGGTGATCTGGCGCAGCTGGTCGCCGCTGGCACGCATGAAGAGGAACTCGTAGCTGACGCCGAGCTTCTTCGCCTGCCGCCGGATCCTGCTGCTGAGCCCCGCGATCGCCAGGCGCAGCACAGGGTTAAGGCCGGCTTTGCGCGCGAATGCCGGGTCCGGCGGGCCGGCGATTCCGATCGCCTTCCCGCCGGGCTCGAGGATGCGCAGTGACTTGACGAGGTTCTCCCCGCCGAGGCTGTCGAGCACCAGATCGTACCCGGTGAGGAGCTGTTCGAAGTCCTGCGTACGGTAGTCGATCACAGTGTCCGCGCCGAGATCGCGCACGAAGTCGGCGTTGGAGGCACTGGCGGTGGTCGCGACGGTGGCGCCGAGGTGCTTGGCGAGTTGGATCGCGATCGACCCGACCCCGCCGGCCCCGGCGTGAATGAGGACTTTCTGCCCCGGACGTACGTTGCCTTGCTCAACGAGGGCCTGCCACGCCGTAAGTGCAACCAGCGGTAGTGAGCCAGCCTCCTCCATGCTGATCGATGCGGGTTTCAGTGCCAGATCGGCCTCGGTGATGGCGATGCGTTCGGCGAACGTGCCGATGCGGTCTTTGTCGGGGCGGGCGTAGACCTCGTCACCGGGTTTGAAGCCGCGCACCTCTGCCCCGACACGGATGACTGTGCCGGCGGCATCGTTGCCAAGGATCAGCTGCAGCTTGTACGGGAGGATCTGCTTGAACTCACCCAGGCGGATCTTTTCGTCCAATTGGTTGAGGCCAGCTGCCTGGACCTGGACCAGCACATCGCGGTCGCCGACGGTCGGCTCAGGGACGTCTGCTGCGCGAAGCGGCTCCTTGTACTTGGTGACGACGAATGCCCTCATGGCGTGCTGCTCCTCTATGACGTACGGTTTGGTTAAACATGAGCCTACTCAATTTTGAGTTGACTCAGAAATATTGTCAAGTGAACCGTTAGGTGCGCGCGTTCATTTGAATATTCGGGCCACGTTCCCGCGATGGATCTTCAGGAAGCATGCAATCTCCGCATAGGGGTCCTGATCGGTGATGGTGACAGCCGGTGGGAAGCCGCAGAGGAACGGGACCAGTGCGCGCCTGCGGGGCGCTTGCCCGTGTTCGTGAGTCCGTGCGTCAACGTTGATCGGTCGCTGTCAAGTTTTCCGGGAGGGCGCGGAGGTCCGCGTACTCCCCGGCGGTGTAGGGTCAGCGCAGTCAGGACACCATGACTTCGAATTGGCGTGTGGCCGGGAGGGGCTGGCGGACCTTTGTCCGGCCAAAGATAGCGTGGACATTGTCCATACCCGTTTACACCTGATGCCGTTGCTGGTGACTGGGCCCCTACCTGCCTATTTCAGCTAACACGAGTTCATGCAGCCCACGAGTCCTATGTGACATGACTTTCAATGGCAGTCACGCGCCGGTGCCCTTCTCGATCCTGCCGGTCTGGGAGGGTGCGCCAACCAGGATCTGTTGGATCGCCGGAGCCACGGTCGCCACCAGTTTCTCCGTGTCCGCGTCGACCAGCACAGGCACACCGATGATCCGCCTGCTGGTGACGATACCGACCAGCATCGATGAGGCGAGTCCAGCCCGGAGGGCGGCATCGTCATCGCTGCGGCCGCTTACGCCGTGCAGCAGCCGGGATTGGATGAACTCACGCAGTTGTGCGCATGCCTGGCTGGCGAGGACCGCGACTGAAGCATCGAAGCCTTCGAACTGGTTTCCGCGCGGCGGGCACTGAAGCTGCTGAAGGGCAACCTCGGCCGCGCGCCGATACGGGCGGGTCACTGGGGACGAAGGCGGGAATCGTCAGTCTCCCATTCATCTCGGGTGATCGCGTACTCGACGTCGCCGTGCTCGTCGCCCGGAACGGACACCGGCCAGTCGGCGACGAAGGCCCGCACGAGGCGCATGCCGGATTTCTCCATCACCCTTCGGGAGGCCGTGTTGACTGCCATGGTCGAGGCTACAACCCGTTGCACCCCGAACTCGGTGAACCCCTTGGCGATCAGCGCCCGCGATCCCTCCGTCGCGTGCCCCTTTCCCCAGGCCGCGTGGCGCAACCGGTAGCCCAGCTCCGGCTGATCTTGTGGATCGTCGGGGCCTGGCCGGAAGTGGAACCAGCCCAGGAATTCCCCGGTCGTCTTCTCGATCGCGGCCCAGAACCCGTAGCCGGGAAAGCGCTGGTAGTAGTCGAGGAATGCCGGGAGGAAGTCGCCTTCTATCTCGTCCCGGGGGGTGGGGATACCGCCGGTGATGTACCGCATCACGCGCGGATCGCTGTCCAGTTCCACGAGTAGCTCCGCATCGTCGGGGGTGAACTGCCGGAGCAGAAGTCGTTCAGTCTCCAGGAAGGTGAGCATGCAGACATTCTTGCACCGGGGGGAAACCCGTCACACCGATCGGGGAGGACGGATTACCGTCGCTGGACGCGCTTATTGGCCGTTGGGAGTGGTCTCAGGCATATGTGGCCCCTGGGTGGGGGGCTCCGAAGTGGGCAAAAGGAGGGTGTGCGCAATGTGCACACCCTGGGCTTCAGACCGGGTTGTACCTGGGCCGGAGCGGGCCGGATCCCAGTTCGGAGTCAGCCGACGCGGCGATAGCGGATGTGGGTGGCCAGCGGTGAGTGGAGCACCTCGGCGGGCTCGAAGCCGAAGGATTCAACCCCGTCGAAGATGCGTTCGCCCGAACCGAGCAGGACCGGTGCGATGTCGAGGGTGAGCTCGTCGATCACGCCGGCGATCAGTGCCTGCCGGACGGTCGAGGCCCCGCCGGCGATGTCCACGCCGTTGTCCCCGGCGGCCTGGCGCGCTGCGGAGTAGGCCGCGTCGAAGCCCTCGGTGACGAAGTGGAAGGTCGTTC
>NZ_JBFTPY010000030.1:0-35173 GCF_056398725.1 Arthrobacter sp. 01T425 | reverse complement strand
TCGAAGATGCCGTTGATGTCGGCCTGCTTGGTGGTGCCGGCGTCGACGCCGTCCTGGAGCAGCTTCTTGTACGTCCCTGCGAGCGGGTCGGTGGTGAAGACAATGTTCTTCAGGGACCGGTCGATGACGTCGGCCGGCAACGCCTTGCCGGCCGCTGCCTTGAGTCCATCATTGAGGACGGTGGCTTTCTCGGCGGCGGGCGCCGCGTTGAGCCAGTCGACGGATTCAACATGGCCCTTGAGGAGCGCCTGCACGGTGGCAGGGTGCTCGGCCGCGAACGTCTTGTTGACGATCAGGACGGTGGTGACGAACTCGCCCTTCTCCCACAGGTCCTTCTCATCGACCAGGACCTTCGCGCCGGCCTGGAGCACCAGGCGGGAGGCCCAGGGCTCGGGCAGCCACGCGCCGTCGAGCTTGCCGTCCTGGAACAGTTTGAGGGTCTGGGCGTTCTCGGTCGGGTTGATCGCGACGTCGCCGCTGCCGTCCGTGGAGGTCTTGAAGCCCTGCTTGCCGAGCCACGCGCGGAGAGCGACGTCCTGCGTGCCGCCGAGCTGCGGCGACGCCAGCGTCTTGCCCTTCAGGTCGGCCGCCGAGTTGATACCGGGTTTGACCACCAGCTGTGCCCCGCCGGCCGCGGCGCCGGCGATGATGCTGATGGACTGGCCGCTGCTCTTGACATAGGAGTTGATGGCCGGGTTGGGGCCGATGTACGTGGCGTCGATGGCGCCGGCGTTGAGGGCCTCGATCGCTGCCGGGCCGGCGTTGAAGACCTGCGTGCTGAGCTTGGTCTGGCCGAGTTCCTTGGCGATGAACCCCTTGTTGACACCCACCAGGGCCGGAGCGTGGGTGATGTTGCCAAAGTAGCCCAGCCGGAGCTCCGTGGCGGGGCCAGCCGCGGCCGGGGCAGCCGCTGCTTCATTGTTGCGCGAAACCGTCGACGCCACCGCGGCGCCGCCGCCGATCAGGAGCACCAGAGCGGCGACGAGGGCGATCTTACGACCACGGGGACGGTTGGAGCCTCGGGTTTCTCCCGCAACAATGCGGATGGACCCTGGCTGGTCATTGGATGTCATGGAAATGTCCTTCAGTGAATGGGGGAACCGGAGAGGGTCTGTGGCCGATGACCTGATCAGGGCGCCACAGCTGGCGATCGAGTGTTCAGATCGGGTCAGGTCAGGCGTAACCGCTAACGCTCCCGGAACAGGTGGAACGCCACAGGTAGGTTGTTTCAGCGTGCCGGAACGGCGGCTTGGCATGACACTACGGACCCTTTCCGGATCCCAACAACGGGCGGCGTCACCGTAGGTCACCCGCGGACACTGAAGGTCACTGGCGGACACGGAAGGTCACCCTGCGTCGTAAACGTTCATCGGACCTCCCGCTGCTGAGGGTCCCGCGTGCGGGAACCGTGACCCCAGCAGCAGCCCAGCGTCGTGGTTAGCCGGACACGGGCAAGCCTTCAAATTTGTCACAACACCCGTGACTGGAATGCCAGACAGCGGCCCGCTCACATTGAATTATGGACCCAACCGAACAGTCAGGCCCGGAGCTGGCGAGGGATTCCGCCTGTGTATCGGCCCTGGGCTCCTCGATGTTCCGTCATTTCCGCATCGAAGATGCGAAGGCCTGCACCAGGGTCTGCCGCAGGATCCGGTTGTGGGCCGCGCCTTCCCCGCCATTGGAAATGGCCGACATTGTCCAGGCACTATCGTGATTGGACGCCCTCACTGGAGCCACCGTCCTGCTCGCCCGTCATCTCCACCCGCTCGATGACATCGACACCACACCTCTCAGCAATGCCGAGGCCGCCATGACATCGCTGCGCCAGGATCTGACTTCCGACGAAGCAGTCGCGTGCATTCTGGCTGAGAGCCCGAGAGCGGGCTGCGTTCCCCGATCAAGGACAGAGCACGGTGCCCCCTCCGGTCGCACAAACCGGCCGCGACAGCTTCCCACCTATTCCCCTGCCGTGAAAAATCCTGTGGTAATCGGCCGTCCGTGAGGCCAGGTTTCGCTGATGAAGTCCCGAAGAGCGCGGGGAATCGGTGCGGAAGAGGCCGGGCTGATGCAGTTGTGCCTGCCCGCCGCTTTGGAACTCTTACGGAGTTCCTGAGGTTTCTCCGACGCTATGTCCACCCTGGCCTGGGCCTCTGCTGCGGCGGAGGAGCGGGCGACACGGATTGGAGGGAAACACAACTCCGCCCAGAGTTGCTCGATACGCCCCACGGTCTCCTGAAAAGCCTCAAGGTGGAGCGAGAAAATATATGCCCACGGTTCGACCGGAGCGGCGCATATCAGTTGCTGGAGAGAGGGGCCTTCCTTGAGGTTCCATTCCTCTGCCAGAGTCTGCGCCGCCATGCACCGTGCGAGACCAGCGATCTGGAGTTCGGTATAGATTTCCCTGACCTGTAACTGCCCTTGCCCGGCGTCCCGGGGATACAGCATCACTTTGCGGATATTTGCGTCCAGAACAGAATGCAAGGATTCGAGATGGCGCCGTTCCTCCCAGAGACGGACTGAAAGTTCGTTGACGAGTGATCCGGCTCGCGCTTTGTGCGCGTTCGGGACCGGAGGCCCGACCCTAAAGATATTCTCTGGCGTGGCGCGGGGAACACTCCAGTGTGTATTTCCGTTCATTCCAGTCCTCAGTTGGTAAATGGAACCGGACCACCTCCCTGCGTCCACGGACATCGTCCATTCGGGTGGTCTGCCTCTGGTTACGTGGATCCCGTCCCACACCAGGCGGGGTGGGCGCGGGGCGGGCGCCTATGGCGTCTGGGGGCTCCATATCGGCGTCGACGCTCGCGCGGGCAGGTTAGCGTCACGTAACCGGGAGATCCTTCGCCGACGTTAGCGGCGGTTTTAATTCGTAATATGCCTAGGATGCATCGACATTCTCGTAGCCGGTCCAGCAGCATGAAGTCGTTTTCTACAGCGATTTTATGGTTGCGCATCAAAAGGACAAAATTCACTACGGCACGTGAAGTCCTGTTCGGGACGGCAGGGAACTCGATCCTATCGATGGAACCGTGTATGCGTCGCCGTAAGTAGTCCCCAAAAATCATGTGACTGGGATTCCAGACAGCGTTGAACCAACAATGGAGTATGAACCCGATCGACAAATTGGGCCCGGAGCTGGTGCTAGCCTTCAATTGCGTCGCTGCCGTGGGCTCGTCCATGGTTCGCCGTTTCCGCATCGCAGATGCGAAGTCCTGCACCAGGGTCTGCCGCAGAATCCTCTTGTGCACCACAGCTCCCCCGCCTTCTGACGCGACCACCGTCTGCGCGCTGACCTGCATCGATGCCATCGCCACTGCAACAACCCTGCTGACGCGTCGTCTGCACCCCCTCGAGGACATCGACGCAATACACCTGAGCGCCGCCGAGGCGGCCGTAGCATCCGTGCGCCAGAGCCTCACTTCCGAGGCAGCTTTCGTTCTCTAGTCGGCCTGAGAACACACAACCGAGTCGCATTCCCGCTGCGCAAAAGGAGTGCCCCTGCCTCACGAACCGTCTCGCAAGCCGGTCCCGGTCGTCGGCTGCTCTTCAACGTCCTGGCCACTCGCCGATTCGATTCCGACCGAAAGTGGTCGGAGTAACCATGGTGGGGGCGGCCAACGCAGCGTTCGGCTCTCGTGTTCCCTCAAGCGGTCGGCTCCGTTGTGTCAACGCGTGTGGAGCCAGCGCGCAGGCAATGGTGCGGCCCACGACCTCCCGCCGGCCCTTGCTCTTTGCATCCCGGTTGCTGTTCCAATGGCCGGAACTGTGCTCGAGGTGGGTCGTGAACCAGCGATGGTGTGCCGTGTTCGAAGCGGAATCCTTCCGCCGCCTCGGCTCGACCTCTACAGCGGGGGGATTTCAAGCCCCGGGTCAGCGGGGTCAGGACCTACCTCCTGCGGTACATTCCTTTGAGGCTTAGTGCTCAGGATTTCCACACAGTGTTTCCTGTGGAGGAATCACTGCGTCGTCCTACCCTCCGGTGGATCTCGAAGATCCTCTTAGACCAATGTCATAAACCATGGCGAACAATGCGGCTGCCGCCTGCTTGTAGCTATCCGACAAAATCCTGACTTCAGCCGGAAACTAGCGTCAGCGTTGAGATATACCCACAGTCAGCGCAGAGGACCATCAATGACGATTCAGGCAGATCCGGCGATCACCCGGAACAAGATTCTCGAAACAGCCCGTCAGCAGGTCCTGGAAGAAGGACGCGGGCTGACGCAGGACCAGCTCGTGGACGTCCTGCGCCTTCCCGATGACGCGCTTCCGGCAGCTCTCCAGCTGGCCCATGAGGTCCGGCTCAGGCACTGCGGCGAGGACGTGGAGGTGGAGGGCATCATCTCCATCAAGACCGGCGGATGCCCGGAGGACTGCCACTTCTGCAGCCAGTCAGGGCTCTTCGACTCCCCCGTCCGCGGCGTGTGGCTCGATATCCCGGAACTGGTCAAGGCGGCCAAGGAAACGGCGGCGACCGGGGCAACGGAGTTCTGCATCGTGGCGGCCGTCCGCGGGCCCGACATCAAACTGATGAACCAGATCAAGTTCGCGATCGACCGCATCAACGAAGCCGTGGAGATCAACATCGCCTGCTCGCTGGGCATGCTCACCCAGCGCCAGGTGGACCAGCTCGCGGCCTGGGGCGTCCACCGCTACAACCACAACCTGGAAACCGCGCGCAGCTACTTCCCCGAGGTGGTCACCACGCACAGCTACGAGGAGCGCCTGGAGACCTGCGCCATGGTCAAGGCTGCCGGCATGGAGCTCTGCTGCGGGGCCCTGATCGGCATGGGTGAATCGCTCGAACAGCGGGCCGAACTCGCCGCCCAGCTCGCGGCCCTCGAACCCCACGAGGTCCCTTTGAACTTCCTGAACCCCCGGCCCGGGACCCCGCTGGAGAACCAGGGGATCATGGACGGCAAGGACGCGCTGCGCGCGATTGCCGCGTTCCGGCTGGCCATGCCCAGGACTGTGCTGCGCTACGCCGGCGGCCGGGAGCTGACCCTCGGCGATCTCGGCACCAGGGACGGCCTGCTCGGCGGCATCAACGCCGTCATTGTCGGCAACTACCTCACCACGCTGGGCCGTCCCGCCGACGCGGACCTGAACCTGCTGGTCGAGCTGAACATGCCCATCAAGGAATTCCAGAAGACGCTGTGAAAGCTTCACGCGAGAAACCGCACGTCACCGGCGACCCGGCGGCCCCGGCCACCGGCACGTATTGCGGGCACTGCGGGGAGCCCGACGACGGCGGCTCTCTCCCGTCGTCGGACCCGCACCTCCCCTGCCGGCAACGGCTGGTGCTGGAACCCCCGCGCTATTGCGCCGCCTGCCGGCGGCGGATGAAGGTCCAGGTCACACCGGCGGGCTGGTCCGCCGAATGCTCCCGCCACGGAGTGATGGTCCGATGACACCGGTCCCGGCCGAAGGGAGCCTGATTCAGCGGGACCGCGCACGCCTGTGGCACCCGTATGCCCCGGCGTCCCCGGCCCTCCCGCTGTGGGAAGTCGAAGCGGCCGAGGGCGTGCACCTGCGGCTCCGCGGCGACGACGGCACGCGGCACAACGTGGTGGATGCCATGTCCTCGTGGTGGTCGGCGATCCATGGTTACCGCCACCCCGTGCTGGACGCCGCGGCGAAGCGGCAGCTGGATAGCTTCAGCCATGTGATGTTCGGCGGCCTGACCCATGCCCCGGCGGTGGAACTGGCCGAGCGGCTGGTGGACATGGCCCCTTGCGCGCCAGGGCGGCCGGGCCTGGAGCGGGTCTTCCTTGCAGATTCCGGCTCGGTGTCGGTGGAGGTCGCTCTGAAGCTGGCCGTCCAGTTCCAAACCGCATCTGGCCACCCCAAAAGGCAGCGGTTCCTAAGTATCCGCGGCGGATATCACGGCGACACCTTCGCGGCGATGGGGGTCTGCGATCCCGTGGACGGCATGCACTCGGCCTTCCCCGGCTTGCTGGCCGGCAACGTGTTTGCTCCCCGTCCCCCGGCCGCTGCGTCGGCAACCCCAGAGTCGGTTCAGGCGTGGGCCTCGGAGCTCCAAGACATCGCAGCCGCGCATTCCGGGGAGCTGGCCGCCATCATCGTCGAACCGCTGCTCCAGGGGGCCGGAGGCATGCACGCCTACCCGGCCGAATGCCTCACAGCGTTGCGGCAGGTGGCGGACCGGCACGGGCTGCTGCTCATTTTCGATGAGATCGCCACCGGTTTTGGCCGTACGGGCGAGCTGTTTGCCGCCGGTCACACAGGCGTCGTCCCGGACATCATGTGCGTGGGCAAGGCCCTGACCGGAGGCTACCTGACCCTCGCCGCCATGCTCTGCACGGACGAGATTGCGTCGACGATTTCCAACGGCCGGGCCGGGGCGCTGCTGCACGGCCCCACCTTCATGGGCAACCCGCTGGCGTGTGCAGTGGCCAACGCCAGCCTGGGCATCATCGACGGCGGCGGCTGGCGGGCCGACGTCGCCCGGATAGCCGCCGGCCTGGAGTCCGGGCTCGCCCCTGCCCGGGACCTGGAGGCTGTGCGGGATGTCCGCACTCTCGGGGCGGTCGGGGTCATCGAACTCCACGACAATGTTGACGTCGCCGCGGTCACTGCCGCGGCCATCCGGCACGGGGTCTGGGTGCGCCCGTTCCGGAACCTCGTCTACACCATGCCCCCGTACATCAGCACCGCGGCGGACATCGAACGCATCACCGCGGGCATGACGGCAGCCGTCGCCGAAGTTCACGAGCCCGCCCCAACACGGTCCGGAGTCACAGCACGGTCCGGAGGTGCGGCATGAGCGCCTCGATGACCCAATGGCTCGAGCGGCAGGCCACCGTTCGGGACCGGCGTGGCCTGGACCGATGCCCTGTCCCCCGCGCCGCGGACGAACAGTTCATCGACCTGGCCAGCAACGACTATCTGGGGCTTTCGGCGGACCCGCGGGTTGCGGGGGCGGCGGCGGCGGCCGCTTCGCAGTGGGGCACGGGCGCCACATCCTCGCGTCTGGTCGCCGGAACCACCCAGCTGCACCTGGACCTCGAGCAGGAACTGGCCATGCTCACCGGGATGGAAACAGGACTGGTGTTCTCCTCCGGGTACCTGGCAAACATCGGCGTGATCACGGCGCTGGGCGGCCCCGGGACCCTGATCGTCGCGGATGAACACTGCCACGCCTCGATGATCGACGGATTCCGGCTCAGCCGCTCCCGCGCCGAATCGTTCACCCACAACAGCGTTGAAGATGCCCGCCTGCTGCTCGCCGACCGTCCGGAGCCGCGCGCACTCATCGCCGTCGAATCCCTCTACAGCGTCCTCGGCGACGAGGCCCCGCTCACGGACCTGCTGGCTTTGGCAGAGCAACACGACGCCGTGCTGCTCATCGACGAGGCGCACAGCCTCGGAGTCACCGGCACCGGCAGCTTTCAGGGTCGCGGTTCCGTGGCCGGGACGGACCTCGCCGGACACCCGAACGTGGTTCTCACGGCAACGCTGTCCAAAGCCCTGGGCAGCCAGGGCGGGGCAGTCCTCGGCCCACCCCTGCTGCGCGAACACCTCATCAACCGGGCCAGAAGCTTCATCTTCGACACCGGGCTGGCCCCGGCCTCGGCAGCGGCGGCCCTCGCCGGGGTGCGGATCATCAGGGACGAGCCCTGGCGCGCGGGAGCCGTCCGGGACAACGCCGCGGCACTGGCCGCAGGTCTGGGCCTCGTTCTTGCGGGCCGCGGGGCCACGATCGAGCGAGCGGCGGGGGCCGTGCAGTCCATTCCCCTGCCGTCCGCCGCAGCGGCCCGGGCCGCTGCGGAGGCCGCGCGCCTGGCGGGGGTGCGGGTCGGTTGCTTCCGCCCGCCGTCCGTCCCCGATGGGATATCGCGGCTCCGGCTCACCGCACGCGCCACCCTGACATCCGAGGAAATCGACGAGAGCTGCGCAGTGCTGCGCGGCATTTTGGAGGAACTTCCATGATCCTGCCCGGCATCATCCTGGTCACCGGAACGGACACCGGCGTCGGCAAGACCATCACGACGGCGGCCCTCGCCGCCGTCCTCCACGGAACGGGGCGCAGCGTCGCGGTCTACAAGCCCTGCCAGTCGGGAGCCGCCGCCGGCGATTCCGACGCGGCCGAGATCCTTCGGCTCGCCGGCGCCGTGACAGCAGAAACCGGCGTCGTGCTCCACGAGCCATTGGCGCCCGTCGCGGCCGCCGCCCTCGACGGAACACCACTCCCCCGGCTGGCCGTGCATGCCGCACGCGTCCGCGAGCTCGCCGCGTCCCACGACCACGTCCTGGTGGAGGGCGCGGGCGGCCTGCTCGTGGAGCTGGACTCCGACGGCGGCACGCTCGCCGACCTGGGCTCGCTTCTGGCGGCCGAGTTCGTGCTTGTCGCCCGACCGGCCCTCGGGACCCTGAACCACACCGCGCTGACTCTCGAAGCGCTGGCCGCCCGGGATCTTCGGGTCCTTGGCCTGGTGCTCGGGAGCTGGCCATCCGCCCCTGAGTTTGTCCACCGCAGCAACCGGGACGCGCTCGGATCGCTGCCAGCTCCCTTCCTCGGCGCCCTTCCGGAACGGGCCTCGGAACTGATCCCGGCACGTTTCCGTACAGAGGCGGCGGCATGGCTGAACGGACTGCTCGCATGAATGCATCACTACCGGCCGCTGGACCCGTAGCGCCGCAGACGAAAAGCCTTCAACAGGCCCAGTGCCCGTACTTGGTGGTGCGTGACCCGGAGGCCGTCCGGGACGTCCTGCACCGGCCGACCGATTTCAGCCCCGCCAATGCCTTGGTCGCGGTGACGCCGTTGTCGGGAGGGGCCCTGCGGGTGCTGCAGCGCGTGCGCTTCGCATTGCCTCCCGTTCTGGCCAGCAACGACACGGACGCGCATGCGGGGATCCGCAAGGTTGTCGCGGGCTATTTCACCCCGGCCACGGTCGCCGCCATGGAGCCGCGCATCCGGGAACTTGCGCAGGAAGCTGCGGTGTACGCAGCGCAGCAGCTCGGCCGCACCGGCCACGTGGACCTGGTTCAGGCTGTGGCGGCGTTCCCGCCGGCGGTCGTCATGCTCGAACTCCTCGGGCTGCCGGTCCGGGACATGGTTCCGCTCAAGCGCTGGGGCCTTGAGTCCATGGAACTGTTCTGGGGATGGCCCGACGAAACCCGGCAACTCGAACTCGCCCACAGCGCCGCCGGCTTCTACGTCTGGCTGCGCCAGCTCGTTGGCGAGTCCGTCACGGCCCCCGGGCGCAACCTGTTCAAATCCCTCGCCGACCACGGTTTGTCCACCCCCGAGATCTGTTCGCTCGGCTACTTCCTTCTGATCGCCGGACAGGAAACCACTACCCAGTTGATCAGCACCGCCCTGTTCCGCCTCCTGGAAGGGTCAGCGCCTGTGAGCTGGACCGACGCGGCCTCTGAGGCAGGCTCCACGTCCATGGTCCGGCACGTGCTTGCCACCGAATCATCCGTCCCTACCTGGCGCCGCGTGGCAGCCCAGGACACAAGGCTGGCCGGGGAGCAGATCCTGGCCGGCACGGAAATCCTGCTCGAACTCTCCGGCAACCACATCACGGCCCCCGTCGAACCGGGCAGATGGCCCCCGCAGACACACACCGCGCCCACCAGACCCTCGACCGCCTACGGACTGGTCTTCGGCTCGGGCATCCACCGCTGCCTCGGCGCCAAACTCGCAGAACTCGAAGCGGCCATCATCGTCCAAGAAACCGCCTCAGTACTACCAGAAATCCAATTACGGGGCCACGAGCCCGAGTGGATCCGGTTCCTGTCCTTCCAGGCACCCCGGACAGTCACCGTGACGAACAGGAAAACTGACCGCACGAGAGGTTCCTGACAACGACCAGCATCAAAAGAGGCAGTCTTCCCGCCCTGAGACCGCTCCCCCAACGGCAAATCCCGAACCCATCTGTCACATGTCAGGTTGAAATCCAAGACCCTCGGCACGGGTGTCAGATTCGGGCAAAGCAACCGTAGCCTGACATGAACGCAGGCCCTTACCTGACGTCCGGTTGGGGTATACCCCAACCACACGGCCCTTCTGATAGAGGAGCGCTATTGATTGACAGCCGCTCTGCGCGCGAAGCGGGGGAAGTCACTTACTGCCCCCAACCAAGGGCCCAGATTAATCTGCCAGCCATGGCAGCCGAGGAGGCCTACTCGATCCTGCCAGATTTCATGAACCACGGGCATGAGGAGCATGACCCTAAGGCTCAATAGCTGCATGACGAGCGGATGCACTCCACTGCTAGGACCGTTAGGCCTAAGTCTCCAGGGGCCTGCCTCGAGGAACACTGCCCGGGTCTGCGGTGAACAAGTTCCCTTCGTTGTACTGGCGCTCCAAAGCCTCGACCTCACGCTCCACGGCAGCGAGGATGAAGTCCGAGAGTGTTCTGGATCCGGTCAGGTGACGGGTCGCCATGTACGCGGATCGCATCCGGGCGCCCGACTCCTTCGACTGGAAGAAGCTGGTCTTCCGGTACTTCTTCTTTTCCGGCTCCGACGGCTCGGGAGCCGGTTGCCGCAGAACGGCTTGGACCTGCTGCGGAGGGTGCTGCACCGGCTGGACCGGCGGCATGTAGGTGACATGTTGGGGCTGCTGAGCCGGCGCCTGTTGCGCGGTGGCCTGCTGGACTACCGGCACCGCGACTACGGGAGCGGGTTGAACCGGCGCTACCTCAGTCGGCGCCGGTGGAAGTGCGGGTGCTGCGGAGGTAGGTATCTGCTCGGGGTCTGCCATGGAGGTCGGTACGGATTGCAGTGTCGCCGGCTGTGGATCCGCGGCCGGCTCATCTGCCATGCGCGTCATGTCGGCGATGACGCTGGTGTTGCGTGCCTTGGTCAGTCCGCTGCGTTTCCGGACGGCGTCGAGAGCGACGGGGGTGCCTCCGCGTTCCGGGGCGGGTCCTGGGCGGTTCATGACTCTGCACCTTTCCAGATCTGCGTGGCCAGCTGGACCAGGTCGGCCCGATGCGGGGCGGCTTCGGAGCCCCATGCCCGCAGCGGCTGCGAGGCCGCCTGCGCCTTGGCGAACACTTCGCGGTCCTGAAGCATCGGTTCGAAGACGAGGTCACCGAAGTTGGCGTTGATCTTCTCAATCCAGTGCACCTGGTCAGCACGCTTCTTTTGCTTGTTGACGATGACACCCAGGAGCTCGATGTTCTCGTTCAGGTTCTCCTGGACCTCGCCGATGGTCGTAACGATTTCGGACAGTCCCTCTACTGAGGCGACCCGGGGCTCGGTTATCAGAAGAGCGTGCGTGGCTGCCGTCAGGGCGTTGACGGTCAGGAGCCCCAGCGATGGTGCGCAGTCGATCAGGACGATGTCGTATTCGTCCGCGACACCCTTCAGGGCGATCCGAAGCCGGTGCTCGCGGGCCATCATAGAGTCGCGTTCGCGGGATGCCAGATTGCGTTCGGCCGCGATCAGGTCGAGGCGCGGGAAAGATTCATTCTTGTCGGCCTTTGGCTGCCAGGCTTCCCCCGCCGGCATGATGGCGTCGCCAGCGACACCCGGCATGATCTTCTGGTTGTTCGACTCGTCGCCGTAGAGGACATCGTTAAGGGTGAACTCCGGTCCCGTCACGCCCAGAGCGGAGGTCACGTTGTACTGCGGGTCCGCGTCGATGACTAGGACCTTTTTACCGAGCGTTCTGGAAAAGACCTCAGCCAGTCCGGTCACGAGGGTCGTCTTGCCGACGCCACCCTTTTGGTTGCAAACGGCGATGATCTTTGCCGACATGTCTTGGGTACCTTCCGTTGCACTCCTGGTAGAAAAACGGTGCGGCAGAAGGCCCCCCCGTGTGACGGGAACTCATCGGGCCGGCAACCGATGAGACCAGACTAGCGGTGCTCCTCCGGTCTGCTTGAGCGCCACGCGGGAGTCGCGGCGCAAATGGTTCTTTTCACGCGTATCCCACCTTTGGTGCAAATGGCACCAAAAGCGCAGCTTGAGAAAACGGCGCATATACCACTCTTTGCGCATGTTTCCACCTATGGAACCTTTTCCGCATGCCGCAATGGAGCAAGCATGTCGACTGGTGCGCAAAAAGAACCATTTGCGCAAATTCAATGGATCCTGAGGACCCTCTGCCTCAGGTTGGGGTTCCCGCGTAGTGCTTCCTTTTTGCGCATGTCGAGCGTGGTGGCACAGGTCGGCTAAAAAGTGGGGCTATACAGAGCGCCGCCCTGACAGCTTGTCGCAAATGGTTCTATTTGAGTAAGCGGTGTCTCGCCGGAAATGGCAAAGCCCGTTGCGCATATGGTGGCATTTGCTCAAAGGAGCGGGCAACAAAGAGGTGCAACATTCGATTCTAAAAATGGAGGTATTTGCGGGCGGGCGGTCCAGGTTCTACCCGGCCGCCTATGGTGGGATTTGCGCCAATCAGGTGCTAACGCAAATGCCACCACATGCGTTTTTAGTACCAATAACTCAAATGGAGAGATTTAAGAAAATTCCGGATCTGCCGCAAAAAGTGCCTTATGCGCATATGGTGACATATGCGCTGGCAGCCCATGCTGCCAGCTCCACAGGCACCGAGCCAGGTCAGGGGGCGCTCTTCCCGGACCACTCCACACTGGCGCTGAAGTCACTCGGCTTACTCCCGTCCACTCCACTGCCGGCTAGACCAGCACCAGGGCAATCACCGAGCGGTGGATTCTTCCCTGGCCGACGAAGTTTCCTGACGACCCTCTCCCCGGGAACCGGAACCGGTGCACCCCGCCTGGGTGTGCTCGCGGGCAAATGGTTCCATTTGTAGTCTCGAGGAAATCGTTCTCTTTCTGTCGGCAGGCATTTGGGTGACGAGGGGGAGTCAGGACCGGATGCGTGGATGTGCGCAAAAGGAGACATTTCCGATTATGGGTCAATGGTGGCATTTGCTCATGACGTCTCTTTGGGGCATGGGGCCGAACATTCTCCAGGCACGTAGTTGCTTACGTTGTGTCGGCGGACGCCCGACGCCGGCCAGGGGAGTGCACGTCCCGAAGGGTAACCGTCACCCTAGGCCACGCTGGAACTGGTCTTCTATAGTTGCGGCAGCGCGGGGGAGTAGGTGCGGTGTGGTCGCCGCCTTTTCTCCAATGGAACCATTTGCGCATTCCGATGTGGAATTGACCCGGCCGGCGGCACAGTCGTGACGTCGGGGGAGCGGGGATCATCGCCCGGCCGGGGCACTATCAACCACATCGCCCGCGGAATGGCATGAGAAGGGCATCGCAAATAAGATCGGCGCAATGATCCGTCAACCAAGTTAGCCAGTCCTAGTGAATGCCATGTCCGTGAGCGCCCACTCATCAGGTGGACCCTCGAAGGCTTCCCACGGGTAGTCCTCGCCGGGGGAGAGGAGCTCGGCGACGGTGTTGACGTTCTTGGACAGCCATTCCTTCCACAGGATCCGTTCGATCCGGTAGCGCCGCAGCTGCGCTGCCACAGCTTCCATGACCCCGAAGTGCTCGGCGAGGTCTTTCAGTGACGTCGATGCCACCACCGACCAGGCCCGTGCGTGGTTCCGGGCGATCATGTTCCAGGCGGCCATCACCTCAAGCGCCTCACTGACAGCTGTCCTCGAGAGCCTGGTCAGCTTTACGATCTCGGATGTTGACAGGCCGGGGGAGTGTTCCAGTGCCTCGTACACGAAGGCCGCCGGCAGTCCCAGTTCCCTGAAAACTGGCCGAAGCGCGTGGATTTTCCCCTTCCGCCAAGTCAGGTCTTCAGCCGCCGTCTTCACCTCCTCCGGCACGGTTAGCATGTAAAGGTCTCCCTTGGTACCGCGGCCCCGTTCAACGAGGGTCACCAACGGGTCCTTCTCGTTGCGCAGGGCTCTGAGGTGTGATCCGACCGTGGTGTGGTCGAGGCCGGTGGCCACCGCGATGGACCGGTCACCGAATTCAATGAACCTGGACGCCGTCATGTGTGCTGCCTCCCCCAACGACCTCAGCACCATTCTCCTGGCCAGCCCTGTCCTTGACTCGGTGTAGGAGTGTTCCTTCAACCGCAGTGCATTTCGCCAGGTCCGGATGAACCGATGCTCACCATCGGGATTTGATGAGATCGGATTTCCCTGCAGTACGGGGGGCTGTGTATTTGGCTGGCTTGTGGGGAATATACGGGCATTGTTCTTTCCGTCCCTGGTCCCGGCGTTTTTGCTCAGATACGCGATCGCATTCAGCCAGTCCCTGCGCAATGCCGGAACCCGGTGCCGGGAGGCGTAGCGGGCATAGAAAGATGCCAGTCCGGGCCAGGTCCCCTGCATCATCCGGCGTTCGACGTCGACGAGTTCCAGTCCGGCGGCCGCGGCCCCCGTGACAATGGCCTGTCGTGCCTCCGAATCGGAGGCGTACCGGTTGGTGTCGTATAGCCCCGTCTGGGCCATCAGCTGCATGGCCCGGGACATCCGCCCGGCCGGGTGCTGGAATCGGGACGTCTCGGCGGTGGCCGGTGTGATCGTGCCTTCGAGACGGAGCGCCCTGACCGCGGTGATCTCCCCCGCCAGGTCGGCGTTCATGGCTGCCCATGCGGTGGCCGAGTTGGGCCGCCGGGCAACGTCGTAGGCCATGGACAATGACATGGCGAGTTCCTGGTGGCCGCCGCGTTTGTGCGGGGATCCGGGTGTGCGCATGCAGCCATGCAGGAGGTTCTGGTGCGGGGTCTTGTCCAGGCTCCGGTACCGGGTACCCAGCGCCTCGACAAGATCACGCGCTTCAGAAAACGTGACCCGCTGCTCGAGCGGGATGTAGACGTGCCGGCCGCCATTGGGGGAGTAGTCCTCAATCCAGCGGGCACCGACCGAGTGCAGCCACGTCTGGACAGCGCGAACGTCGGCCTCGACCCAGTCAATACCGGCGACGGACGAGTCAAAGTCAAGGAAAATCGCAGCGCAGGTGCCGTCCTTGCCAAAAATCCGCACCGCCGCAGGGAACGTGGGCAGCGTCTCACTGAGAGTGCGCTCGTGCTTTTGCGGGTACGTCTTGCCGGCGTCTCGAGAGAGGCGAACTCGGGGCTGACCTGCGAGAAGAGGCGCCAAGGCAGCCCACGCTTGAGCGGGGCTGTGCGTTGAGGATGGCCCGCGCGACACGCCAGCGCTGTATGTGGCTGGCAGCACGCGGGCGTGCTGTTGTACGATGATGCTGTTCCTGTCGAGGGAATGACTAAGGGCCGATCTTGCAGGATCGGTTTTGCAACACAAATGAAGTCCTGTGAAGGTCTTCCATCCGATCTACGATCTGTTCGCCGGCAAGCTTCCCGGATCGTGGATCTTCAGCTTCGAAGGCCCGCCTAGTGCGGGCCTTCTTCTGTTATGAGGCTATGCGGATCGGCAGTTCCTCCTGGTGCGCGAAATGATCCAGCAATGCCAGGTCTTCGCGCAGGGACCGGTCGACGGCAGAGGAAACGTAATCAGTGACAGTCATGCCTTTGGCGGCAGCGATCATCTGAACGTCCTCCGCGGTCTTAGCCTGCGTGCGGAAGCCAATGTATTTGCGTAGGCCCTTGCTGGGGCGTCCGCCTCCACGATTGATTACTGCGCTCATGGTCATGTCCTTTGAATCTCGCACAACCTGCGGTTGTGGCTGCTTCATCGCTGGTGCTACCTGGAGTCGACCACTGTGAGGTTTCTGTTTACAGCTATCGGCTGAATCGAAATTAGCACTGCTTTCGGCGACATTCGGGGATTTGTTTACAGAAAACGACTCCGCGTGTCGCACCGCACTTTCCTTGGGCTTCGCAGGCCTGCGCTGAAACTCTATCTTCCTGGTGGGATGGCCGTCCGACCCGCCGACATGAGTCGCTCTTTCGGTGGCCCCGCCAACTGGAAGGTTGACGGCGGAGGGGCTGCATTCGGACGCTTCGCGGGTGGGTGGGTGCGGTGTCGGGGCGTCAGCCATGGACGACCTCCTTCCCCTGGTGATGGCAAGCACTTCTGAGTCCCTCTTGATATGGTTGGGCCGTTCTGCCCGGGATATGCTGAACCCTAAACCAGACTAAAACATGTTTGAAACATGTTTCAAACTAGTCTATCCCTATTGAAGCTATTGAAGGGTCATGTTGTTGTGACGCAAGCTCTGCGTTCCCTGTCTGTAACTACATCTGAACAGGCTTTCCGCGATGCATCCGGCGCATTCGCGGCATTGGAACTGCCAGTCGGTCCGACTCTGAGTCTGCTTCTGAGCGTCGTCGAAGACCTCCGCGGCAAGCGAATCCGGATTCGTGCCACCGAGAAGTTGGTCGGCACATCCATCTGTGGTCTGTGGTTGCCGGGGGCGAAGATCGAGTGGGTGTTTCATCCCCCGACGCCTTGGGAGCTGCAGCGTCAGCAGTTCATTCTTCACGAACTTGCTCACATGGTCCTGGGCCACGACACTACCCCCGGTGCGGGCACCGTCCTAAAGAGCGGCTTTCGTGGCCTGTCTCCGGAGATTGTGCGCAGGGCCCTCATGCGGACCGAGTTCCGGACCTTGGAAGAGGCCACGGCCGAGTACCTTGCCGATCTAATGGCTGAGGCGTTGAGGGCAGGGCCTGGTGAACCGGGCGCCTTCGAGGAGGTCTTCGGCTGATGGAGATCATCGCAGCGGGGCTGATGGTCACCCTGACGCTCATCGTCATCGCGTCACGCGGTCAGGGTAAAGACACCAGCATCCTATGGGCTTCGGTGCTGATATCCGTTTCCATGGTCCTCAATATTAACCCTGTATACCTGCTCGCAGATGGGTGGGTCGGCGGGAGGAACTATGCAGACCTTGGAGCGAACCTTCTCTTGCTGGCGGGTGTCTCTTTTCTCGCCCGGGCAATTCATCGGGCTGCACAGCCGGCGTCCTACGGCAGGAAATCCTCGTACGAGGTATTGGCCAAAGCAGGACTTGCGGGCACAGCGATATCGGCGATCATCTGGTTCGTTCTGGTCGATGCTCCTGTTACGTCGACGTCGTTCATGCGGGATTACGGAGGGCAGTGGGCGGCGGCCCTATATTCGGCTGGCCAGTACCTCTACATTGGCGCGGTCATGGCCGCCGCAGGCTGGACCTGCGTGCGCTTTCGGAAGGTCTGGACCACCGGAATCTACACCGTAGCGTTCGCGCTTGTTGGCTTGGGATGCCTGTCCGCCGTTCTGTTCGTCGTCGATGTGCTCGTACTGGATGCACTTCACGTGCTCGGTAAGGTTGAGGCACTCTCCTCCCTGTCCGGAATTTACGCGGTGTTGAATTCGGCTACGTTCCTTTTTCTTTGCACCGGTATGGCTTTGCCTCCTGGCAGCCGCAAAGTCACTGCCATCTACGAAACGGCGCGAACCAGCTCGGTGCTTGCGGGCTTGGAACCTGTCTGGGGACGGGCAGTAGCCGGGAACGCCGGGCTGACGCTGGACCTTGGCGTGGTTCCGAAACGCCCGGACCGCCGGCGCAGCGAGCTGCACCGCATGATTGTGGAGATCCAGGACTCCCTGGCCCGGGATCCCGAGGCAAGAGACAGAATCGGCACCGAGGGCCTCGGAAAACTGGCCAGCGCCTCCGACCACCTCGAGCGGGTGTCGTGGCGTCCCCGCTGAAGGCTGTTGCCTGGTCCGGGCTACTTGGTGCTGCGGGCGCCCTTGCCGGTGCGGCATGGGCCGCCCGTCAGGCGACTTCAGCCACGTACAGGCGCCGCTACGGCACCGCCCCTTTGGCAATTTCCGATAGCCAAATCGAGCTCCCAGCCACGAGACACACGCTGGCGCCCGGGCAGTTCGGCCTGCAGCTCTCGGCAGGCGGCCCCCCGGCCGTCATCGGTCCGGTCATTTCCACCAGTGACGGCAGGGTCACGCGTAGCCTCCTGTATCGGCCGGCGGGCCTGTCCTTGGAGTCCAGAGGGAGGTGGAGTGGCATTGTCTCGGTCGATCCATCGTCCGCTGCGGCTGACGTGGTCGAGACTTTTGTCGAGACAACTCTCGGCCCAGCCCCTGCCTGGATGATCGACCGGGGAACTGACCGCTGGGCCATTCATGTCCATGGGCAAGGGAGCGCCCGGGCACAGACGCTTCGTGGGGTTGAGACCGCATCGCGTATGGGACTCAGCTCATTGGTCATCTCATATCGGAATGACGGCGAGGGCCCTCGCTCGAGAGACGCTCGATCGCATTTGGGCGAATCGGAGTGGCGCGATCTAGAAGCAGCTCTTCGGTTTGTTGCCGAGCGCGGCGGAACTGAATGTGTGGTGTTTGGCTGGTCCCTCGGGGCAACGATGGCCCTAAATACGGTGCAGCGGTCGTCGTTGGCAGAGATGATCAAGGGCCTCGTTATGGTCTCGCCGGTTTTGGTCTGGGAGGACGTATTGCGTGCCAACGCCCGCCATCACCGGTGTCCAAAACTCCTTGGCTCACTCATAGCCCGGCTCCTAGCGCTCAACGGCTTCAGCAGACTGGCCGGCCTCGAGGGTCCGTTGGAGGTGCGCGGTTCTGATCGGGCCAGATTCCAGACTGCCCTGAGTATCCCGGTCCTGATCCTCCACAACAGGAATGACTGGTCCGTTCCCTTTGAAACTTCCGCGCACTTCGCGCAAACACATAAAGACCAGATAGAACTCGTGGAGTTCGACTGTTCCGGACACACACAAGAATGGAATTCAGACCCGGTAGGGTGGGATCTGGCTGTACGCCGTTGGTATGAATATAGGTTCCCGCCGGGCCCGGCCGGAGAACAAGCTGCGGCTAACAGCGATTGAAATTGAATGGGGTTGAATTTATGGTTGGCGGTGACAGTCCCCGCGATCGGCTAGAGCGGGCGGAGACCCTTGCTCGCAAGGTGAACCTCCTCCTGGACGTCGTGGTGGCCGAAGGCGGAGAACCCTACGAGTTCGCCGACATCCAGGCAGGCGTGCGCGAAAACGGCTACGAGCTTTCTCGAACGCGCTGGTGGCGAATTCGCTCCGGTGAATCGCCAGATACCGTCCCCAAAGAAGCCCTGGTCGCCATGGCCAAATTCTTCAAAGTGGAACCGGCGTACCTGACCGATGAATCCGGCGAACTCCCGGAACGAATTGAGCGGGAGCTGCAGCTCCTGAAGAAGATGCGCCGGAACAAGCTGAAGAACATCGCGGCCCGAACTCTCGGCGACATCGACGTTAAGACCCTCGAGGCGATCAACGCACTCTTGGACGATGTGGACTCCTACGAAAGCAACGACCCCGAACGCGAGTGAATCATGGTTGAAACATGTTTCAGTCCTGCTATCGTGGACAAGTGCCCACCACGATAAGTTGTACGAACCGCCGCCGAGCAGAGTCGTACCACCGGCGCGTTCGGGGACGGTTCTGGTCACATTCCTTCGACATAGCTGGCGTACTCCTGGGTCAACCCTCGGAGCCGAGCGGGTTGAACCATATAGACGACATCCTTGCCGTGGCGCATACCTGCCGGAGGATCGGTCTTCACCACCCCCGCCTTGGCGAGAAAGTCGAGGTGTCGATTCAGGCTGGGTCGGCTGATATCCACCGCAGTCTGCAGGCGCCCAATGGTCGAGGGTCCGAGCATCGACAAGCGGCGCAGGATATCTACTCGGGCGCGGTTGCCCATGAGACTGATTGCCACCTCGACTTCGGGCGGCAGTTTTGGTCGAATCAGGCTTGGCATGGATCCATCTTGCCTGACGCCACGGAGAATCAATGCCTCTTTTGCCACCGTACTCTATTACTAAGCAATAGAGTTCTAAACAGTCTGACTGTGTGGTCCCTATGAAGCCGAAGAGACTGCTGATCGGCACCGCTGTTGTCGTGCCGGCGATCGTCCTGGGCCTGGTCCTTTCGATCGTTCTGCTCTTCGGGTCGACTCCGGCTGCGGCCGATTGCGGCCCCTCGGTTTCCGCGTCGATCAGCTCTGACACCACGATCGACGGATACTCGACTGAGCAGCTGACGAACGCGGCAGCGATCATGAATGCGGGCAAGTCCCTGAACCTGTCGGCCAAGGGCCAGATGGTCAGCGTGATGGCGGCCCTGGGGGAGTCGGGCCTGCGGGTGTTGGATATCGGCGACGGCGCGGGGCCGGATTCCAGGGGTCTGTTTCAGCAGCGCGACAACGGCGCCTGGGGTTCCTACGCAGACCGCATGAACCCGTCCATCAGCGCGGCCAACTTCGTCAAAGCACTGCAGCAGGTCGAGGGCTGGGAGCTGCTGGAACCGACGATCGCGGCCAACCGCGTCCAACGCAACGCCGATCCGTATCACTACCAGCGCTACTGGGACCCGGCAGTGAAGATCGTCCACGAACTCTCGGACACGAAGCTTTCCCTCACCGGCCCGGGCTGCGGGATTCCCGGCGCTTCCGGTGCGGGCGATGACCTGCCGTGGGCCAACGCTGCCGTCTACCAGCCGAGCGCTTTGGGGATGTTCAACCGTGAGTGTGTGGACTTCGCCCTGTGGCGGGTGAACCAGCAGCTCGGCAGCACCACGGCCCCGTACAAGATCCTCAACAGCACCTTCCGGCCCGACGGCGTGAAACTCGGCTCGGCCCTTTCCTGGCGGGACGGCTGGAACGCCCGCGGCTGGCCCACCGGCACCGCGCCGCGGGTCGGCGCCGTCGTCTGGTACGCGCCAGGCGCCGGGGGAGCGGACCCGAACTTCGGCCACGTAGCCGTGGTCAAGGAAGTCAAGGACAACGGGACCTACGTCGAAGAGGGCTACAACGGCAACCCGGCCCCGGCGGACCACAGCTACTACACCCGGACGGTGGCTAACACCGTTCCCTCAGCTTTCCTGTACCTGCCCACTCAAGAGGAGAAGAAGTGAAGAAGCCCTTGGCCCTGCTCGCCGTGTCCCTGTTCTGTGTTTCCTGCGCACCGGTGGCGAACACGACTCCCGCGGCATCAACCAGCAAGCCCACAGCGTCTGCGCCGGTCTCCTTGAGCGCCAACAGCGGACCCCAGGCCCCCGGGGGAACGGTCCCGGCCACGATCGGCATCACCTGGGATCAGGCCAGCAAGGACAAAGCGGTGGAAGTCGCCGGGAAGGCAATGGCGGACTTCGCCCGCCCCACGGTGGAGGAAAAGCAGTGGGCCAATGACCTGGTCCGCTGGCTTACTCCGCAGGCGACCGTTGACTACTCGGCGGTGGACCCGTCCAACGTCCCGGTCAGCCGCGTCACCGGCCCCGCCACGCTGAGCGTCGATGAAGCCAACGGCTTCGGCGTCATGGCAGCGGTTCCCACCAACTCCGGGACGTACACGTTGCAGCTGCTCCGCACTGGCAAGGACGCCCCGTGGAAGGTCAACCGGCTCACGCCGCCCTCGTCCTAAGTGCCGCACCTCTCCATCTCATACACGTAAGGAAGAAGCTCATGGGTACTACACCAACCGAGGTCATGGCCTTTCCCAACATCAGGGCCATCGTCCGTGACAACGGAACCGCCGAGGTCGTCGTCGCGGGGAACTCCCGCGTCGTTCCTGCCGGGGACTCCGTGCAGGAACTGCGCAACAATGCGCTGGCCCTCATCGTGGGCGAGGCACAGACCCTCCAGCGCCCCGTGCGGGTCCGGATCGAGGATCCCGAAGGCCACGGTGAACTCATCGTGCATCCGGATAACAAGATCGAATCCGTCTCCTACGACCCCCGGCAGACCCGCCGCCGGGCGGAAGCTCCGGAAACCACACCTAAGACAGTCGTCCCGGCGATCATAGAGACCGTCCCTGCACAGGAGCCCGTGGCCACTCCAGCAGAGTTCGCGCCAGTTCCTGCCCCTGCAGCACCACCGGTGGACGCCCAGCCGTGGCCGCCCGCCCCCGTTGCAGCCGATACCGTTCCGGTGCCGGCCAACCCGGAACCGCAGACGCTCGCCGCCGTTACTGAGAAAGCGGCGCCGACGCGGCGCAGCTTGAAGGAAACCTCGTTTCTGGTCAGCGCGCCGGTGCTGGAACCTGCCACCCAGGGCTGGCGGGGAACGCTCACGCACCTGGGACTGCGGATGGACCCCTCGGAAGAAGAACTCTCAGAGCGGGAGGACATTCGCACGGTGAGCCAGCACTGGCCCGGTCCCCGGACCATTGCCGTGGTGAACCGCAAGGGCGGGGCGAACAAGACCCCCACCGTGGTGATGCTCTCGGCGATCCTAGCTCGCTACAGCGGGGCCGCCACGGTCGCGTGGGATAACAACGAGTCCCAGGGCACCCTGGGATGGCGGACGGAAAAGGGCGCCCACGACCGCAGCGTCCTGGACCTGATCGACTCCTCCCAGACTCTGCTCTCGCCCTCGACCAACGCGGCCGAAATCGCCAGGTTCGTCCATCACCAGACGGCCGACAAGTTCGATGTCCTGCGCTCGGATGAAAACGAGGAAGGCGATCACGAAGTGACCGCCGAGGAAGTCGACATCGCCCATCAGGTGCTCAACCGCTATTACCGGCTGGTGGTCATGGACTCGGGCAACACCGCCCGAGCCGCGAACTGGCGGCGGATGATCGATCACACTAACCAGCTCGTCGTCCCGGTGACAGCCATTGAGGACCGCGCCGAAGCCGCACGGCTGACGCTGCAGACGCTGGAATCCCGGGGAGGCCACGACGGGGAGCTGGCCCGCAACGCCGTCGTGATCGTCTCTGAGTCCACCGACGCCAAACGCAGCATGAGCGGGGATGCCTTGAAGCGGGCGAAGGACGAGGCCCAGCGGATCGCGGACGGCTTCGCCCCGTTCGTCCGTGCGGTCGTGCGGATCCCTTACGATCCGGCCCTGGTCAACGGACCCATCCGATATGAAGCCCTCCAGCCCGCCACACAGCGGGCTTGGCTCGCGGCCGCGGCCGCCGTCGCCGCCGGCTTCTAAACCACCCACCAACGGACTTTGAAAGGAGGAAATCGTGCAACAGTCCCTGAACCCCTGGATCACCGGCCCGGCTCCGTCCGACGGCGCGGAGGCGGCAGATCCGGAGGCGCACGTGCCGCCGGCGGCCGTGATTAGTGCGCCGCTGAGGGGAGTGGTTGAACCGGACGCCGCAGACAGGCTGGGCCGCCGGACCGTCTCCGGATCTGCCGCGCTGTGGGTCACCGGCGCCCACGGGGGATCCGGTGAAAGCCGGATCGCTGATCTGCTCGACGGGGCACGCGTCACCGGTCACCGCTGGCCCGTCCTCCAGGACGGCGGCAAGCCTCGGGTGCTGCTGGTCTGCCGCGCAGACATGCGAGGCCTGACAGCCGCCCGCAGCGCCCTGACGCAGTGGGTATCAGGCGCGGCACCCGCGGTTGATCTGCTCGGCCTCGCCGTCCTGGCGGACGCACCGGGGAAGACTCCCAAACCCTTGCGGGACTTCGCCGCCATCGTCGGCGGGGGAGCGCCCCGGTTCTGGACCCTGCCCTGGGTCGAGGCCTGGCGGCACGGAGACTCCACCACACCGCCGCCGCCGGCCCGCGACTACCAACGCTTCATCACTGACTTAGCCGCACTGGCTACCGACACCACACCAACCATCACCGATTGAAAGGTCTCACCATGAACCCCTTCGCTGTACTTGACGGAAGCGTCATCCCCAACCCCACCCCCGTTGTCCCGACACAGGCAGGGGGCCTGCTCACGATCCTGAACTGGGCCTCTGGCATCGGCCTGGTCCTCGGCGTCCTGGGCGTCATCATCGTCGGCATCGGCATGGTCATCCAGCTCCAGCGCGGCGAAGGCGCCCAGGCCATCGGCAAGCTCGGCTGGGTCCTGATGGGCTGCATCATCATCACCGGCGCCTCGGGCATCGTCCGCGCCTTCGTCTAAGCCAGCACCAAGAACGGGAGGTTCACCATGAGCCAGTCAACAGAGAGCACCACCGAAAGCAATCCGTTCACCAAACCCGGTTTCATCATTGCTGCCGCGCTAGTGGTCGCGCTGATTGCAGCAGCCGTCGTCATCTTCCTGCTCCCCAAAGGACAGGACAGTGCCCAGCCAGCGCCGGGAACAGCAGCATCCGCCACCCAGCCCACAGCCAGCCCCAGCGCCAGCGCCACGACGGTTGCAGGCAAAAGCGTTTGCGGACTGCCCTCAAGCACGGAAACGGCACTGGGGGCAGCGCCTAAATCCAAGTGGGAGCTTGTAGGGAGAATGGCCGTCCCCAGCGACCCGTCAACGGCAGGCCCTGGCACTGTCGGAAAGGACGGTTTGAGGTCGTGCTTTGCTCAATCTCCCACAGGAGCGCTTTACGCAACGGTAAACATCTGGGCAGCGTCGTTCAACGGCTATGCAAAACAGGTTTACCTGGAGCTTTCAGCTGATAGCCCTTCGCGGGACAAGGCTGTACAGGCCATAAAGGAAGGGAAGGACGTCGGCAGCGGAACCTCACCGAAGGTTCAGATCGCAGGGTTCATCATCCATTCGTATACGCCCGGAACGGCCGTCGTGGAACTGGCCATCAAGAGCGCCGACGGAGGATACGGTGCTTTCTCGACGTCGCTGATGTGGGAGGACGGCGATTGGAAACTCGATATCCCGGCCGCTGGCGGCGGCGCAGTGCGCCAGATCAGTGACCTGAGTTCGTTTATCCCCTGGACCGGCGTCTGACATGGCAGATAAAGCATGTGAAGTCTGGGACGTGGCCTGTTGGGGCGCACAGGGTGCCAGCAATGTCGCAGCCGGGATCGCGGACGATGCCATCAACAACCTTGCCAAAGCCATCATGGAGGGCATGAGCCAGATGGTGACAACACTGTCGACCTTCTGGGTGTCCATGCCGACGGTCAACCTGGCCAGCACCGACGGTGCAACGCCGAGCCCCATCGTCTCCATGGTGAACAGCGAATTGATGGTTTGGACTCTGACGCTGGCGGTCCTCGCAGTCATTCTCGGTGGCATCCGGATGATCTGGGAACAACGCGGAGCACCGCTAAAGGATCTGCTCCGGTCCCTCATCACGCTGGCTCTTGTCTCGGGCCTTGGCCTGGGAGTCATCTCCATTTTGGTAATTGCCGCAGATGCGTTCTCGGCCGAGATCATCAAACGTTCCACGGATGGCAAGGGCTTTGCCGAGTCGATGAAAATTCTCGTTCTGGCCAATCAAACGGGTGTCGGCGTGTTTATCCTCATCGTTCTGGGATTGATCGGTCTGGTTGCCTCCCTCGTCCAAGTCGTCTTGATGGTTGTCCGCAGCGGCATGTTGGTGATCCTGGCTGGCATCCTGCCCACCACGGCTGCTTTCACGAACACGGAGATGGGCAGGCAGTGGTTCCAGAAAGCGGTTGGCTGGACGATCGCTTTCATCCTCTACAAACCAGCTGCGGCCATCGTCTACTCCGTCGCATTCCTGCTCATGGGACACAACAGCGGGAAGGACACTTTGGTCGGTTCCATCACGGGTTTCACGTTGATGGTTGTCGCCCTGTTCGCCTTGCCGGCGCTGATGCGCTTCGTGACGCCGATGGTTGGTGCCGTCGCCTCCGGCGGGGGAGCGGGAGCAGGAGCTGCCGTTGGTGCCATGGCCACAGGCGCTGTGTCCATGGGCCGCAGCGGCAGCGGTAAGGGCAATGCAGCTCCGACACCGGCGAGCACGCAAAGCAACCAGTCAGGCGCATCTCCGAAGGGCAGCAATGGAACGCCTGGCCCGAAGGGAAGCGGCGGCCAGCCGACACCGGGGGCTACCGGTCCGGGTGGGGCAGCCGGGGGGACAGCAGGCAGCACCGGGGCTGGAGCTGCCGCCGGCAGCGCGGGCGCCGCGTCGGGTGCTGGGAAGGCCGCAGGTCCGGCTGGCATGGCCGTCGCCGTAGGAGCACAAGCAGCGTCCAGGGTTTCTCAGGCCGCACAACAGACCGCGCAGGATTCAACCGGCCAATCAGAAACAACGGAGGGCCCCAGTGGCAGCAATTAATACCGAATACAAGGAACCGTCCTACGGCAACTGGCGCGTCCCGCGCTCTGCCGGGTTGGGCAACCTCGGCGCTATCGGCACCGGCATTGTCATGACCGGGTTGTTGGCCGGGATCATCACCTTCGCGTTTCTTGGCCTGTTCCCGGGCCTTGCTGTCCTTGCCGTGGCCGGGGCCAGCGCCCTGTTGCTGACGGTCAAGGACAAGCACGGCCAGTCCGTTGTTGACCGTATCGGAACACGGATGAGCTTCCGGCTCTCCAAGTTCTCCGGAACGAACCTCTACCGTTCCGGCCCCCTCGGAGTCACCGAGTGGGGCATGTACCAGCTGCCCGGCCTCGCCGCGAAGTCCACCCTGTACGAATTCACCGACTCCTACAAGCGCCCGTTCGCACTGCTGCATGTGCCTTCCACCAGCCACTACACCGTGATTTTCTCCACCGAACCCGACGGTGCGTCCCTGGTGGACCCGGAACAGGTGGATGCGTGGGTGGCGAACTGGGGCGGCTGGCTCGCCGGCCTCGGGGACGAAGCGGGCCTGGACGCCGCGGGGGTGACGGTCGAGACCGCACCGGATTCCGGCTACCGGCTCCGCAATGAGGTCATGATGAACATCGACCCGAATGCCCCGGATTTTGCCAAGAACGTGCTCAACGAGGTCGTCGACACGTATCCGGAAGGTTCGGCCACGGTCCGGGCCTGGGTATCCCTGTCCTTCAACGCCTCCCTGCGGGCGGGATCGAAGAAGCGCACACCTGAAGATGTGGCCCGTGACCTCGCGTCCCGGATCCCGGGCCTGTCGGCCCGGCTGCAGTCCACCGGCGCCGGGATCGCCCGGCCGATGTCGGCGCAGGAACTCTGCGAGGTCGTCCGGATCGCCTACGATCCGCCCGCTGCCCTGATCATTGATGAAGCGCATGCCGCCGGCTCCCCGGTGTCCCTGACCTGGGGCGAAGTCGGACCCTCCGCGACGCAGGCGAGCTGGGATGACTACCGGCACGACAGCGCGTTCTCCGTCTCATGGACCATGACAGGTGCCCCGCGCGGGTCGGTAAACTCCTCCGTCCTGTCCCGGCTGCTGGCCCCGCACGGGGACATTGACCGCAAGCGGATCTCGCTGCTGTACCGCCCGATGGATTCGGCCAGGGCCGCAGCCGTGGTGGAGCGGGACCAGAACAATGCCAACGTTCGCATCACCTCCGGGACCCGGCCCTCCGCCCGCGCCCTGGTCGATGCCCGCTCCGCGGTGCAGACCGCGGCCGAGGAAGCCCAGGGCGCCGGGCTGGTGAACTTCGGGATGGTCGTCACGGCCACCGTGACCGACAAGGACCGCCTCCCGGATGCCGTGGCCGCCGTGGAACAGACCTCGGGTACTGCCCGGGTGCTGCTGCGCCGGGCCTACGGCGCGCAGGACACCGCGTTCGCCGCGTCCCTGCCGCTGGGGCTGGTCCTGCCCAAGCACAGCATGCTGCCGTCCGAAATCAAGGATGCCCTGTAATGGCCCGCATGAAACTCTTCACCCGCCCAACCAAAGCGGCTGGTGCACCGGTCAAGGCTGCGCCGAAGAAGAAGGCTGGGAAGGAACCGCGTCAGCCCGGGCCGGCTGCCCGCGGCTGGACCGGACGCGGCGGCGGCATGACACAGCTCGTGCCGTCCGTGAAGGAATACCGGGGAACCACGGTCCAGGTCTGCGGGCTGTGGCCGTTTTCCTCCGGGGCGTCCTCGCCCATGATCGGCGTCCCGCTCGGACGCCATGAGGAGACTCAGGCCACGGTCTGCTGTGACCCGATCAGCTGGTTCCAGCGGGCACGCCTGATTTCCAATCCGTCCGCGTTCATCCTGGGCAAGCCGGGGCTGGGAAAGTCCACCGTGGTGCGCCGGATGTTCATTGGTCTCTCCGCTCAAGGCGTCCACCCCCTGATCCTCGGGGACTTGAAGGGCGAGCACGTCAAAGCGGTCCAGGCACTCGGCGGACAGGTCATCAAGCTCGGCCGCGGCGTCGGCTACCTGAACATCCTCGACCCTGGCCAGGCCGTCGAAGCGGCGCAGCTGCTCGAAGACAGCGGCCACCATGAGGACGCCGCCCGGGTCCGCGCTGACGCGCACGGCCGACGCCTGACCATGGTTGTCTCCCTGATCACGATCAGCCGGAACAACCCGCCCACCGATCAGGAACAGACGATCCTGGACCGGGCCCTGCGGGTCCTCGATGACCGGTTCAACGGTGTCCCGGTCCTCAAAGACCTCCTGGACGTGATCATCTCCGCACCGGACGAGCTGCGGCAGGTCGCACTGGACCGCGGCGACATGGCCGTCTACCTGCAGGAAACCCGCGCCCTGGAAGCAACCCTGCTGGGCCTGACCGGAGGCGGGAAGCTCGGAGAAATCTTCTCCCGACACACCACCAACCCCATGATGCGCGACCGCGCCGTGGTCTTCGATGTCTCCAGCATTGACGAGACCGAAACCGACCTCCAGGCAGCAGTCCTGCTGGCGTGCTGGTCCTACGGCTTCGGCACCGTCAACGTCGCCAACGCCCTCGCCGACGCCGGCCTGGAACCGCGCCGGAACTACTTCGTCGTTCTCGATGAACTCTGGCGGGCGCTGCGCGCCGGCAAAGGCATGGTGGACCGGGTGGACGCCCTGACCCGGTTGAACCGCTCCGTCGGCGTCGGGCAGATCATGATTTCCCACACCATGTCCGACCTGCTGGCACTGCCGGCGGAAGAAGACCGGATGAAGGCCCGCGGCTTTGTCGAACGCTCCGGCATGGTCATCTGCGGCGGCCTCCCCGCCTCGGAAATGACGTTGCTGACCTCGGCCATTCCGTTGTCCCGGCAGGAGCAGCAGAAGCTCATTTCCTGGCAGGACCCGCCCGCCTGGGACTCCCGCGGGCTCGATGTCGAACCTCCCGGACGGGGGAAGTTCCTGATCAAGGTCGGCGGACGGCCCGGGATCCCGGTCCTGGTGGGATTGACGTCCTTGGAGCAAGGCCCGGACGGAGTCAACGACACCGAGGGGAAATGGCGTGAAACCCCGGAAACCCTCCTTGAGCCCATGACCCCTGACGTACCGACTGAGGGAGGCACGCTGTGAGCGCACCGAACCGGAAAGGAATGGGCCTCGGCGATGCCCTGCTGGTCTGGTTCGCCATCGGCGTCATCGTCGTCTTCGGCGGCGGGACCTACGCGGCCGTCCACCTGGGCTCCTGGATGGCCGGCATCAAAGCACCCCCCAAACATCCCATCGATCTGATCGCCGGGCTCATCAAGGGCCGGGTGCCCTGGCCCGTCCCGTCCACCGTCGCGGCCGCCCTCATGGCCGGTGTGGTCGTGGTTCTGTCCATCGTCGTGCTCGTGGTCTGGAGGAAGGGTGCGTCCAAGCGTGCCCGCGTCGACAAGGCGGCACGGTACCTGGGTCGAGGGAAGTCCCTGGCCGCGTTCTCCGAGAAGGGCGCGAAAGCAACGGCCGAGCGCCTCGGCGTGACAGGCACTCCGGGCATCGTCGTCGGCAAGGTGGTCTCCACCGGCCAGACGTTCATTCAGTCCTGGGAAGATCTCAGCCTCGATATCTGGGGCCCCCGTACCGGCAAGTCGACCTCACGGGTCATGCCCGCGATCCTGGACGCACCTGGGGCTGTGGTCTCGACCTCGAACAAACGCGACGTCGTCGACGGCACCCGGGGCGTACGCGAAATCACGGCCCCGGTGTGGGTGTTTGATCCGCAGAAGATCGCCCAGGAGGAAGCGGACTGGTGGTGGAACCCGCTCTCCTACGTCACGGACGAAGAAAAGGCGTACAAGCTCACGCAGCACTTCTCGGTCGGGTCACGGGTTCCGGGATCCAAGCCGGATGCCTACTTCGATCCCAAAGCCGAAGACATCCTCTCCTCGTACTTCCTCGCGGCCGCGCTCGGTGAGCTTCCCATCACGCAGGTTTACCTGTGGGTGACGGAGCAGGTCAGCCAGGAACCCATCGAAATCCTCAAAGAGCATGCCTACGAGCTGCAGTACAAGGGCCTGGAGTCCACGCTGAAGCTGGCCGACAAACAACGGGACGGTATCTTCGGCACCGCCGAGAAGATGATCCAGTGCCTCAAGTCCAGGAACACGCTGCGCTGGGTCGCCCCGACGGGCGGCGCGACGGTGGCCACGGACTCCCGCCGGCAATTCAACCCGCACGCGTTCGCGACCTCCCGGGAGACTATCCACATCCTCTCAAAGGAAGGGGCCGGCTCCGCCGCCCCGCTGACCACAGCGTTGACGGTGGCGATCGCTGAGGCGATGGAGGAACGGGCCGAGCGCCTGGGCGGCCGCCTGCCCAAGCCGGCGCTGTTCGCGCTCGATGAGCTGGCAAACGTCGTCCGCTGGGCCGGGCTGCCGGACCAGTTCAGCCACTACGGCTCCAAGGGCCTGATCGTCATGGGCATCCTGCAGTCCTGGTCCCAGGGCGTCGAACTGTGGGGAGAGGCGAACATGCGGAAAATCTGGTCGGCCGCCAACGTCAAGGTCTACGGAGGCGGCGTCGCCGAAGAAGGATTCCTCCGGGCACTCTCGGACCTGATCGGGGACTACAGCTACACCAACGTCTCCATCTCCTCCGGAAAGTCCGGCTCCAGCCGCTCACGCCAGGAAGGCAAGGAACGCATCTTCGACGTCTCCAACCTCGCCGAACTCGACCGGGGCCGCGCCATCGTCCTCGCCTCCGGCGCCCCGGCCACTCTGGTCCGGACCATGCCCTGGTACACCGGGCCACACAAGGACGCCGTGGAGGCGTCCATCAAGACCTACAGCCCCCGCCCCGAGGAACCGGCCATACCGGTGCCAGCTGAGCCGGTGGCTATCCCTGGGTCACGACGCCGGAGGTTCTGAGATGAACAGCGATATCGGCCGGTTCAGCACAGCTCCCGTCCCCGGCGAGACAGAGGCACCTGCCGAAAGGCCGGCGGAAGAGCACAAGCCAGCTGAACTCGTCTACGGCTCGGCCGAAGAGTTCCTGCACGAACAGCTGCTGCCCACCTACATCCGCGACGTCGACGGCCGCTCCGCAAAGTGGTGCCTTGAGTGGTACTTCCACCCCGAAGCAGTCTCCCGCGTGGAAGCGCTGTGGCGGGCATGGGAACACCTCAGACTCGACGGAGCCACGGGGATCAGTGTCTGGTGGAAGGATCACGCGGATCACCACATGAGCGTGCTCCTGGACCCCCGCGGCCCGTTCTACAAATGCGACATGCAAAAGCACCGGGACCCCGAACATCTGGAGCCAAAACGTGCACCAGCAGGCTGGTTCCCCGATGTACGGCTCCAAGGCTAGATATCGAGAGGGTGGTGCGTTTTACCGTTGCTTTCACCAAGCCACGTCCCATCGAGACCTGAACCGCTGTGATACCTGCGGCTGAAGTCTTGGGCCGGGATACCTTTCAGAGCAATCCCACCAGTGTCTTCAGAGGGGGCGTCGGGCCACAGGCACATTTTCAGCCCGGAACGGGCGCCCCGCAAGGGGCACATTGGCTAGACGTTCTGGTTCACGGACGCGGGACGCAGGCCGCAGGCCGTTAAGTGATGTGTTGCTATCAGGCTGTGTCCGTGAAGGGGCCGGCGGTGGATCCCACGGGTAGCGGGCGTAGACCTGATATCCCTCGGCTCTTTCCACCATTTCGCGCGGAAATGGCCCATCAGGTGAGATCCAAAGAATGGAGTTGTCTAGCATGACGTCTTCGATTGTCCCTGTTCGGACGATCTCGCCGTGACGTCGCACTTCCACGTACTGTCCTGGAGTCGCTGCCAGTCTGGCTGCAAGTGAAGATCCAAGGCTTTCCTGTCGGTTCCGGTGACGCTGAAAAAGTACTGGAAGTTGAAACGGTGAGGCGCCGTAGGCATGAGTTCTTGCTCCACTGCAGGTACGAGTTGTGGGAACAGCTCTCAACGACTACGGCTGAAGTTGGTATCCGTTAACTTGGAAGGGCCAGGCCGCGACGCCAGTCAGCGGCACGAAAAACATCGCCAGACTCTAGAGGATCCGCGTCAACCTGATCCGGACGGTTTTCACGGCGCTTCAAGGGAGCCCCAGCTGATCGGTCCGAAGGCGAACAGTCCGGTCAAGCCGTCCGGCCCTGCCAATCCATTCCCGAGGTCGATTTTGGTCAGCTGCCCGTGGCGTAGCAGTCGCGGAGAACGGCAGCGAATATCGGCCGCAGCTGCCTCAGATGCGTGACGGAGCCTGCTGCTCGAATAATTGCAGTGTCAACGTCAGCCAGGAACGCCTCGGGTGACGTATGCCCGTCCGGAATGCGGATCATCCAGCCGTACCCCTGGGTCGCGGTGGAGCTCGGCGTCCAGGAGGTAGAGGTCGATGTTCTCATCGACTCCTTGCCGGTCCGCAGCAGTGAATGGCTGCTCGAAAGGCCTGCTGGACACCAGCGTGCTCGATGTAGCCGGTGACGGTTCTGCCGGGGTCCGAGGACGAATGACGGAGTAGGTTTTCCCTGCCGGCCGACCACCCTATGAGCGCCCCAGCCATTCTCGGGCCGCCCCACCGATGAAGCCGGGGGTTGGCTTCTGGTCCGTCACTCCACATGCTTACTCCTTATTGGCGATGCGCGCGGCCCTGATTCCACAATGACAGGGCGCCGCTTCCCCGCCGTCGGCGGAAGCTGATAGCGGAGGCGCCAATACTGCTTGGTATGTATACACCAAACCAGCCTGTGCGCGGTAAGAGTCGGTATATTGCTGATCTCTTTGTGACATTTTCCTAAATTGACCCAATCAATGTATACACTGAGCGTGTTCAATGACGAAAGGGAGCGGAATGCGAGCCGGCGAGAAAGCCTACGTTTCCCTGCGAGAAGACATCATTGAATGGCGTCTGCTGCCCGGCACGGTCCTTGCCGAGGTCGAGCAGTCGGAGCGCCTCGGCGTCTCCCGCACCCCCATCCGGGAGGCGCTGAGCCGGCTCACGGCCGAGGGGCTGACGACGACGGCGGGCGGGCGCGGCGTCGTCGTCACCGACATTTCCCTGGACGACATCGATGAACTGTTCGAACTGCGCGAGACCCTCGAAGGCAGGGCAGCCGCCCTGGCCGCCGAGCGCGGAGACCCCGCGACGTTCGAACAGCTCCGGCGCGAGCTGCTCCAGGCCCCGGAACTGATCGGCGGGCAGGATCCGGCCCTGCACGACTACTACGGGCTGGTCGGACGGTTGGACGCGGCCATTGACGCCGCAATCTCCAACGCCTACCTCGTCCAGGCCATGCGCAGCCTCCGCGTCCACCTCGTGCGCGTCCGGCGCCTGGCCGCCGACGACGCCGCACGGCTCACCGCCGCCGCCGCCGAGCACGCCGCCATCGCCGAGGCGATCGCCGCCGGCAACCCGCGGCTGGCCGAGGCCGCCACCACGCTTCACCTGCACCGCAGTCTTTCGCACGTCAAAGCCACCCATACACCTCAGCAAAGGGAGCACCATGGTTAAGGAACACCACGTCCGCGTTTACAAGAGCGAGGAAAATCTGGGCCGCGAGGACCAGCTCGCCTACAAGATCGCCAAGGTCGCCGCGGACCCCGTGGAGGTCACCGATGAGGTCACCGACATGGTGATCAACCGGATCATTGACAACGCCTCGGTGGCGGTCGCGTCCCTGAACCGCGCCCCGATCGTCGCGGCCCGGGCCCAGGCCCTCACCCACGGCCCCAGCACCGGCGGCAAGGGCTCGAAGGTCTTCGGCATCGAGGAACGCGTCTCCGCCGAATGGGCTGCCTGGGCCAACGGCGTCGCGGTCCGTGAACTCGACTACCACGACACCTTCCTGGCCGCGGACTACTCGCACCCGGGCGACAACATTCCCCCGATCCTGGCCGTGGCCCAGCACGTAGGTTCCAGCGGCCGGGACCTGGTCCGCGGCATCGCTACCGGCTACGAGATCCAGGTCAACCTGGTCAAGGCCATCTGCCTGCACAAGCACAAGATCGACCACGTGGCGCACCTCGGCCCGTCCGCCGCCGCCGGCATCGGCACCCTGCTGGGCCTCGACGTCGAGACCATCTTCCAGTCGGTCGGCCAGGCGCTGCACACCACCACCGCCACCCGGCAGTCCCGCAAGGGCGAAATCTCCACCTGGAAGGCGCACGCCCCCGCGTTCGCCGGCAAGATGGCCGTCGAATCCGCGGACCGTGCGATGCGCGGCCAGACCTCTCCGGTGCCGATCTACGAGGGCGAAGACGGCGTGATCGCCTGGATGCTGGACGGTCCGGACGCCTCCTACACCGTGCCGCTGCCGGAGGCCGGCGAGGCCAAGCGGGCCATCATGGACACGTACACCAAGGAACACTCGGCCGAATACCAGGCCCAGGCGTGGATCGACCTCGCCCGCAAGCTCAACGGCGAACACCCCGAGGTCACGGACCCGGCCAACGTCGAGTCCGTGCTGATCAAGACCAGCCACCACACGCACTACGTGATCGGCTCCGGCGCCAACGACCCGCAGAAGTACGATCCCACGGCCAGCCGCGAGACGCTGGACCACTCGATCCCGTACATTTTCACCGTCGCCCTGCAGGACGGCACCTGGCACCACGTGGACTCCTACGCCCCGGAACGCGCTGCCCGCCCCGACACCGTGGAACTCTGGCACAAGGTCACCACGGTCGAGGACCCGGAATGGACCCGGCGCTACCACTCCCTGGACATCGCCGAGAAGGCCTTCGGCGGCACCGTGGAGATCACGCTCAAGGACGGCACGGTCATCACCGATGACATCGCGGTCGCCGATGCCCACCCGCTGGGCGCCCGCCCGTTCGCGCGGGAGCAGTACGTCAACAAGTTCCGCACCCTCGCCGCCGGCCTGGTGGCCGATGAGGAGATCGAGCGCTTCCTCGCCGCCGCCGCCCGGCTCCCCGAGCTCGCCGCCGGCGAGCTGGACCAGCTGAACATCCGCGCGGCCGACGGCGTGATCGACCTCGCCGGCGCCCCGAAGGGACTCTTCTAATGTTGTATTCGAAGGTCACGCCGGAGCAGAAGCGGATCCGGTTCCGCGAAATCCTCGCCTCCGGCACCATCGCCCAGTTCCCCGGCGCGTTCAACCCGCTCTCGGCGCGGCTGATCGAGGAGAAGGGCTTCGCCGGGGTGTACATTTCCGGYGCCGTCCTCGCCAATGACCTGGGCCTGCCGGACATCGGSCTGACYACCCTCACGGAGGTSGCCACCCGCGCCGGGCAGATCGCCCGGATGACGGACCTGCCGGCRATCGTCGACGCCGACACCGGCTTCGGTGAGCCCATGAACGTGGCCCGGTCGGTCCAGGAACTCGAGAACGCCGGCCTGGCCGGCTGCCACATCGAGGACCAGTTCAACCCCAAGCGCTGCGGCCACCTCGACGGGAAGAACGTCGTGGACCTGGA
>NZ_JBFTPY010000029.1:0-38710 GCF_056398725.1 Arthrobacter sp. 01T425 | reverse complement strand
AGTGCCTGCCGGACGGTCGAGGCCCCGCCGGCGATGTCCACGCCGTTGTCCCCGGCGGCCTGGCGCGCTGCGGAGTAGGCCGCGTCGAAGCCCTCGGTGACGAAGTGGAAGGTCGTTCCGCCGTCCATCTGGATCGGGTCGTGTCCGTGGTGGGTCAGCACGAACACCGGCGCGTGGTAGGGCGGTTCGGCTCCCCACCACCCGGTCAGGTCCTCATCCCAGTCCCCGCGGACCGGGCCGAACATGTTCCGACCCATCACATACGCGCCCCGTGGGCGCATGAGCCACTCGTTCGCGACCTTGTCGGCATCGTTGGCCCGCGGGTCGCCGATGTGCCAGCCGTGCAGCTCCAGCCCCCGCTTGCCCAGGGGGTTCTCGCGGCTCTGGTCCGGCCCGGCGACGAAGCCGTCCAGCGAGATCGACATGTGGCAGGTGGTGTCCGGCATCGCGAACCTCCAGAGTGATAGCGACTTGCATGCGGTCGTGGGGGATTCTGGGGATCGTAGCGTGTGATGGCATCCTCGACCACCGTCTCCGGCGGCTGGTCGCCGGCCGTCGCCTCACTCAGGGCGCAGGCGCCGGATTGTGGGTCTCAATTTCGGTCTGGGCCTGGTTGACCAGAAACTCAGCCGCCTCGGTGAGCGCGTCGATCGCACTGCACGTTGCCCCGGCCCAGGAACGCGACACTAGATCCGAAGGACACCTACTGTTGGGCTACTGCATTGCTTCCGGGATGCCGAATCGCTTCCCAATGAGTATGCGGACGGCCGCTTCTAGAGGCTGATCTTCCAGCTCAACGCCCTCGCCCCCGTAACGAATTCCCGTTTCGTCGCCCACCGCTTCGATGTCAAAAAGGTTGAGGACCTCGGCCACGCGCACCTGATACTCGGTGGCGGTCATTTGGCGAGACGCACGAACTGGAATTGTGCTGAGGGTGCGCGCGACCTCAGCATCGATGGATTCAGTCATGGGCGCACTTTTCCATGACGTTCGCCATTGCACAAGGGGCCCCTTCGGATCGCATACGAGAGTATGAGGCGACGTCAGGCATTGGCTGGGTGATGATGACGCTGTAGCCGAGGCTGTGGAGCTGGCGGATGGCGCGGTTGGTGGCCTTCTGTGGGTTCGCGAGCGGCTCGGGATCTTCGTCGAGGTCCTGGTACATGACTCAACTTCACACTTGACCCATCCCGGCCTTCCTGAACTTGACCTGACACTTATGGGACCAAGGCCCACAGGTGGGTACCGTTAAGCCGTCCTAGTGGGCTCCAATCAGGTTGACACAATCAGTCACGCCGAGAATCCCGTCCCTAGATGCCTAGGTCATGTCCAGGTGCTAATCAAGACCGGAGGCGTGGCCCGGAGGCCGGCACCGTGTGCAGATGCTGATCACGAGGTCATCAGTATCGCCCGCTTGGTGAACACGCGGATATTCCTTGGCTGAATTCAAAAATGATGTGTTTGAGCACATGTACCGCCAGCTCCGCGGACAATAGCCGGTAGCAGCCGCTTGACCGTCAGGCGAACGTGTAGGAGAGCTGCTCGTTGTAGATGAATCTGATCTCGCGTCGAAATCGACGACGCCCGTGACGACGATGCAGTCTTCACCGCCGTCCTTGCTAAACACGTCAGGTATCACGGCTTTGTTTGCGCCCGCAGTGCTTAGGAACCGAAGAAAGTGCTGCTTGCTGTCCAAGGTCAGGCCCAGATCGACTTTTCGACCCGTCCCCTTCTCGCGAAGGCGGGCACTCAGCTGGCCCTGCTCTTGTACTCTTCGATGTAGCACTTTGTGCTCTTTGTCTGGCTCGGGCTCGTGTCCTATCTATGGTCGATTGTTCGACCTTATCCTGAGCGTTCCGGACATCTGAGGCGACCGATGACTGGGGGAGTAGGAACACCATGGAACAGAAACTCTGCAAGAAATGCAGCAGCGAACTCCCGGAAGACCATAAAGGTGCACGGTGCGATGATTGCAAAGCGGAAAGAATGCGCAGAATAAAAAAGATTGGCCTTACGATTTGCGCCGGTGTAGTTGTTATTGTCGGAGCAGTTTTTGCGACCGCCAAACCTAAAAACGATGAAGACAGCGAAGACAGCGAATCGTTCGGCTCTGATAGCAGCAAGGCCGCTGAAATGGGCATCTCGCTGTCCGATTACCTGAAATTGAGTGAGGCAATCGAGGACGGAAAGATTTCCCTCGGCTGGGCCAATTCCAACGTGGATGCGATCAGAGACGGATTACTTACAGCCGGTGAGGTCATCTACTTCGGAACCGGTACCGACGACGATGATTGATCACGCCGCCATTCTGGCCCCACTCACCAACCATGAACTCCTGGCCATGCCATACGCACTTCTGTCCGAACTGAACCGTCGCGGTATCATCCGCACCAGCGATCTCGTTGGTGGAGTCGGTGAACACCTCGCTTGGCGAATGTACGGAGGGGTCCTCGCCTTGAACGGCAACAAAGCTTACGACCTCACCGATCCCGGGGACCGTCTTATCCAGGTCAAGACCCGGGTGGCGAATCGCAGCGAGGGACAGCTTAAGGTCACCTTCAAAAGCTTGGACGGCTTTGACACCTGTCTCGCGCTGTTGCTGGCACCGGAGACTCTTCAGCCGGTGATGGCCAGGGAAGTCAGCCGTGGAGACCTTGAGGCCATGAAGGCACGGAAGTCGTCCCTCTTTATCAGGGACTTCCGCACGGCCGGCGTCGACGTCCTGGATCGCGCCTCGGAGGCATGGGCAGCTGTCGGCCGCCACGGGTGAGCACCCACCGACGAGCCGTCACTGAGCGGATGCTGCATCTCTTTCTTGTGCTTCCGCTCTTGTTCTTATCTCCTCGGCCTCCTTGCGCTTCCCGACGAGCAGTTCGACCAACTGCTCGTCAGTGATCCAGTTATGCAATGCCTTGAGCCTGCGGCTGCGCCACATGCCACCAGGCACCTTCTCGTAGATCAGCGCGATGCCCGCCCGGACACGGGTGCCCACCGGCAGGTGCCTCAAGTCGCTCATGTCTCCTCCTCCATGTGTGGTTCCATTCTTCTCCGCGACCCGCATCTCGGACAGAGCGGGTCGGTGGCCGGCTGATGACTAGACCAACGAGCCTCGGGTTATTAAAAGCATCCGCGAAGAATTCAGCTTGCCGACGGCGGCAGAGCTGGAGAGCCACTTCCAAGCCCTCGGTCAGCCGGAGACTATGCGCCGTGCAATCCGGGTGTTCATCGACGAGGAAACGTTCTGCCCCGGCTTCCAGTTCAAAGACAGGTACTTTCACGAACCGGCGCTGCGACTCTTTGACCACGCGATGAGCCTGAAGATCCCACAGGTCAGATGAACGCCGTCCCTGGCTTATCGGGGTCGCCACCAAGGGTTACGAACCTCAATTTCGGGGTGGTGCTCTGTGACCCACTCGGCCATCCGACGGCCCCGTCCCGCGATGAACTCCAGCGTGGCCTCCCGGTACGTCACGTAGTCATCCTTTGTGGCCGGTGTCCCGGGAACCTCGAATTTGCCGAAGGTCAGGTAGAACCGAACGGCTTTGTAGTCGGGCGTCACGAGGTCTGCCGCATGACGGGGACGGGAGTTACCGGAAGTCCAGTCGGAGCTCCGGGACGGGATGGCACTCTGGCCAGACATCGCGAAACTCGCGCCCGCTAGGCCCGGCCACAGGAGGTCCGGCATTGCGGGCAGCACTGGGCGTTCACGTCGGGACGGCAGCGCAAGGGTTGGTGGCTGCGCGAGTACGCCGCAGAAGAGTTTTGCCAATTCTTTGCCAACGAGTGCCTTCCAGACAAAGCAAAAGGCCCCACTTCCCTTTGTTTGCAAAGGAAGCAGGGCCTTTCTCATTGGCGGTGACGGTGGGATTTGAACCCACGTTGGCTTTTACACCAAACAACATTTCGAGTGTTGCACCTTCGGCCGCTCGGACACGTCACCAACCTGACTAGGGTACCGGAGCAAGGCGCCCATCCACAAAACGAGCCCCAACGGCACCCGCCCGCCGACTCGCCGGAACCCGGCACCCTTCCCCGCGAACAGCCCGGGCACTAGATTCGTAAGCACAATGACGACTTCTGAACAGCACGCCACGGCCACCGCCTATTGGACCGTCGGCCCCGAACAAGGCGAGCTCCGCAGGGAGGACCTGCCCGCCCCCGGCCCCGGGGAGGCGTTGGTCCGGACTCTGTATTCGGGCATCAGCAAGGGCACCGAACTGGTAGTCCACCACGCGAGCGTCCCGGAGTGCGTCGCCAACGCGATGGCCGCCCCCAACCAGGAGGGGTCCTTCCCGTACCCGGTGAAGTTCGGCTACCTCACCGTGGGGGTGGTCGAGGACGGACCAGAGGGCTGGGCCGGGAAGACCGTCTTCTGCCTCTATCCGCACCAGGACCGCTTCATCGTCCCGGTCGAAGCCCTCACCATCATTCCCGACGGCGTCCCGGCCCGCCGCGCGGTGCTCACCGGCACCGTGGAAACCGCGATCAACGGACTCTGGGAGGCCGGACCCCGCCTGGGCGACAGGGTTGCTGTGATTGGGGCCGGACTGGTCGGCGGTATGGTGGCCAAACTCCTGGCCGGCTTTCCGCTCGCGCGGCTGCAGCTGATCGACGTCGACCCCGCCAAACGGGCGTTCGCGGACGCCCTCGGCGTCGACTTCAGCCACCCCGACGACGCCCTCCCGGACTGCGACATCGTGATCCACTGCTCGGCCTCGCAGGAAGGACTGCAACGAAGCCTGCAGCTGGTGGGCGACGACGGCGACATCATCGAAATGTCCTGGTACGCCGACCGGAAAATCTCCCTCCCATTGGGGGAGGACTTCCACGCCCGCCGGCTGTCCATCCGCGCCAGCCAAGTGGGGATGGTGGCCCGCGCCCGCCGGCACCGCCGCACCAACGCCGAGCGTCTCGCGCTCGCCGTGTCCCTGCTGCAGGATCCGGTCTTCGATGTCTTCCTGACCGGCTCCTCGACGTTCGCAGAGCTCCCCGGCGTCGTCCAGCGCCTCGCCGACGGCAACCTGGACGCCCTGTGCCACGTCATCGAATACCCGTCCTGGGACGCTCAATCCGCCGCCCAGCCCACTGAGTTCAAATCCGCCGCCCAGCCCACCGAAGCCACGAGGTAGCCCGTGTTTAGTCTGACCGTCCGCCGCAATTTCATGATCGCCCACAGCCTTCCGCGCGAGGTCTTCGGCCCGGCCCAGGGCCTGCACGGGGCCACGTTCGTCACGGAGGTGACCTTCCGCCGTCGTGAGCTCAATGACGACGCGATTGTGCTGGACATCGGCGCGGCAGGGGAAGCGGTGGACGAGATCCTGGACGAGCTGAACTACAAGAACCTCGACGAGCACCCGGACTTCTCCGGCAAGCTGAGTACCACCGAAGCCCTCGCCCGGTACATCGCCGACGCCGTCGCCGCCCAGATCCGCGTCGGCAACGACGGGCGCGACCTCGCCGGGCTGGACGTCACCCTGCGCGAGACTCCCGATGCCTGGGCCAGCTACTCGCTGGACTTCGACGTCCGCTAGGCGCCGCAGATGCCGCCGGCCAGCCCCCACATCCGTCTTGTGGTGCCCGGCAACGTCCGGCACAACTCCGGTGGCAACGTCTACAACGCGGCGCTCGCCGCCGAACTGGCGGCCCTCGGTGCCGCGGTGGAAACCTGCCCGCTCGACGGCGACTGGCCGGGAGGCAGCGCGGGGGACCGGCGGCGCCTGGCCACGCTGCTGCACGCGGGGCCCGACGGCGGCCAGGCCGGGGGAGGCGGCCCTGCAACTGCCGGCACCGCAACCTGGGACACGGTGACGGTGGTCGACAGCCTCCTCGCCTGCGGTGCGCCCGACGAGCTGGAAGCGGCCGCTGCGGCCGGGGTCCGGGTCTGGGTCCTGCTGCACATGCCCCTGCCGGACCACGCGGAGCGCGAACGCAGGGCCCTGCGGGCCGCTGCCGGCGTCATCTGCACGAGCGGTTCGGCCGCGGCGGGCATCCGCGCCCGCCACGGCCTCGACGGCCTCCGGGTGGCCCTGCCCGGGACCGCCCCCGCGCCGCTCGCGGCCGGCAGCCGGTCCGCCGGCGCTCCGCACCTCATTGCCGTGGCGGCCCTGCTGCCGAACAAGGACCAGTCGCTCCTGCTGGACGCGCTCGCCCGGCTCACGGTTGTGCCCTGGACGGCGTCCCTCATCGGCTCGGACACCGCCGATCCGGCCTACGCCGCGCAGCTCCGGAAGTCCGTGGAACGCCTGGGCCTGGCCGGGAGGGTCCGCATCCCGGGCGAGCTCCGGGGCCCGGCACTGGATGCTGAGTGGGATGCGGCCGATCTCAGCCTGCTGATCTCCCGGGCCGAAACCTACGGCCTGGTGGTCACCGAATCGCTGGCCCGCGGCATTCCCGTGGTGGTGCGCGAGGGCACCGGAGCCGTCGAGGCGCTCGCCGCCGGCACCCTGCCCCGGCAGCCGGCGGCCGGCACTCCGACGCCGGACAGCCCGCCGGACTTTCCGGCGCCCGGGTTGCCGGGCGCCGCCGTCGGGCTCGGAACGGACCCCGCTCCGCTGGCGGACCTGCTCCGCCGCTGGCTGGACGACCCCGGCCTCAGCGACCGCTGGCGGGAGGCGGCAGCGGCCGCCCGGGGCCGGTTGCCCGGCTGGGACGCCACCGCCCGGACCGTTCTGGGCTTCCTGTCGACGGAACCGACGGAACCCACGGAACCCACGGAACCTACCGAAACCGCGGAAACCGCGGAACTCGGTGAAACAGAGGCACCCAGAAACCAGACGGCGCCGGTTGATACGGCTTCTTGATACCGCTGACAGAGAAGCTGTTGGAGAATGAGCCCATGAGCACCCACCCTGTCGCCACGCAATCGCCGTCGGTAGAAAAGCCCGTCAACCTGCCGGAGCCGCAGAGCCTGACCCCGGAGCGGCTCCGGGCATGGTCCTGGCACCGGCAGGGCCTGGATGGCTCGCTGGCTGGCTGCACGGCGGAGCAGGTCCTTGCCCGGGCAGGCTGGGCCCGGTCCGTGGGCGGCGCCAACCCCTACCTCACGCTCTTTGCCCGCGCCGGGATCCGCCGCGACGAGGTGGACGCCGACGTCCTCGCCCACCGGATCCTGGAACTTCCGGCCGCCCGCGGCTGCACGTACGTCCTGGGCCGGGAAGACTTCGCCTGGGCGCTTCAGCTGGGCCGGGACGCGGCCGAGTCCGCGTTCAAGGTGGTCGGCCGGCTCGGCGTGGACCGCGGCGAGATCACGCTGCTGGAAGAGCAGGTGCTGCACACCCTCGCCGAGGCGGAGGGGCCCATGGACCCGCGGCAACTCAAGGACGAGCTCGGCGATTCAGTGCGCAACCTTGGCGAGGAAGGCAAGAAGAAGGGCGCCACCACCACGCTGCCCACCGCCCTGGGGATCCTGCAGTCCGACGGCCGGATCCGCCGGGTCCCGGCGAACGGGCGCCTGGACCAGCAGCGCTACGCCTACCAGCCGTGGGGCCTGCCGCCCAGCGATCTTGACGACGAGGATGCGCGCACTGAGCTGATCCGCCGCTACCTGGGCTGGACCGGCGGGGCCACCTTCAAACAGTCGCAATGGTTTACGGGGTTCACCGTGGCGCAAAGCAAGGCGGCCCTCGCCGCCGTCGGCGCCGTCGAGGTGCCCACCGCCTTGTCCACAGTAATGGCCGGGTCACAAGCCGCCGGCGGCGGGGACCCGCTGTGGATGCTGCCCGAGGACCTCGGCAGCCTCGCCGCCTTCGAGGAGCCGGCGGGGGAACAGATCCAGCTGCTGGCAGGAACGGATTCCCTGTTCCTGCTGCGCCGCAACGCGGCGGACCTGCTGGCCGAGGAGGACCTGCACAAGCCGGCACTGGGGTCGCTCGCGCTGCAGGCGGATCTCCCGGACCACCCGATCCTGGACCGCGGCCTGATCATCGGACTCTGGCAGTACGATCCGGCCCAGGAACGGATCGTGCCCTGGCTGTTCCACGGCCCCACGCCCGCGGTGACGCAGCGGATCGCCGAGGTGGAAGCCTGGATCCGCGAGGACCTCGGTGATTTCCGGGCCTTCAGCCTGGACTCTCCGGCCTCCCGGCAGAAGCGGATCGATGGGCTCGCGGCTTCCGCGGCAGCCTCAGCGTCACCGGCTGGCGCGTCATCTGCCGGCGGCGCAGGCTAGCCGGAACGGATCAGGCGCGGTGCCCGGCGAAGAAGTCCCGCAGCAGCGCTGCGCACTCCTGCTCACGGACGCCTGCAACCACTTCCACCCAGTGGTTGAGCCGGCGCTCGCGGAGGATGTCGAACACGGAACCAGCGGCGCCGGCCTTCTCGTCCCAGGCACCGAACACCACCCGCGGAATCCTGGCGAGGACGATCGCTCCAGCGCACATCGCGCAGGGTTCCAGCGTCACCACCAGGGTGCAGTCCTCCAGCCGCCAGCCGTCGTCGCCCTTGCCCTCCAGGGCCCGGTGCGACCGCAACCGCGCGGCGGCCTCCCGGATGGCGACCATCTCGGCGTGGGCCGTCGGGTCCCCGAGGGCCTCGCGTTCGTTTCGCCCGGTGCCCAGCACCGAACCGTCCGGCCCGATCACGACGGCGCCGATCGGCACGTCTGCGGTGGCCAGGGCATTCCGGGCCTCAACCAGGGCAAGGCCCATCCACTGGGCATGGCGCGGCTCCGGGGAAGTCATGGGTCAATGATAGTTTCGATCCTAAGCATGCTGTTCAGCCCGGCTGCGCAGTCCACGGGTTCAAATAGTCAAATATTCGGGAGACGGCCGTGACCACCAGAACAGAGAACTGGCTGACGGAGCGCTGGGGCAAATGGGTGGTGCCCTACGCGGCGCTGTGGATCACCATGCTGATCGGCGGCGTGGTGGTGGTGATCCTGGCCCTGACGAGTGCCGAGGTCTACGACAACGTGGTGGACGACGCGGGCCTGGCGAACCTGGACAAGCCGGCGCTGGCGTTCATGGAGCAGCTTCGCAACCCCGGCCTCGACGCGTTCATCACGGGATTCACCAACATCGGCGGCGGCATCGGGATGCCCATCCTGGCCAGCATCCTCACGGCAGTGCTCATCTACACCTCCCGGTCGTGGCGGCCGCTGATCCTGATCGGCGGCGCAGCCGCGGTCTCCGTGACGGCCACGTCCCTGGGCAAGAAACTGATCGGCCGGACCCGCCCGGACCATGCCGACGCCGTGCCGCCCTACGAGAACTCGCCGTCGTTCCCGAGCGGCCACACGCTGAACACCACGGTGGTGATCGCGCTCGTGGTGTACCTGGCCTGCCTGCACATCAAGCGGACCGGCGCCCGGATCGCCCTGATCGCCGCTGGTGTGATCTTCATCGTCGCGATGGGCCTGAGCAGGGTCTACCTGGGCCATCACTGGATGACGGATGTGATCGTCGGGTGGGTCATTGGTCTGGCGTGGGTGGGGATCGTGATCCTGGCCCACCGGCTCTTCCACGTGCTCCGGCACCGCGAACACGCCGGCGACGCGCCGACTTTTGAGCATCCCGCCCACCTGCATGAAGGCGCCACCAAAGGCAGTGCCGTCGGCACTGCACAGGCAGGGACGAACGACGCCGATACCTCCGGCCCCGCGGGACGGTCCTCAGCATCCGGGTGATAGTTTTGACCCATGCGCACTCTCGTTGTGGACCACCCGCTGGTCGCCCATAAGCTCACCGTTCTGCGGGACAAGAACACTCCGTCCCCGGTCTTCCGCCAGCTCACCGAGGAGCTTGTCACGCTCCTCGCGTACGAGGCCACGCGTGACGTCCGCACCGAACCGGTGACCATCGAGACCCCCGTCAGCACCACCGTCGGCACCGCGTTCACCAAGCCCACCCCCCTGGTGGTCCCCATTCTCCGCGCCGGGCTCGGCATGCTCGAGGGCATGACCAAGCTGGTCCCCACGGCCGAGGTCGGCTTCCTGGGCATGGCCCGCGACGAAGAGACCCTGGACATCATCACCTACGCTGAGCGCCTCCCCGAGGACCTCACGGACCGGCAGATCTTCGTCCTCGATCCCATGCTGGCCACCGGCGGGACCCTGCGCGAGGCCATCAAGTTCCTCTTCAAGCGCGGCGCCTCCGACGTCACCTGCATCTGCCTGCTTGCCGCCCCGGAGGGCCTGGCCAAGCTGGAGGAAGAGCTGTCAGAGGCCAACGTGACAATCGTCCTGGCCTCAATCGACGAGAAGCTCAACGAGAAGTCCTACATCGTGCCCGGCCTGGGCGACGCCGGAGACCGCCTGTACGGCATCGCCGGCTAGGAGCGGCGCCGCCGAGGCGCAACACGGAGGATCCCTTCCGCGTCGCCGCGGACCGCGCTAGCCTGTGCGCCATGGATTGGAAACTTGAACTCGTGTTTGTGCCGGTGTCCGATGTGGACCGGGCCAAGGATTTCTACGTCAATAAGGTGGGCTTCAACGCCGACTACGACGAACGGCCCATGGAGGGCCTCCGGTTTGTCCAGTTGACGCCACCGGGCTCCGGCTGCTCGATTGCCATCGGCGAGGGCCTCAACGACGCCCCGCCCGGTACCGCACCGAGCCTGCAGCTTGTGGTCAGCGACATCCAGGCCGCGCACAAGCAGCTCAAGGACAACGGAGTGGACGTCAGCGACGTCGACGTCCAGGACTGGGGGCACTTTGTCCACTTCGCCGACCCTGACGGCAACAAGTGGGCAGTGCAGTACATCCCCCACCGGCCCAACGGCTGATCCCGGCAGGCTCCGCGCGGCAGGCTGACCCGGGGCCATGCGGCAGGATGGAGGCATGAGCTCTGCATCCCGTTCCGGCACCACCACCCTGACCGCCCGCGCCGTCCTGTTCGATATGGACGGCACGCTGGTGGATTCCACCAGCATCGTGGAGCAGGTGTGGACCACGTTTGCGGCCCGCTACGGCCTGGACATCGGCGAGATCCTGCGCTCCTCCCATGGCGTCCAGGCCATGGACACCGTCCGCAGGTTTGCTCCGGCCGGTTCCGACATCCAGGCCCTCGCGGCCGAGCTCGGCCGGATGGAGCTGGCCGAGACCCGGGGCATTGTTCCGGTTCCCGGCGCGCCGGAGCTGCTGGCGAGCCTGCCGCCGGATGCCGTGGCGCTGGTGACGAGCGCGTCACGGGACCTGGCCGGGGTCCGGATGGCAGCCGCGGGGATCGGCGTCCCGGCCGTCTCGGTCACATCGGAGGACGTCATGCGGGGCAAGCCCCACCCTGAGGGATACCTCCGGGCGGCCTCCCTGCTGGGTGTCGCCCCGGCCGATGCGGTGGTGTTCGAGGATGCCCCGGCAGGCATTGCCGCGGGCATCGCCGCCGGCGTCCGGACCGTGGCCGTGGGGCCCAATGCCGGCGAACTGCCGGACGGTGTGCTGCACATTCCCGACTACTCCGGGGTGGCCGTGACCACACACGTCACCGGCGCCGGCCTGCGCACCCTGTCCTTCACTTTCTAGCCCCCACCTTCTAGCCCGCCGCTGCCCGGCCCGGACCTGACGGCGTCGCCCGCCTACCCGGCCAGCAGGTACACGCTGGTCCCGCCCACGGTCCGGGCGGTGAAGTTGTCCTGCACCCAGGCGGCAATCTGCGCGGCGTCGTTGGCTCCGCTTTCGCCCTGCATCAGGCGCCCGGCAATGAAGTAGTGGATCCTGCCGTCGGCCACGTATTGCTGGAACTGCGCCAGGGTCGGTGCGGGGTCCGTGCCGTTGAACCCGCCCACGGCCATCACCGGGAGCTGCGTCGCCAGTTGGTAGCCGGCGGCGTTGTTGGATCCGACGACGGCGGCGGCCCACGTGTAGGGCCCGGCATCTGTCTGCAGCGCGGCCACGAGCGCCGCCGACGGCGTGCTGGCCCCGAGCAGGCCGCCCATTCCGCCCGCCCCTGGTCCGCGGCCTGTGCCTGTGCCTGTGCCGTTGGCCGTCGTGGCACCGCCGAAGCCGCCTCCTGCCGCGCCGCCGAGGGCCGGCGGTATCCCGGCCCCGCCCCGTCCGGACACGGACGGCCCGGCGCTGACAATCGAGCCGCTGTGGGCCGTGGCCGCGGTGGACAGCGAGTAGGCCAGCGGACCGGCGAGGGCCGCGGCGACGGCGAGCGCCGCCGTCGTTCGCGCCACCGTCTTGGACGCCATCATCCCCGTCCCTTTCACCCCCGCGGCCCCCTTGGCGCCCGGGGCCCCTGCGGCCAGCACGAGGCCGGCGGCGGCGAGCGCGCCCAGCAGCGTCACCCAGCGCAGCCACGGCATGTACGCCGCGGTGCGGACCAGGAGTTCGGCGGCCATGGCGCCGGCCGCCACGATCGCCACCGCGAGGACGGCGGCGGCCACGGGCTGGTTCCGTCGCTGCCAGAGCAGGACGCCGCCGAGCCCGGCGAGCCCGGCGATCCCGGGCGCCAGCGCCACCATGTAGTACGGGTGGATGATCCCGGCCATGAAGCTGAACGTCAGCCCGGTAACGGCAACCCAGGAGCCCCAGATGATCACCGAGGCCCGTACCGGGTCGGTGCGCGGCGCGCGGCGGCCCAGCCAGAGCAGCCCCGCTCCGAGCAGCAGCGCCGAGGGCAGCAGCCAGGCGATCTGGCCGCCGAACTCGCTGTTGAAGAGCCGGAACAGCCCGGGCGTGCCCCAGCCGTTGCTGCCGCCCACACTCCCGGTTTCATCGCCGTTCAGCCGGCCCAGGCCGTTGTAGCCCAGGGTCAGTTCCAGGATGGAGTTGTTCTGCGAGCCGCCGATGTACGGGCGGTCCGCCGCGGGAATGAGTTCGACGGCGGCCAGCCACCACCCGGCGGCGACGGCCATCGCCGCGCCCGCGCCGAGCAGGTGAAGAATGCGCCTGCCTGCCGCTGCCGGCGCCGCGAGCAGGTAGGCCACGGCGAAACCGGGGACAACCAGCAGGACCTGCAGCTGCTTGGTGAGGAACCCGAAGCCCAGCAGCACCCCGGCGAACAGCAGCCAGCGCACGCGCGCGTCCTGGATGGAACGCAAGACGGCGTAGGCGGCCGCGGTCATCAATAACACCAGCAGGGCGTCGGGGTTGTTGAACCGGAACATCAGCACGGCCACCGGTGTCAGCGCCATGACCGCACCGGCGAGAAGCCCCGCGCGGTGGGCCAGGCCGGCGTCGGCCGTGGCGGGGGCCGCGGCCCGGCGGACGGCCAGATAGACCAGCCAGACCGTGCCGACCCCCATGAGAGCCTGCGGCATCAGGACGCTCCAGGAGCTCAGCCCGAAGATCCGCACCGACAGGCCCATCACCCACAGCGACGCCGGCGGCTTGTCCACGGTGATGGCGTTGGCGGCGTCGGAGGAGCCAAAGAACCAGGCCGCCCAATCCTGCGACCCGGCCTGGGCCGCCGCGGAGTAGAACGCGTTTGCCCAGCCGGAGGCGCCGAGGTTCCACAGGTACAGCACGGCCGTGGCCAGCAGCAGCCCCGCCAGTTCCAGCCGCATCCGCAGGGCCGGGGCGCCAGGGACGGCGCGCGTGCCGGCGGCAGCCGGGGGCTCCAGTCGCCGACGGCGGTCCCGGGCTTGCGGCCGCGGCCGCCCCGGCATGCGGGCCGGCGCCGTGTCGGGGCGGGGGCTCAGGGTGTCAGTCATGGCGGTCTACGCTCCCAGTTTGTAGACGGTGGCGTTGCCCACGGTCTGGGCCTGGTAGTTGGCCGCGACCCAGGTGGCGACCTCGGAGTTGCCTCCGCGGCCTCCGCCCATGCCGCCCATGCCGCCGGAAATGAAGTAGCCGATCTCGCCGCGGTCCACCATCGCCTGGAACTGTGCGAGCGTCGGGTAGGGGTCGCCGCCGTTCCAGCCGCCGAGCGCGATCACGCTGGTGCCGGTGGCGAGTTCCAGGCTCGCAGCCTGGGTGGCGCCGGAGACAATCGCGGACCACTTGGCGCCGGAGGATTTCAGCAGCGCGGTCAACTCCGCCGAGGACGTTTCCCCGCCGGGGCCGCCGCCCATGCCGGCACTGCCCGCGCCGTCAGTGCCGGCGCCGTCACTGCCGGTCCTGCCTGCCGCCCCGAAGCCGCCGCCCATCGCGGACGCGGTGGGGCCCGACGTGGGGATCGAACCGGAATGCGGCTGGGCGACGGTCGCCAGTGTCCACGCGGTGCTTCCGAGGCCGCCGGCAAGCAGGCAGAGGATCACGACGCCGGCCGTGGCGGCCTTGCGGAACCGCGCCGGGAGAGCCGCCATGCCGTCCGCCCGCAGGAGCAGGGCCGCGGCGGCGAGCACGCCCAGGACCACGATGATCACCCGGAGCCCGGGAAGCCAGGACGGGTCGCGGCCCAAGAGCACGGCGGACCAGACTGAGGTGGCCAGCACCGTCACGGCCAGGACAACCCGGGCGGGCCAGTAGGCCCGGCCCCGCCACAGTTCCAGGGAACCGATGCCGGCCAGCGCCGCGATGGCGGGGGCCAGCGCCACGGCGTAGTACGGATGGACGGTGCCGCTCATGAAGCTGAAGATCCCCGCAGTGATGACCAGCCAGCCGCCCCAAAGCAGGAGCGCCGCACGGGTTTTTGAGGTCCTGGCCTCGCGCCGGGTGAACCACAGCCCGGCGGCCAGCAGGATCAGGGCCGCCGGCAGCAGCCAGGACACCTCGCCGCCGAAGCTGGTCCCGAACATCCGGGTGATCCCGGCCGCGCCGCCGAAGCCGACGTTTCCGTTGCCTCCCGGGCCGCCGGCGATACCTCCCAGGTTTCCTCCGCCGGGCATGCCCCCGCCTGACCCGGTGATCCGGCCCAGGCCGTTGTAGCCGAACGTCAGTTCCAGGAAGCTGTTGGTCTCCGACCCCGCCATGTACGGCCGGACCGAGGCCGGGGTCAGCTGGAACAGCACAACGTAGCTGCCGGCCACGACGGCGATCCCGGCGGCGGCGGCCAGCAGGTGCAGGAGCCGGCGGCCGAGGGTGGTGGGCGCCGCCCACAGGTAGGCCAGGGCCAGCCCGGGAACGATCAGGAAGCCCTGAAGCATCTTGCTCAGGAACGCCAGGCCGATGACCGCGCCGGCTGCGGCGAGCCACTTCCAGCCGGCCTTCTCGATGGCGCGGGTGGTGAGGTAGGCCGCCAGTACCAGGCACAGGGTGAGCATCGCGTCCGGGTTGTTGAACCGGAACATGAGGGCGGCCACCGGGGTCAGCGCCAGGGCGCCGCCGGCGAGCAGGCCCGCGGCCGGCCCGGACACCCGCTTGATGGTCAGGTAGAGAAGCCCGACGGCGGCCACTCCCATGAGCGCCTGGGGAATGAGCATGCTCAGGGCCGAGAAACCAAAGATCCGTCCCGCGAGGGCGGGAATCCAGAGTGCGGCCGGGGGCTTGTCCACCGTGATGGCATTGCCGGCGTCGAGGGAGCCGAAGAGCAGCGCGGTCCAGTCCTTGGTCCCGGCCTGGATCGCCGCGGCATAGAAGGAGTTGGCGTAGCCGGTGGCCTCCAGATTCCACAGGTACAACGCCGCGGAGACCACCAGGAGCAGCGCTGCCGCGGGCCGCACCCAGCGGGGCTGCGGTCCGAACAGCAGCCGGTCCCGGCGGCCTTGGGCGGCCGGCGCCGGGGACGCGGGCAGATGGGGCGCCGTCCCGCCGTCTCCGGGAACTTGGTGTGGCTGTTCCTCGGCGGCCGGCAGCCTGCCGGCCGGGGAACCGCCCTGGGCTCCGGCGGTGGGGCTGATGGTTGCCGTCATTTACTTGGCCTTTTCTGTGCGGGGGAGGGAAGGATCGGGGGCGCCGGGCGCCGGAACGGCAGCGGCGGGCCTGTGGCGGAAAACCACCAACCGGAAGAGCAGGAACTTCACGGCCGTGGCGGCCAGGTTGGCGGCGGTGACCGTGAGCAGTTCAAGCCAGCGGTCCGGGGCCGCTCCCGACGCGGCGTGAACGAGGGCGAGTGCGCCCGAGGTCAGGGCCAGCCCGATGCCGAAGACCAGCAGCCCCTCAAAATGGTGGCGAGCCGCCTGGCTGCCGCCCTGGATGCCGAACGTGAAGCGCCGGTTGGCCGCAGTGTTGGCCACGGCAGTGGTGAGTAAGGCGAGGAAGTTTGCCAGCTGCGGGTCCATGAACCCGCGGCAGAGCAGGAAAATCGCCAGGTAGGCCAGGGTGGAGGCCACCCCGATGCTGCCGAAGCGGACGAGCTGTCCGAAGAGGCTTCCGCCGGGGCTTTGTTCCTGTGCCCGCGAGGCGGCCGGCAGCGGTCCGCGGGCCAGGGCCGCGCGCAGGTCGGGAACCGGGATCCGGCCCGAGACCAGGTCCCGGCTCAACCGTGCCATGCCGCGCAAGTCCGCGAGGGCCGTCTGGACGATGTCCACGCTGGAATCCGGGTCGTCGGTCCAGTCCACCGGGACTTCGTGGACGCGCAGGCCGCACTTTTCTGCCAGGACCAGCAGCTCGGTGTCGAAGAACCAGGCGTTGTCCAGCGTGTGGGGAAGCAGTTGCCGGGCCACGTCCGCCCGGATCGCCTTGAAGCCGCACTGCGCGTCACTGAAGTGGGCGCCCATGAGGGCCTGGAGCAGGAAGTTGTAGCTGCGCGAGATGAATTCCCGTTTGGGTCCGCGGACCACGCGGGAGTTGCGGGTCAGCCGTGTCCCGATCGCCAGGTCGGAGTGCCCGGAAATGAGCGGGGCAAGGAGCGGGCCGAGGGCCGCCAGATCAGTGGAAAGATCCACATCCATGTACGCCAGGACCGGCGACGGCGAGGCCAGCCACACCTTGCGGAGTGCGTTTCCGCGGCCCTTTTCTGCCATATGGACCACCGTCACTTCGCGCAGCTCGCGGGCTACCCGTTCCGCGGCCTTGAGCGTTCCGTCGGTGCTGGCGTTGTCCGCCACGGTGATCCGGAAGGAATGCGGGAAGGCGCCGAGCAGGTACGCGTGGAGCCGGCGCAGGCAGGCCTCGAGGTCCCGTTCCTCGTTGAAGACCGGGATGGTGACGTCCAGCAGGGGCGTGCTGGCGCGCGTATCAATGGCCGTGCGCCGGCCGCCGGGGACGGTCAGGGCCCCGGCGATCGGGCCCGGGACGGGTGCGTCGGCCAGGGCAAGCCCCGAGGGTGCCCCTGGGGCCGCCGGGCCGGCCGGCGTCGCCGTGGAGCGGGGCAGGGTTCCTGTGGCCTGGTCTGTGAATGTCATGGCTCAACTTTCCCGGCGGCCCATATGAGGGCTTTAGGGTCAAGCTGTGCGGGGGCTGTGGAAGTCCGGGCCGCCGGGGCCGGTCCGGCCGTGGAGACGCAAAGAGGCCCCGGATCCATGCGGATCCGGGGCCTCCAGGGCGGGGGGCGGCTAGTGCCGGTTTAGTACCAGTTGTGTGCGTAGTGGAAGTTCAGGGCACCGCAGGGGGAACCGTAGCGCGACTTGACGTAGTTCAGGCCCCAGTTGATCTGGGTCCGGTAGTTGGTCATGTAATCGGCGCCGGCGCTCGCCATCTTCGAGGCGGGCAGGGACTGGACCACGCCGTAGGCGCCGCTGCTGGCGTTCGTGGCGGTGGTCTTCCAGTCGGATTCCTTGGTCCACAGCTTGTGCAGGCACTGCATCTGGCCGGGTGCCCAGCCATAGCTTCCCAGCTGGGACGCGGCGTAGGCCTGCGCGCCGGCGGGGTCGTCGACTGCGACCGGCGCGGCTGCCGGTGCCGGTGCCGGAGCGGCTGCCGGTGCCGGAGCGGGGGCCGCCGCGGGAGCCGGAGCAGGTGCGGGGGCTGCCGCGGGGGCCGGAGCAGGTGCTGCCGCGGCTGCCGGTGCGGCAGCAGCGGGCGCGTGGATCAGCGCTTCGGCTGCCTTAACCTCCGAGATCTGGGGAGCCACGTTCTTTTCCGTGGCAGCGGTCGGCCCAGCCACCTGGACCCGCTCGAAGTTGAGCTTGGCCAGCGGGTCAGCCATCGTGGCCGTCTGGCTCGCAACGTTCGCCGTGTGGGCGCCCGGCTCTGCCGCCTGGCTCGCGGCGCCGCCACCCAGCAGCAGCGCGCACGCGGCGGTGACGACGGCGGCACGGCGGCCGGTTACACCGAGCCCGGCGGCGAACCGCGACAGGGCGGATGCCTGCTTGACCGGTTCGGCGCGGTGGCGCGACTTGGCGGCGCCAACTGAGCGGGAATGCGAACCGCCGTCAGGGCGTGTTTGTACCTGGAATTCAGTCATGGTGGCCTCTCAACGCCGGCGGAGTTAGCTGTCGGGTTCGGATGAGGTCATCCGGCCGCACGGAACATCACGTGTCGGCTTCACCCCGAGGGCGCATGAAAGCAGATTGCCCGGGAACTCTGGGTCCCCCGCCTCTGCCTGGTCCAGCGGAATCCGGGAAGCGGCAGAGTTTGGCGTCCGTCCGGATATGCGGCACCGATGGCGGCGCACGCTAACGACGCTACAGGACCCGGCTGCTTAAGTCACATTTTGGTAACAGGAGTCACAGTGCCGGGGTGTCGGGTTGCGCCGGGCTCGCCGGTCGACCGTCCGGGCCGTTTGCGCCGACGGCGGCCGTTCCGGTTACGCCGGCGGCGGCGAGGCGGGCAGCCGCACGGCGAACTCCGTGCGGCCCGGCCGGGACGTGACCTCGACTGTTCCTCCGTGGGCCTCCACGATCGACTGGACAATGGACAGGCCCAACCCGCTGGTGCCCTCGGACGTCGGCGCGGCGGTCGCCGTGCCGTGACCTCCGCGGCTGCCGGAAACGGCGCCGGAGGACGAGCGTGCGGGAGCCCCGGACCCGACCCTCGCCGTCGCGACGGCAGAATCGGCGGGGACAGCTGCGGGGTTCGACGCCGGATTGGTGCGCGAGGCGTCGGCCCGGGTGAAGCGGGCGAAGACCCGGCCGATAAATTCCGGGGCGATGCCGCTACCATTGTCTGTCACGGTGACCACGGCACTGCCGTCAGCCGAGCGCATAACGCCCGTGACCACCTTGGTCCCGGGTTCCGTGTGCTTGCGCGCATTGGACAGCAGGTTGGCGAGGACCTGGTGAAGCTGGGTCGCATCACCGCGCACCACCACGGGCTCGTCCGGAAGTTCCAGCTGCCAGATGCGGTCCGGGGCCATGACTTTCTCATCGCTGACCGTCTCGATGGCCAGCTGGGTGAGGTCGACGTCGGAGATTTTGAGCGGTTGCCCCTCGTCCAGGCGCGCCAGCAGCAGCAGGTCCTCCACGAGCGTGGTCATCCGCTCGGACTGGCTTTGCACACGGGCGAGGGACCTCTCGCCGTCGGGGGTGAAATGCTCGGTCATCCGCATCAGCTCCGTGTAGCCGCGAATGGCCGTCAGCGGGGTGCGGAGTTCGTGCGAGGCGTCGGCGACGAACTGCCGGACCTTCATCTCGCTCTCCTGCCGCGCCTCGAGAGCGTTGGAGACGTTGTCCAGCATCTTGTTCAGCGCGTAGCCCACGCTGCCCACTTCCGTTCCGGGATGGGCCGCCGACGTCTGGACGCGGACCCCGAGCGCCACCTCGCCGGCGTCCAGCGGGAGACGGGAGACCTTGGTGGCAACCTCGGAGAGCTGTTCCAGCGGCTTCATGGTCCGCCGGATCAGGGCCGTGCCGGCGAGCCCGATCAGCACGAGCCCGCCTGCGGACACCACCACCATGGTCCAGACCAGGGAGGCCAGGGTGCTTTGTTTTTCTGCCAGCGGGAGTCCGGTCACAATCACGTCACCGTACGGTGTTCGCGCCGCCGTGAGCCGGTAGGCGCCGGCCGAAAGGCTGCGGTCCACGGACACGCCGCTCGGGGTGAGGGCCAGGAGAACCTTGTTGTCGGCGGGGGAGAGGTTCTTGACCGCGCCGTCCCCGGCCAGGAATCCTGCCCTGCTGACTTCGCCGTCCACTATCCGTGCGTTAAGCGTCCCGACGCCCTGTCCCCGGGCTTCGAGGGGGTCGGGGCGCCTGCCCGAATCGTCCGAGGAGGGCCGGCCGAACTCGCTCGAACGGTGGGAGGCCTGGTCCAGCTGGGTGTCGAGCTGCCGGGTGAGGAAGAGGTCCATGGAGGCGTAGCTGAACAAGCCCACAGCGCCGCAGATGGCCACGAGCAGCGCCATGGCGACCAGGACCAGCCGGGTGCGCAAATGCCACGTCGACGGGTTGCGCCAGTCGCGTCCGGGGACGCGGGTCATGCCGGAAAGTGAGGGCACGGATCAGTCCGCCGGTTTCAGGACGTACCCGGCTCCGCGCACCGTGTGGATCATCGGAGCGTGGTTGGCGTCGACCTTCTTGCGGAGGTAGGAAATGTACAGTTCCACGATGTTCGCCTGGCCGCCGAAGTCGTAGTCCCAGACACGGTCCAGGATCTGGGCCTTGCTGATGACCCGCTTCGGGTTTTCCATGAGGTAGCGCAGCAGCTCGAACTGCGTGGCGGTCAGGTGCATTTCCTCACCGGCCCGGGTGACTTCGCGGGTGTCGACGTTGAGCACGAGGTCTCCCACCACGAGTTCGGCGGTGTCCATGGCGGCCACTCCGGAGCGCTGGACCAGCCGGTGCAGGCGCAGCAGCACCTCTTCCATGCTGAACGGCTTGGTGACATAGTCATCGCCGCCGGCCGCCAGTCCGGTGATGCGGTCCTGGACGGCATCCTTGGCGGTGAGGAACAGCGCCGGCACCTCCGGCGCGAACACGCGGATCCTGTTCAGCAGTTCGACGCCGTCGAACCCGGGCAACATCACGTCCAGCACCAGCACGTCGGGGCGGAACTCCTTGGCTAGCCGGACGGCTCCGGGCCCGTCCTCGGCCACGGCCACGGACCAGCCGGCCATCCGCAGCCCCATGCTCATGAGCTCGGAGAGGCTGGGCTCGTCATCCACCACGAGGGCGCGGATGGGGGAGCCGTCCGGATGCGTGAGCTGGGGAAGGTTGTTGGTCATGGAGTGCGAAGTGGCCATGGGGACAACTCTCCGATCTGCCGGTTAGGCGGGGCTTTGGGGACCCTGTGCGGCACCTGTGAATCCCAGCCTAGCGAGCTGGATGCCGTTGCGGGACCGTACGGGCCGCACCGGCCATGTTCAAACCCCTTTACCGTCCGGCGCCAACGTCACAGGCCGGGCTGTCGGCCCGCACAGCCCAGGCACAGGATCGCTCACCACTCTGGGGTGAACACCGATCCGCACCCTAAAGGAGAAATACCATGAGCGGTCAGCATCCCGGAGCCGGTTCCGGACCAGCCCCCGAGCCAGCCCCCACGCCCACCACCGGCGCGCCAGCGGCGCCCGCGCCGGTAACCACACGCCGTACTGCCTGGCAGCACGGCGCCGGACCCACCGACGGCGGACACTCCGACGGCGGACACGACGGCGGCGGGCACGCTGATGCCGGACACACCGACGCCGGAACAGTCCAAACCGGACACGCTGACGGCGGGCACTCCGACGGCGGGCGGCCGGAAGCAGGCGCTGCCGGCGGCTGGGGCGCGCCCCCGGTTTGGACGGTTCCGACATCGGAACCTGCCTGGGGCATGCCCCGGCAGGAACCTGTGCCCGCCGCAGCCACAGGCTGGGGCGCGCCGGGAACTTCCGCCAAGACGGCCTCGGCGGCAAAGCCCTGGACCCTCAAGCGGGGGCTCGCCGTCGCCGGAGCCGCCGCAGTCCTGGCCGTCGGCGCCGGGGCGGGCGTCTATGCCCTCACCTCAAGCGCAACGGCAGCCACCGGTGCGGCCGGCGGGGCGGGCGCCGGCGGCCCCGGCGGCCAGGGTGTCGCCCCGGGCGCGCCAGGTGCAGCGCAAGACGGTTCCGCGCAAGGTGGTTTCGCGGGCGGCGGCATGCCGGGGCAGGGCGGTCCCGGCGACTTCGCTGCCGGGGGGATGGGCAGCGGGCTTTCCGCGGCAGTGCACGCCGAATACGTGGTGCTGCAAGGAAGCGCGTACACCACGATGGCCGAGCAGCTGGGCACAGTGAGCGAAATCAGCTCGTCCTCCGTGACCGTCAAGAGCAGCGACGGTTTCACGCGCAGCTATGCGCTGGGCAGCGACGTCGTGGTGAGTAATCTGCAACAGCGGCGCCAGCAGGCCGGCGGCGCGGGCACGCAGCTGAGCGTCGCGGACATCGTGGCGGGCGGGACGGTGCGGATCGTGGCGGCGAAGGACGGCTCCGGCTACACGGCGGCCTCCGTCATGGTGGTCGCGGCGACGGCCACCGGCCAGTCGAACTGAACCGCCGCAGCCGGCATCGCCACCGTGCCTGGCAGGCAGTGCCGCCGTGCCTGGCCGGCGGCGATGCCGGCTGCCCACTCCGTGGACCGCCTCGCAGGCGGCGGTGGGCAGGCGCGGTTTGGCCCAACTCGCCGTGCTGTGAATGATTTGCCTGATGTAGTCGGCGTTGACCGAATAATATTCGAGAAAACGCACTTGCTGACCTTCCGGTCAGTAAAACACTTGTTATTTTATTGCCGCTGCAGAATTGTGACTTGCGCTACAAATCCTCGATCTGTCTCACTATGTGGAACCTGGGGTCCATTGTTACTTGCACGTTTACATTGTTACGTTGCACACTTCAATTGTGAACAAGAACTCAACAGCACCTGCAGCCGCAGCTTCCTGGATCAGCACACCCGCTGGTACCGAGACGCGCTGTTGTCGAATGCACGCCTAACTTTTACACCCCTAAAGGTTTCCAGGTATTCGCCCCCCAGCCCAGAGTCGGGCGCCCCTCCCCAATTTCATTGCGGGGAAAGAAGCATTCGAGCCGCGATGACGGCCATTCACATTGAGGTAAGCATTCCATGTCAGTTGCATCCGGATACGTCCACATCTCCGTCCGTAACGCCAGCAAGGCCGGCCAGGCCTCAGGGATCCGTCAGGGCTTTGGCGGGCGCTCCGCGTTCGCCCCCGCCGGATCCACGGGCAGCTTCCCCGCCCCCGGATATGCAGCGCAGGGCTACAACCCTGACTCCTACGGCCAGCTCCGGGCCGTCCCCCCCGCCCCCGCCACGGCGCCCACCCCGGTGATCGCCCCGGGTGCCGGCAGCCCGGTCCGTCCGGCCCCCAGCGACAATGTCGCCCGCGGCTTCGTGCTGTACATGGGCATCGACGAGGAAACCGCGGCTGCAGCCGGCACATCCATCGCCAAGCTGGCCCAGGAAATCCGGGCCTACGCACAGTCGCTCGTGGCCGGTGCCGAAAGCTATGCCGCCGTCGCCGTCGCGCCGGCCAGTGCCCCGGGTTCCGCCCTCGACGTCGTCCGCTCGACCTTCGGTGATCCCACCGCGGGGGCCCGCCAGCGCACCGAGACCGCCCGCCTGCAGCAGCCCCAGGATCCGCGGCCGTCCGGGGTGCTGATCGACCTCGCCCGCCGTGAGGTGCACCTCGACGGCGAATCCCTGAATCTCACGTTCAAGGAATTCGAGCTCCTGAACTACCTCGTGGAGAACGGCACCCGCACCGTGGGCCGTGACGAGCTCCTCGAAGGCCTGTGGCGGAACGCCGAAGAGGTCCCGAACGAGCGGACCATCGACGTCCACATCCGCCGCCTGCGTTCCAAGCTCGGCCGCCTCGCCAACACCGTGCGCACCGTGCGCGGCCAGGGCTACCGGTTCTACGAGCACCCCGAGGTGGTTGTCTGGGCCGCTCCGGAATACTCGATCTAGCCTCAGCTTCACGCAAAGCGCCCGTCCCCTGCATGGGGAGCGGGCGCTTTCGCGTTTCCGGAAGCTTCAGCGGCTTTCCGCCGGCAGCCACATTCCCCGACGGGCGCTTTGGGTGGGCTGGCTGACGGGCCTTGCCGCCGCTGCTGGTGGTTTTGGTTGGACTCTGTTGCCTTTCGGGGGTCCGGCGTAGTCTCGGACCGTTGAGCCGACTATTGGGAGGAAGACATGTCTATTGCACGGATTACTACCCTGAGCGCGAACTCCAAGACCTCGTTTGATGCCGCCATCAAGGAGGGCGTCGACCGGGCCAATAAGACCCTTCGCAATGTCACGGGGGCATGGGTGAAGGAACAAAAGGTCGAAATCAGCGACGGCGCCGTCGTTGCCTGGCACGTCGTGCTGGAAGTGACCTTTGTCCTTGAAGACTGAACGGACGCTGGTGGGATGCGCGCCCGTGGGCCAGCCGCCGCACTAGGATTGGGGCATGAGCGCGCATCACATCAAACGGCTGGTGATCATGCGGCACGCCAAGTCCGATTGGCCCGGCGGGGTTGCCGACCACGAAAGGCCGCTCGAAGAACGCGGCCACAAGGACGCCCCAGTCGCCGGAAAGTGGCTGCTCAAGCACGGCGTGGTTCCTGATTTCATCCTCTGCTCCAGCGCTTTGCGGACCCGCCAGACCTGCACGTGGGTGTGCCACGCCCTCGGAGACAAAGCGCCGACGCCCAAGCTCGAGGATGGGCTGTACGCCGCCTCCGCCTTGCGCATGCTGGCCGTCATCAACCACGTCCCTGACACCGTCACCACCCTCATGGTGATTTCCCACATGCCCGGGGTGCAGGACCTTGCGATGCATCTGGCGTCGCGCGACTCCGACCACGATGCCTACATGGACGCCGCCACGCGCTATCCGACCAGCGGGCTGACCATCCTGGAAACGGAAAAGTCCTGGGCCGAACTGGACGGGCAGGACGCCAAGCTGACCCACTTCAAGGTCCCCCGCGCCAAATAGCCGCAGGTCCGCCCGGTGAGGGCTGCGGAATCCATAGCAACCTGCGCCGATCTGCGGTTTACTGATGCTGTTTAGTCATGTGGTTTTTTCCAGTGGTTTTGGGGCATCTGTTGCAACCCGGAGAAAAGGTGATCAACGTGGATTCAGGGCAGCTCATAGGAATTATTGTCGGCATCGTCGTGGTGCTCGCGATCGTAGCGGTGGCGGTCATGGTCAGCCGCAAACGCAAGGTGGCCGCAGACCGGAACCGTGCGGCCGAGATGCGTGAACAGGCCAAGGCCGACGAATTCGCTGCGCGGGAACGCGACGCCAAGGCGGCCCGTGCCGAGGCCGACGCGCAGGAGGCCGACCTCGAGGCCGAGCGGCTGCGGCAGGAAGCCCGCAAGCGCCAGGAAGAAGCCGAAAGCGTCCGCTCCGGCGCGCAGGAGCAACTGCGCAAAGCCGACGAAGTGGACCCGGACGTAGTCACATCTGAACGCGGCGGCGAAAGCGGGCAGATGCCGACCCGCGGGGATTTGCGCGCCGAGAGGGCCGCCGCCGAAACCACAACGGGCAGCCACGTCCCCGGCCAGCAAGTGTCTTCCGGCGAGCCAACGTCCGGCCAGCAAGTGTCTTCCGGCGAGCAAGCGTCCGGCCAGCAAGTGTCAGCCGACCAGCGCAGCCGCGAGGACGTAACCCGTACCGACACGGCCCCGGGTCCGGATGCCACCCCACGCGAAGACAAGCCTCGAAACCTCTGAGCTGAACTCCTGGGCTGCCTTCCGGCGGAAACTCCTGTGCTGAACCTCTCCGCCGGGTGGTGATGCGCGGGACTCAGCGGCGGGCCGAGGCCCGGGCTGGTGATTTGGGGGCAGGCGACTTGGCCGGTGTCTTCGCCGCCGGCTTGACCGGTGTCTTCGCCGGTGACTTGGCCGCGGGCCGGGCCCGCGGAGCAGCCGCACGCGGAGCCGCCTGGCGCGGAGCGGTTCCTCTCGGCGTCGGCCGCGGTGCGGAGGGCCGCGGATTCGCAGACCCGGCCCCCGCTCCCCGCACGCCGGGCGCCGGGCGGCGTCGCGGAGCACGGCCCGGGGAACGCCGGCCGCGGCTCCGGCCGGGCAGTACAGTGCCGGCGAACAGCAACAGTAAGGTGACGGCTCCGGCGGCCGCGGCCAGATAGAAGTACAAATCCGGATGCTCGGAATCGACGCGCGTGGACAGGGCGTCGGGATCGGGGTTGAAGGCCAGCCCCCACTGGCGCAGGAAAGCGACCCCGAACGCGATGAAGAGGATGCTGCCGACCCCGCTCGCGGCCAAAGTCTTGTGCCGGCGCCGGACCACCACCTCCGCCACGCAGGCCACATAGGCCGTCGCGGCCGCACCGACGAACCACACCAGCACCCACTCTTGCAGGGTGATTCCGGTCAGGACCAGAAGTGCCAGGGCAGTGAGAAACGCTCCGATGGCGACTTTCCCGTTGGTACCCATGTGACGCATGTGAATAATCATGCCTGAGCAGGCGGCTGCTTCACGACGTAGCCGCGCATGGAGGCCATGATTGCGGCCACACTCTGCTCCCTGGTCCGCTCCGGGTTGTACGTCTGGCGGTCCAGTCCCACCACGAAGCAGGCCCCGAAGATCGCCGTTTCCAGGCTGCCCCGGGAAACGGCGGAATCCACGGGATAGACGGCGGCGACGCCGTCGATGGCAGAGCCGATCACCGCGAGCAGGCGCCCGCGGAGCTCGGCGAAGGTGTCCTGCCATTCGCTCGGGGTCCGCCAGCTTTCGCTGACCCAAAGCCGGGCGAAGGAGGGGTACTCGGCCATGAAGTCCATGGCCTGGCCGATCATTTCCTCCATGGCGGCGAGGGGGTCGGCGGAGCCGTCGCGGACACTCAGCAGCCGCGCCAGGAGGATGTCCACGCCGTGGCGCAGCAGCTGGGCGATCAGGTCCGACTTGCTGCCAAAGTTGTAATACACCGTGCCCTTGGACACCCCGGCTGCCGTGGCGATCTCGTCCACCGTCACGCCCGCCGCGCCGCGCTCCCCGATCAGATCCATGGACGCCTCGAACAGTTTCTGCTTCGTGGCGTTCGTGCGGGCGGGACGGAGTTTCTTCTCCCCGGCCCCCACTGTGCTCATACGGCGATCTCCGGTTTTAGGGACTTCAGGGTCCAGAACTTGTGCTTGTGAACGGCCAGTGTGGAAAGCGCCGCCCCGAGCACAGTGTACCCAAGGAGGCCAACCACCGTGGGCACGATCAAGGAAAGGTCCGCGCCGTAGATCAGGTGCCGCATGCCGGCCACCACATAACCCATAGGCAGCGCCTCGTGGACAAAGTGCAGCGGCTGCGGGGTGGTTTGCCACGGGAAGGTTCCGCCGGAGGAAACCAGCTGCAGGACCAGCAGGATAAGCACCACGAATTTTCCGGGAGTTCCCAGCAGGGCCACGACGCCCTGGATGATGGCACTGAAGGCCATAGCGGCCGCCAACATGAACAACCACATCAGCACCGGGTGGGCGGGCTTGAGGCCCAGGCCCAGGTCCACCACGAGGGTGAGCAGCGTGGCCTGGATGACTGAAACGGCAAAGAATGGCAGCCAGCCGCCGACGGCGATCTTCCATGACGGGGCGTTGGACGCCAGTGCGCGTTGCGTGATGGGCCGCATGGCCTGGACCAGCATGAATACGCCGATCCACAGGGCCAGGGTCAAGAAGAATGGCGCCAGGCCGGCACCGTACGACGCAGCCTTGGCCTGAGAGACGTCGCTGACGGCAACAGGGTCCGCGATCACCTTTGACAGGCTGTTCTTCTGGGCATCATCGGGGTTGGGGATCTTCCCGGCACCCTTGTCCAGCTCTGAGGCCAGGGTGGCGGCGCCATCCGAGGCCGTGCGGGCGCCGTCCTCCAGCTGGCCCGCCCCGTCGTCGAGCTGCCGGGCGCCATCTGCGAGCCTGGCAGTGCCGTCGACAGCGCTCTGCTCGCCCGCGGCCAGCGCGGCCGAGCCGGCCGAGAGCTGGTTGGCGCCGGCTGAAGCCTTTGAGATGGCATCAGTCAGGGCCGGCGTTGCTCCCGCAAGTTTGGCCGCCCCGGAACTTACGGCGGCGGATCCGTCGGCAAGCTGCTGGATCTGGGCTGCATCTGTTTGGATTCTGGACTTCGCATCGGCCACCGGGCTTGAGGCTGCGGCGGTATCGAATTCGGCCAGGATTTTGCCGGCCTGGTCGGGGGTGATGATCCCGGCGGCAACCAGACGGCTGTTGGATTGCACCACACGGTCCCGGAGGCCCTTGTCGGCAGCGCTGAGTTGCCCGACGACGTCCTGGACTTTCGTGTTCAATGCCGCGTTTCCCGCCGCGACTTGCGCGGCGCCGTCCGCGAGTTTCTGTGAGTCGGCAGGGAGTGTGGCCGTCCTGTCCTTCAGCTGCGTCAGGCCGGCGCTGAGCTGGCCGGCGCCTGAATTGAGCTGGTTGGCGCCATCGCGCAGCTTCATTTGGCCGGCGGCGAGTTCTGCGACTCCGCCGTTCAGCTGGCTCGTTCCGGAATGCAAACTGGCTGCCCCGTCCCGGAGTCTGGCAACGCCGTCGGAGAGTTTTCCGGCCCCGTCGGCGGCCTGGACTATTTGAGTATGGATTGTGCCGAAGCCCGTCAGGAGCTGGTTCGCAGTCTCCTCGCCCACTTCCTTGGCAACCGTCGAATGCACGGCAGTGGTCAGCTTGTCCACGATGTTGCTGAGGACGTAGTTGTTGGCATCGTTGGTGGTGACATTCAGCATGGCTTGGTTCGCGGCGTCAAAGCTGCCCGGGGAAACCAGGTTGGCCGAGAAGTCCTTGGGAATCTTGAGCGCGAACGCATACTTGCCGCTGCTCACGCCCTGGTCCGCTTCCGCGGCGGTGGTGACTTTCTGCCAGTTGAAGACGTGGCCGTCCACGAGGCTGTCGGCGACCTTTTTCCCCGCCTCGAGCCGGGTCCCGTTGCTGGCGGACGCGCCGGTGTCCTCGACTACCAAGGCGGCGTCGATCTGGTCCAGGTTCCCGTACGGATCCCAGTTGGCGTAGAGATACACCGCGCCGTACAACAAAGGCACCATGGTCAGCGCCAGGATGGTCAGTTTGGGCAGGAGCCCGCCAGTCATGCGCTTGAGCTCGGAGCGGGCCAGCCGCAGAACAGTCACTTTAGGGCCTCGGTTTCGAACGGGATGTGTTCAGGGTTCCGGTGTTTCGCGGGATGGCCTTCTGTCTTCTGCGCATCAGGCTGGGAGGGGTCCGCGGATGCGTCAACGATGGAAACCGTTGCGGCGGCAGCCTCAACGGCGTTCCCGATTGCGGCGGAGGGCCCGGTCCAGCCGTCCGGCAGTGCCGCGACGGTGACGACGACGGCGAGCGGCCGGCCGCCGTCGTGCGCCAGATCTTCCAGCCTGGGAAGCCAGTCCGCGGGATCTGCGCTGTGCCTGTCCGGAGAATCGACCACCAGCAGATCTGTTCCGGGGTTGGCCAGGGCAAGGGCGGTGAGCAGTTCGACGCGTCGCCGGGCCGGAATCTGTTCGGTCCAGAGGCCGGCAATGTCCTCGAAGCGGTTGACCTTGAGCCAGGGTTTGCTCAGCAGAGCACCCCGATAGCGCCGGGGGATGAGCGCGAGGTCCTCGGTGACGAGGTCGCCCACGCTGAGATGCTGTTCGGGCTCGTTGACACCGGGGGAGTCCACGAGTGCACTGGCCAACCGGAGGCGCTTAATCTTGGAATTTCCGTCCCAGCTGAGCACTCCCCCGGAGGGCTTCATCCGGCCGCTGAGTGTGAGGGCGAGGGCTGTTCGCTGGTCCTGGCCGTCGCCTTCAACCAAGAGCAGCTCCCCGGCACGTACCTCAAGGGACGTGGGTGGGAGCAGGTCATTCCGGCGCCCGTTCACACGGAGCTGTTGCACGGAGAGCATGTAAGCCTTTCGCAGGGTCTGGTCTGCTTCAAGGCTAACCGAACTGACTGGTCAGTTCAAATAGAACAGCCGCTTGTGATCAACGGATCACAGGCCGTACTCCTCCAGCAGGCGGAGCCAGACTTCGCTGATGGTCGGATAGGAGGGCACGGCGTGCCACAGCCGGTCCAGCGGGACTTCCCCCACCACCGCAATGGTGGCTGCGTGCAGGAGTTCGGCGACATCCGGGCCGGCGAACGTGGCGCCCAGCAGCACCTTGCGGTCCTCGTCGATGACCAGCTGCGCCCACCCTTCATAGTGTTCGGCGTGCAGCGAGGAGCCGGCCACCTGGATGGGGAGTTCCACGGCGGAGGCCCGGAAACCGTCCTTCTCCGCCTGCGCCATGGTCCGGCCGACGTTCGCCAGCTCCGGGTCGGTGAACACCACGTTCGGCACCGCGTGCTCGGAGGCCGTCTGGGCAAAGCGGCTCCACGGTGCCGGCTCGCCGCGGAGTTCGCCCTTGGCCCGGGCGGCAATGGCGTCTCCGGTGGCCCGCGCACCGTACTTGCCCTGGTGCGTCAGCATGGCCCGTCCGGCGGCGTCGCCGGCAGCGTAGAGCCACGGGTTGCCGGACACATCGTTCTCGGTGGCGTGGTGGACTAGTCCGGTGGAATCGGTGGTGAGCCGCAGGGTCCCGCCCTCGGGTGCCGGGAGGCCGACGCTGTCCAGGCCGACTCCCTCAAGGGCGGGGTGCCGGCCGGTGGAGACGAGCAGCTTGTCCGCCGTGATCGTGGCGCCATGGGCCATGCCGTCAGCGCGCCCGGCGCCCGGGCCGTCCTTGGGGCCGCCCGTGGGACCGCCCTTGGGGCCGCCGTCGAGCACGACAGTAAGGGAGCCGTCCTCGTTCTCATGCACGCTCCGCGTACCGGTGTGCAGGCGGAGGTCCACGCCATCGGCGCGCAGGCCGGCAGCGACCAGGTCTGCGGCCCGTTCCGGGAAAACGCCCAGGAGCCCGCCGCGGGCCACGAGCGTCACGGACGAACCAAGCCGGGCATAGGCCTGGGCGAGTTCGACGCCGGCAACGCCGCCGCCGAGGACCGCAAGCCGCGGGGGAACCGCGCGGGCTGAGGTCGCCTCCCTCGTGGTCCAGTACTCGACGTCGTGAAGCCCCTCGACCGGCGGCTGGTTCGGGGCGGAGCCCGTGGCGACCACCACGGCGTGCCGGGCCGTGAGTGCGTAGCCGTTGCCGTCCAGCCCGGCCACCTCGACGTGCCGCGGGGCGGTGATCCAGCCGTGGCCGCGGATCAGTTCGATGCCTGTGTCCTCCACCCACTTGACCTGGCTGTCGTCCTGCCAGTTCGAGGTGAAGTAATCCCGGCGCTTCAGCACGGCTGCCGGATCCAGGGTGCGGGTGACCGCTTCCTGGGCGCCGGGGACCGTCTGCGCGCCATGCAGCGCAGTGCCCGGCCGCAGGAGGGCCTTCGAAGGCATGCAGGCCCAGTACGAGCACTCGCCGCCGACCAGCTCCGCCTCGATGAGCACTGCTGTCAGGCCACCGCGGACCACGCGGTCCGCCACATTCTCGCCCACGGCCCCGGCGCCGATCACAATGACATCGAATTCCCGCTCAATCTGTGCCGTCATGGCACCAGCCTACGCCGGGGCCACGGCCGGATCCGGGGGAGCTCCGGGCTCCGGCGATGCGGGCTTCCGGCGTAATGTGCCGGGCCGAACCCTTTGCAGGACGGGGGACGGTCGATACTGTTGGGACCATACTTGGGGGAGGAGGCGGCCATGGCCGCACGCAACATGACAACAGGCCCGGCCATACCGCTGGCAAGGTTCAGCGCCCAGGCCCGGCTCCGGGCGCTCCAGTCGGACATCCTGGAGCTGATCCTGGAACGCGACCTGGTTCCCGGCGACCCGCTGCCGACCGAAAACGAGCTGACGGCGGCACTCGGCGTCGGCCGCAACACCCTGCGGGAGTCCTTGAAGGCGCTCCAGGCGCTGGGTGTCATTGAGATCCGCCACGGATTCGGCATGTTCGTGGCGCCGAGCAATTTCGAGGCCCTGACCGACGGGCTCACCTTCCGCGCCCGGCTGTCGCTGCGCCACCAGGGCGAGGAAGCCCTGCAGCTCGTGGAGGTCCGGCAGGCACTCGAATCCGGCCTGGTCGGCGCCGCCATGGACCGGATCAGCGCCGAACAGCTGGCCGCCGTGGAGGAGTCCGTGAACCGCATGGAAGCGCTGGCCGACGCGGGGGAGCCGTTCATCGAGGCCGACGCGGAGTTCCACCGCAGGCTTTTCGAGCCGCTGAACAACGACCTGCTGATCAGCCTGATGGACGTCTTCTGGAAGGTCTACCGCCGTATCCACCTCGAACTCGGCGGGCCGTACGCCGTCGACTTGCAGGCAACGGCCGCAGTGCACCGGGGGATCTATGAGGCTGTCGCAACGGCGGACAAGGCACTCGCCTCCGAGCGGCTCAGCACGCATTTCGACGACATCCGCAACATCATCGTCCGGTCCACGGCCTGAGACCTGCTGCCGGGCCGCTCCGGCCCAACAGCTGCCGCCGGCGCCTAAGGCGGCCGCGCCGGCGCCCAGCCGGGCGCCTAAAGCAGCCGGGCCGGCGCCCTGGCGCCTAGGGCATCCGGCGGTTAAAGCAAAAGATCCGCCCCGGCGAACCGGGGCGGATCTTCATCTGTGCGCCCAAAGGGATTCGAACCCCTGACCTTCTGTTCCGTAGACAGACGCTCTATCCAGCTGAGCTATGGGCGCATTCTCGGCTCTTGGAGAACTTCTCTCTCCCCGAACCTCGAATTACTTTACGCGAGCCCGGGCCCAGTTACAAATCGAAGCGGGTGTAATCTAGCTGACTAGACCGGTCTACGTGACCTTAGTCACAAAAAGGAGGGATGATGGCCGGCCAGTTCCTTGAATTTCCGCGGTTTTTGATTTGCTCGGCCCCGGTCATCCCACGTCCGGGCCCGAAATGGGCCCCCTGCCGAGCCCTAGCATTTAGGACACACCACTGAACCCGAGGAAGGGAACCGTAATGGGAGATCTGGCGCGACTGCCGTTGCTTGAAAAAGCACCCACCACACATGCCGGTCTACTGGCATGGGTAGAAGAGGTAGCTCAACTGACCCAGCCGGACCGGATCTACTGGGTTGACGGGTCCGAAGCGGAAAACACCCGGCTGACGGACGAGCTCGTTGCCGCCGGCACCCTGACCCGCCTCAACGAGGACCTCTTCCCCAAGTCGTTCGCGGCCTTCTCCGACCCCGCCGACGTGGCCCGCGTCGAAGAGCAGACCTTCATCTGCTCCGAGAACGAGCACGACGCAGGCTTCACCAATAACTGGATGGCCCCGGCGCAGATGAAGGAAAAGCTGCACGGCCTGTTCGCCGGCTCCATGCGCGGCCGCACCATGTACGTGATCCCCTTCGTGATGGGCCACCTCGACGCCGAGGACCCCAAGTTCGGCGTCGAGATCACCGACAGCGCCTACGTTGTCGCCTCCATGCGGATCATGGCCACCATCGGCACCGAGGTCCTGGACAAGATCACCGCGACCAACGCGTTCTTTGTCCCCGCCCTGCACTCCTTGGGCGCCCCGCTGGCCCCCGGCCAGGCCGATGTCCCGTGGCCCTGCAACCCGGACAAGTGGATTGTCCACTTCCCGGAGGAGCGCTCCATCTGGTCCTTCGGCTCCGGCTACGGCGGCAACGCCCTGCTCGGCAAGAAGTGCTACGCCCTGCGCATCGCCTCGGTGATGGCACGCGATGAAGGCTGGCTGGCCGAGCACATGCTCATCCTCAAGCTGACCTCGCCGGAGCAGAAGAACTACTACATCTCCGCCGCCTTCCCGTCGGCCTGCGGCAAGACCAACCTCGCCCTGCTGGATCCGACCATCGAGGGCTGGAAAGTCGAAACCCTCGGGGACGACATCACCTGGATGCGGTTCGGCAAGGAAGGCGAGCTCCGCGCCGTCAACCCCGAGGCCGGCCTGTTCGGCGTGGCTCCGGGCACCGGCTGGGGCACCAACCCCAACGCGATGCGCGCCATCGCCAAGGGCCACAGCATCTTCACCAACGTCGCCCTGACGGACGACGGCGGTGTGTGGTGGGAGGGCATGACCGACGAGGTACCCGCGCACCTGACCGACTGGCAGGGCAACTCCTGGACCCCGGATTCGGACAAGCCGGCCGCCCACCCGAACTCCCGCTTCTGCACGCCGATCGACCAGATCGACATGCTGGCCGAGGAGTACTACAACCCGGACGGCGTGGAGCTTTCCGCGATCCTGTTCGGCGGCCGCCGCAAGACCACCATCCCGCTGGTCACCGAGGCGCGCAGCTGGTCCAACGGCATCTTCATGGGCTCAACCCTGTCCTCGGAGACCACCGCCGCGGCAGCCGGTGCCGTCGGCGTTGTCCGCCGGGATCCGATGGCCATGCTGCCCTTCATCGGCTACGACGCAGGCGATTACCTGAACCACTGGGTCAACCTCTCCGCGAAGGCCAACCCGGAGCGGCTGCCCAAGATCTTCCTGGTCAACTGGTTCCGCCGCAATTCCGAGGGCGGATTCGCCTGGCCCGGATTCGGTGACAACGCCCGGGTCCTGAAATGGGCCATCGAACGCCTCGAGGGCAAGGCCGACGCCGTGGAGACCCCCATCGGGTTCGTCCCCACCGCTGACGCGATCGACCTCAAGGGCCTGGACATGACCCCGGCCCAGGTTGAAGAGGCCGTCCGTGTCGACCCCGCAGAGTGGACCACCGAGCTGGCCTCGATCGAGGAGTGGTTCGCCAACTTCGGCAGCTCGCTGCCCGAGGCGCTGCGCGCCGAACTCGCAGGACTGAAGGAGCGCATGGCTGCCGAGCAGTAGCAGCCGGCAGAACACTAAGCAACGCGGGGTCACTTACGGCCCATCCCACCACTGTGGATGGACCGTAAGTGACCCCGCGTTGCGGTTTAACCAGCGACCGTTAGAACCCAGGACCTCTCGCAAGATGCGGGGCCGCCGTTTTCGTTGGGTGCGTGGCGCCGGGACTTAGGTCCCTAGGCCGCGTCCGGCCGGATCCCTAGGCTTGTCCGCATTCCATCAGCCGGGCCGGCCGACGAGTGGAGCGTGCGCTGGGGGCATTCCGGGCGGGTGCGGCCGCGCCCCCGACCTGCTCGCGGTAAGCGAGACTCAGGAGTTCCTCATGCTTGTCAACGACGACATCGATGCTTTGTCCAGCGCTGTCAGCGGCCCGGTCGCGTTGCCGGACAGCCCCGAATTCGCGGCGGAGACGTTCGCCTTCAACGTCGCAACAGTGCACCGGCCCGAAGTCGTTCTGGGGGCCGCAGATGCCCGGGACGTCGTGGCCGCGGTTAAGTGGGCGGCCGAGCGCAGGCTTCCCGTGTCCGTCCAGTCCACCGGGCACGGCGCCGAATCTGCGATCGATGGCGGCCTGCTCATCAACACGCGCCGGCTGCAGGACCTGCAGATCGATCCGGATGAACGCACCGCGCGCGTCGGCGCCGGGGTGAAGTGGCGCACCCTCCTGGAGGCCAGCGTGCCGCACGGGCTCCTCGGATTGCACGGCTCCAGCACCGACGTCGGCGTCGTCGGCTACACGCTCGGCGGCGGGCTGCCCGTGCTCGGCCGCGCGCACGGCTTCGCGGCGGACCATGTCCGCAGCATGGAGATTGTCACGGCCGACGGCGAGCTGCGGCGGATCGACGCCGACGCCGAGGCCGAGCTGTTTGCACTGATGCGCGGCGGCAAGGGCAACCTCGGGATCGTGACCGCCCTCGAGTTCAGTCTCTTTCCGTTCAGTGATTTCTACGGCGGCGGCATCATCTATCCCGGGGCGGATGCGGCCACCGTCCTGGCTGCCTTCCGTCACTGGCTGCCCACGCTGCCCGAAGATGCCTCACCCTCGATCTCGCTGCTGCGGCTTCCGGACATGGACTTCGTTCCCGAGCCGCTGCGGAACCAGTTCGTCGTGCACCTGCGCTTTGCCTTCCTGGGCAAGCGCGAGGCCGGCGACGCGCTGCTTGCCCCGATGCGGGCGGTCTCGACCCCATTGATGGACACGGCCGGGCCCATGAGTTACCTCGACGTTGACCAGATCCACATGGACCCGGCGGACCCGCTGCCCTTCATGGACGGCGGCGCGCTCCTGAAGGATTTCGGCGAAGATGCGGTGGCTGACCTGCTCGAGCTCACCGGGGACGGTTCGGTCTGCCCGCTGCTGCTCGTGGAGGTGCGGCCGCTCGGCGGCGCGCTGGCCCGGACTGCACTGTCCCGGCCGGGGGCTATGCCGGATGCGGTGCCGGACGCCGTGTCGGGGCGGGACGCGGCCTTCCTGCTGTTCCTCGTCGGGTTCAACATACCGCCCCTTGCCGAGGCCGTATCGGCCTCCATCAGCGGGATCCTGGCCGCGATGGCTCCCCACTCCACCGGGTACACGCTGGTCAATTTCCATGGCGCACCGGGCGACGAGGAGGACCGGGCCCGGGCCTGGACTCCCGCGGTCTACGAGCGGATGCGGTCCGCGAAGTCCACGTACGACCCCGGCAACCTCCTGCGCTTCGGCCACGCGATCACCGGGGTGCCGTCGGCGGGTTGACGCTCTGCGCGGGCTCCGTTGCACCGCTTCACGACGGCGGCCCCCACCTTCACGAAGAGGTGCGGGGCCGCCGTCGATGAGTGTTTTAGCTGGCGAGCCAGATATCCGGGCCGAAGACCTCGTAGTGGATCTTCGTGGCCGGGATGCCGGCGTTGATGGCCTCGTTGCGGATGTTCTTCATGAACGGCAGCGGGCCACACAGGTAGAGCGAGGCGTTGGCCGGGAGGTCCACCTCGCGCAGGGACATGAAGCCCGCGTTGGAACCGGCTTCGGGCTGCTCGAGCCAGAGCTGCAGGTCGGCGCCGTCCAGGCGTTCGACGTCGTCCGTCATCTGGGAGCGCAGCGCCCAGCTGTCCAGGTTGCTTTCGGCGTGCAGGACCAGGACCTGGCGGTCCGAGCCGGACTCGGCCAGGGAGCGCAGGATGGACGCCGTGGGCGTGCAGCCGATGCCGGCCGAGGCCAGGACCACGGGGCCGTCGCCTTCCTTGAGCGTGATTTCGCCGTAGGGGTTGGAGATTTCGATGACGTCGCCCACGGCCACATTGTTGTGCAGCACGGGGGAGACCTCGCCGCCGTCGTCGAGCTTGGTGGTGAAGCTGCGGCTGGTGCCGGCGTCGCCGGAGAGGGAGTACTGGCGGACCTGGCGGAGCCCGTCCGGAAGCGTGACCTTGACGCTGACGTACTGGCCCGGCAGCGCCGCGGTGATGGGGGTGTCGTCTGCCGGTTCCAGCGTGAAGGTCATGGAGCCGGTGCCGGCCGGAGTCTTGGCGGCAACCTTCCAGGGGGTCCACATCTTGGCGTTGGCCTGTGCGGCATAGAGGCCCTTCTCGAGCTTGATGAGGGCGTCCGCCATGAGCCAGTAGACCTCGGTCCAGGCTTCGGCGATTTCCGGGGTGATGACCTCGGCCAGGTCCTCGGCGATGGCGGCGAAGAGGTGCTCGTAGACCACCTGGTACTGCGGTTCGGTGATGCCGAGGGAAGCGTGGCGGTGCGCGATCCGGGACAGCACGGTCTCCGGCAGGGTGTCCGGGTTGTTCACCAGGTGGCTGGCGAAGGCGGCGATGCTTCCGGCCAGGGCCTGCTGCTGATTGCCCGAGCGCTGGTTGGAGCGGCTGAACAGGCCGTCCAGCAGTTCGGGGTGGGCGGCGAAGAGGCGGGCGTAGAACTTGGGGGTGATGTCCCCGATCCGGGAACCGACCAGCGGCAGGGTGGCCTCGATGACGGGGAAGGACTTGTCCGAGAGCATGCTGACTCCTGAGATAGTGGCCCGGCGTCTTCAGCCGGGTCCGCGGCGATACTTGCATTTCAAATACAAATATCTATGCCTCATTTCTACACCGCGTAGAAATCTATTCCAAATCGACGAGATTCCGGGCGTGGCGGCGGCGGGAGTGGGCGGGTGTCAGTGGCAAGTGTCGCTGCCGGAGAAGGAACCGGTGGTGCCCACGTTCGTAAACGTCATGCCGGGAAGGGGGAGGAACTGCCAGGAGTAGGACGTCGCGTTCAGGGTCAATTTGAGCGGTCCGAAGGCGCTTCGGCCACGGGCCACCATTGCGGTCAGAAGGGGATCGGTGTTGGCCGACAACGCCTGGAGATCCGCCCCGCCGGCGCCCGCGGTAAAGGACCGGATCCCGGTCGGGGAGAGCGCCGGTACCGCACCTGAGCCGGAGGCGCCGATCGGTTTGAAGATCTCGCTGACGTGGTTGTGCCCGGAAATCATGACATCGACACCGTGACCGGCCATGAGGTCCCACATGGGTCCCAGCTCCGGGTAGGAGCCGTGGTTCACGCCCGTTGACCAGCGCGGATGGTGCGCCGCCACGAGGGTGCACGCCGTCGGGGAATTGGTGAGACGGTCCTGCAGCCACAAATATTGCGGGCTGCCGACGCCGCATCCACCGCTCACCCCGCCGGGCCCGCATTCACTGTTCAGGGCGATGAAGGTCCAGGCCCCGATCGTCGTCGAGTAGTAGCCGTCCGTCCGGGGCCCGAAGTCGCCCGTGGTGACGCCGGGGCCATAGAAATAGTCGAAATAGCCGCGGGTGTTGTCTTGGTATTCATGGTTGCCGAGCACCGGAGAGGTGATGGCCTTAAGGGCGCCGAATGTGTCGTTGTAGCCGCCGGCCCCCATGAACTCGGCAAGGGTGGCGTTCTGGTACTGAAGGTCCCCAAGGGCGATGAACCTGTCGGGCGACTGGGCCGCGACCACCGCGGCCACGTCGCCCTGGCGGCACACCGACGTGGTGACAACTGAGCCGGGGGCACAGGCGATGTCACCGACAGCCAGCACAGTCGCAGTCCCGCCGGCACCGGGCTGGGTGGTGGCGGTGGCTTCGTTGGAGCCGGGGCCGGTGTTGCCGGCGGCGTCGGTGGCGGTGACGCGGTAGTACCAGGTTCCGGCGGGCCGGTTGGTGTCGGTGTAGCTGAGCCCGATGGTGTCGGCGATTCTGGTGGTGGTGGCGGGGGTGAAGCCTGACGTGGTGGAGCGGTGGACGGTGTAGCCGGTGACGCCGGTGTTGTCGGTTGCGGCGGTCCAGGACAGGGCGACGGTGGTTCCGGTGGCTGTGGCGGCCAGGGTCCCGGGCGCGCCGGGTGCGGTGGTGTCGGGCGGGGTTCCGTCCGTGTAGGTGAGGGTGAGGGTGGGGCGCAGCGTGGCGGAGGCCTGGCGTGACCA
>NZ_JBFTPY010000028.1:0-40145 GCF_056398725.1 Arthrobacter sp. 01T425 | reverse complement strand
GCTGGGGCGTGCCGCCCATGACTTCGGCCAGGCCGGCGGCCGCCATCGACGACGCCGAGCCCACCTCGCCCTGGCAGCCGACTTCCGCCCCGGAGATCGAGGCCTGCTCCTTGTAGAGCACGCCGATGGCGCCGGCGGTCAGCAGGAACTTGACGATCGTCTCGTCCCGGTCGGCCTGGGTGGCCTGGTCCATGCCGGGGGCGAAGTGCAGCGCGTAGTAGAGCACGGCCGGGATGATGCCCGCGGCGCCGTTGGTGGGGGCGGTGACCACACGGCCGCCCGAGGCGTTTTCCTCATTCACGGCCAGGGCGATCAGGTTGACCCATTCCTGCCAGTACTTCGGGTCCCGGTAGTCGGGGTCCTGGCCGCGGGTTTCCTTCATCAGCCGCTCGTGCCAGTCGGGCGCGCGGCGGCGGACCTTGAGCCCGCCGGGCAGCAGCCCAACGCGCTTGAGGCTGACCTCGACGCAGCCTTCCATCACCGAGTAGATGTGCAGCAGCCCCGCACAGATTTCGGCCTCTGTCCGGCTGTCCTCTTCGTTGATCCGCATCACCTCGCTGATGCTCAGCGAGGTCGTCCGGCAGTGTTCCAGCAGCTCGGCGGCCGTGCGGAACGGCAACGGGAGTACCTTCTTCGACTCCGCGAGTTCCTGCAGTGCCGCGTCCTCCTCGCCCTCGCGGACGATGAAGCCGCCGCCGACGGAGAAGAACGTGGCGCGGTGGAGGACTTCGCCTTCGGCGTCGGAGACGGTGAAGGTCATGCCGTTGGTGTGCCGGGGCAGGATGGTCAGCGGCCGCAGGACCATGTCCTGCACCCCGTAGGGAAGCTGCACGGAGCCAGCCAACTGTAGTTTCCCGGTGTCCGCGATCGCGGCGAGCCGCTCCTCGACCTCCTCGGGGAGGATCTGCTCGGGGTGGAAACCCTCCAGGCCCAGCAGAATGGCGGTCATGGTGCCGTGGCCGTGGCCGGTCGCGGCGAGGGAGCCGTAGAGGTCCACCCTCAGCGACGCCGCCTCGGCCAGCTTGCCGAGGGACTTGAGTTCTTCAGCAAACACGGCGGCGGCCCGCATGGGGCCAACGGTGTGGGAACTGGATGGCCCTATTCCGATGGAAAAGAGGTCGAAGACTCCAACTGCCATGATGCGTACCTTCCGCGGAGAAAGAGAATGATGGTCAATGACTAGAGGCGGGGCTCACCGCACCGGTCCCGGCCCCCCAATGACCCTGGACCGGTGCGATGATGCGCCCATTGAGCGCTAGGCGAGGTTAGCAACCGAGGGGTAGAGCGGGTGGGCGGCGGCGAGGGCCTCCACCCGGGTGCGCAGACCGGACAGGTCCGCGCCGGCGTCGGCGGTCAGGGCCTCGGCGATGATGTCGGCAACCTCGGTAAAGGCCGCCTCGCCAAAACCGCGGGTGGCCAGCGCCGGGGTGCCGATCCGCAGCCCGGAGGTGACCATCGGCGGGCGCGGATCGAACGGCACGACGTTGCGGTTGACGGTGATGTCGATCGCCGCGAGCCGGTCCTCGGCTTCCTGCCCGTTCAGCACGCAGTTGCGCAGGTCCACCAGGACCAGGTGCACGTCGGTGCCGCCGGAGATCACGTTGATCCCCTTGGCGGTCACGTCGTCCTGGACCAGCCGCTCGGCAAGGATCCGGGCGCCGGCCAGGACGCGTTCCTGGCGCTCCCTGAACTCCTCGGACGCGGCGATCTTGAACGCCACGGCCTTGCCGGCGATGACGTGCTCCAGCGGCCCGCCCTGCTGGCCGGGGAACACCGCGGAGTTGATCTTCTTGGCGATCTCGGCGTCGTTGGACAGGATGATGCCGCCGCGCGGACCGGCCAGGGTCTTGTGCGTCGTGGAGGTGGTGACATGCGCGTGCGGGACCGGGGACGGGTGCAGCCCGGCCGCGACCAGCCCGGCGAAGTGCGCCATGTCCACCATCAGGTAAGCGCCCACGGAGTCGGCGATCCGGCGGAACTCGGCGAAGTCCAGCTGCCGGGCGTACGCGGACCAGCCGGCGACGATCAGCGCCGGCTTGTGCTCCAGGGCCAGGGCCTCGACCTCGGCCATGTCGATCCGGTGGTCCTCCTCACGGACCTGGTACGGGATCACGTTGTAGAGCCGGCCGGAGAAGTTGATCCGCATGCCGTGCGTCAGGTGCCCGCCGTGCGCCAGGTTCAGGCCCATGATGGTGTCGCCCGGACGGATCAGGGCATGCATCACGGAGGCGTTGGCCTGCGCGCCGGAATGCGGCTGCACGTTCGCGTACCCGGCACCGAACAGGGCCTTGACCCGGTCGATCGCGAGCTGTTCGATCACATCAACGTGCTCGCAGCCGCCGTAGTAGCGCTTGCCCGGGTAGCCCTCGGCATACTTGTTGGTCAGCACCGAACCCTGCGCCTGCATCACAGCCTTGGCGGTGTGGTTCTCCGAGGCGATCATTTCCAGCCCGTCCCGCTGCCGGGACAGCTCGGCGTCGATCTTCGCGGCGATCTCCGGATCCAGCGCGGACACCTCCGCGTCCAGGCTCGCGGAGACGACCTGCTCAAACGCGACGGTACCCGTCGCGGCGCTCACAGCTCGCCGCCGTTCTTGGACGCGTACTCTTCAGCCGACATCAGTGGGCCTTCTTCGGTCACGGCGACCTTGAACAGCCAGCCGGCCCCGTACGGATCGCTGTTGATCAGCGCCGGATCGGAAACGACGGCGTCATTGATCTCCACCACCTCGCCCGTGACCGGCGCGTAGAGGTCCGAGACGGACTTGGTCGACTCGACCTCGCCGCAGGTCTCCCCCGCGGTCACCGCGGAACCGACCTCGGGCAGGTCCACGTAGACGATGTCGCCCAGGGCGTCGGCGGCCACGGCCGAAATCCCAATTCCTGCAGGGCCAGATCCGTCGGCAGCAACCCACTCGTGTTCAGCGGAGTACTTCAGTTCGGCTACAACTTTGCTCATTTATCTCAATCCTTAAGTTCGTATGTGGTTTCGGCAGGCTCAGCCAGCGGCGGCCGGCTACTTTTGGCGCTTGTAGAACGGCAGTGCGACGACTTCGAAAGGCTCCGTCTTGCCGCGGAGGTCAATGTCCAGGGCTGTGCCCGGTGCGGCGTGTTCGATGTCGACGTAGGCCATCGCGACCGGGTAGCCGAGGGTGGGGCTGGGCTGTCCGGAGGTCACTTCGCCGACGACGTTGCCGTCCTTGAGGACCGGGTAGTGGCTGCGGGCGGCACGGCGTCCGAGGCCCTTGAGCCCGACGAGTTTGCGGCCGGTCGTGGAGCCTGCGCCGGCTGCCTTGAGCTCGCTCAGGGCGGCCTTGCCGACGAAGTCCGACTCCTTGGCGAGCGAGACGACCGGGCCCAGGCCTGCTGCGTATGGGTTGCCTTCGCGGGAGAGTTCGTTGCCATAGAGCGGCATGCCGGCTTCCAAACGCAGCGAGTCACGGCAGGCCAGGCCGGCCGGGATGAGCCCGTGGCTGGCACCGGTTTCCAGCAGTGCTTCCCAGAGACCTGCCGCATCCTCGTTCGAGATGTAGATCTCGAAGCCGTCCTCGCCGGTGTAACCGGTGCGGGCGAGGAGCAGATCTTGTCCGTTGATCTGAACCTCAACCGCAGCGTAGTACTTCAGCTCGGTGACCAGGACATGCTGCTCGGCCGGGACCAGCGTCAGCAGGATGGCTTCGGCGTTCGGGCCCTGGACGGCGATCAGCGAGATCTCGGCGGAAACGTCTTCCACCGTCACGTCGAACCCGCCTTCTTGGGCAGAACCGGCCCTTTCGGCCAGTGCCGCGGCCACGACCTTGGCGTTGCCTGCGTTGGGGACCACCAGGTACTTGTCCTCACCGCGGCGGTAGGAGATGAGGTCATCGATGATGCCGCCGTCTTCCTGGCAGATCAGCGAGTACTTCGCCTTGCCGACGGCCACGGCCGACAGCTTCCCGGCCAGGGCGTAGTCGAGGAACGCCGCGGCGTCCGGGCCGGTGACCCAGACTTCGCCCATGTGGGAGAGGTCGAACAGGCCCGCGGCGTTGCGGACAGCGTGGTGCTCGGCGAGTTCCGATTCGTACTTCAGCGGCATCTGCCAGCCGCCGAAGTCCGTGAAGGAGGCGCCGGCTTTTTTGTGCTGCTCGTAGAGAGCGGTGTAGTTCTCACTCATCAGGAAATCCTTAGTTCTCGAATTCGGAAAGCGGCGGGCAGGAGCAGACCAGGTTGCGGTCCCCGGCGGCGCCGTCGATGCGCCCGACCGGCGGGAAGTACTTGTCCTGCCTGAGTGTGTGGACGGGGAATGCGGCCTGCTCACGCGGGTACTCGCGGGTCCAGTCGGTGCTGACGACGGCGGCTGCCGTGTGGGGTGCGTTGCGCAGCGGGGAGTTCTCCACCGTGAAATCGCCGTTGGAGACCTGGTCGATCTCCTGGCGGATGGTGATCATCGCCTCGATGAAGCGATCGATCTCCGCAAGGTCCTCGGACTCGGTGGGCTCCACCATGAGGGTGCCCGCCACGGGGAAGGACAGCGTGGGGGCGTGGAAGCCGAAGTCGATGAGGCGCTTGGCCACGTCCTCGGCGGTGACGCCGGTCCTGGCGGTCAGTTCCCGCAAATCCAGGATGCACTCGTGCGCCACCAGGCCGCTCTCCCCCGTGTAGAGAACCGGGAAGTGCTCATCCAGCCGGGATGCGATGTAGTTCGCCGCGAGCAGCGCGGACTTGGTGGCCTCGGTGAGGCCCTGGCCGCCCATCAACTTCACGTACGCCCAGGAGATCGGCAGCACACCGGCGGATCCGTAACGCGAAGCGGAGATGGCAACTCCCTTTCCCGGTTCGACCTTGTTCGCGTCCCCTGGCATGAACGGCGCCAGGTGGGCCTTGGCCGCGACCGGGCCGACGCCCGGTCCGCCGCCGCCGTGCGGGATGCAGAACGTCTTGTGCAGGTTCAGGTGCGAGACGTCACCGCCAAACTTGCCCGGCTGGGCCAGCCCGACGAGGGCGTTGAGGTTGGCGCCGTCGACGTAGACCTGGCCGCCGGCGGCGTGGACCGCGTCGCAGACCTCGCGGACGTCGGCGTCGTAGACCCCGTGCGTCGACGGGTAGGTGATCATGATGCAGGACAGGGCGTCCTTGTTGGCCTCGATTTTTGCCTGAAGGTCCGCGTGGTCGATCGTGCCGTCCGAGGCTGTGGCCACGACGACCACCTTCATGCCGGCCAGCACGGCGGAGGCGGCGTTCGTGCCGTGCGCGGAGGCCGGGATCAGGCAGACGTTGCGCTGGGCCTCCCCGCGGGAGTGGTGGTAGCCGCGGATCGCCAGCAGCCCGGCGAGCTCGCCCTGGGAACCGGCGTTCGGCTGGATCGAGACCTGGTCATAGCCCGTGATTTCGGCGAGGTCAGCTTCGAGGCCGCTGATGAGTTCCCGCCAGCCCTCGGTCTGGGAGTCCGGCGCGAAAGGGTGGATGGAGGCGAACTCCGGCCAGGAGATCGCTTCCATCTCGGCCGTGGCGTTCAGCTTCATGGTGCAGGAGCCCAGCGGGATCATGGTGCGGTCCAGGGCGAGGTCGCGGTCCGAGAGCTTGCGGATGTAGCGCAGCAGCTGGGTTTCGGAGCGGTGCGTGTTGAAGACCGGATGCTGCAGGAATTCGGAGGTGCGCAGCACCCTCCCGGGCAGCTCGAAGCCCTTGGCCTCCACCACCGGGCCGGCGCCAAAGGCGACGACCACCGCGGAGAGGACCTCCGGCGTCGTGGTTTCATCGACGGACACGCCAACTGTGTCCGCGTCGATGAGCCGCAGGTTGATGCCACGGGCCTCGGCGGCGGCGATGACCTTGGCGGCCTTGCCGGGGACGCGGACCGTGAGGGTGTCGAAGAAGGACTCGCTCGCCAGTTCCCGGCCGGCGATCTTCAGCGTGGCGGCGAGGGCGCGGGTGTTGTTGTGGACGGTCTGGGCGATCGCCTTCAGCCCGTCGGGGCCGTGGTAGACGGCGTAGAACGAGGACACGATGGCCAGCAGTGCCTGGGCGGTGCAGATGTTGGACGTGGCCTTCTCTCGGCGGATGTGCTGCTCGCGGGTCTGCAGGGCCAGGCGGTAGGCCGGGACGCCGGCGTTGTCTTTGGAGACGCCGACGATGCGGCCGGGGAGCGTGCGTTCCATGCCCTCGCGCACCGCCATGTAGGCGGCGTGCGGGCCGCCGAAGAACAGCGGCACGCCCAGGCGCTGGGTGGAGCCGACGGCGATGTCCGCCCCCTGTTCGCCCGGAGGGGTGATCAGGGTCAGGGCAAGCAGATCCGCCGCCACGGTGACCAGTGCGCCGCGTTCTTTGGCCTCGGCGATCACGCCGGACTGGTCCCACACCCGGCCGGAGACGCCCGGCTGCTGGAGGACGAGACCGTTGATGTCGCCGTCGGGCAGACCGGCGGAGAGGTCAGCGACCTGCACCTCGAAGCCCAGCGCTTCGGCGCGGCCCTTGACGATGGCAATGGTCTGCGGGAGGCAGTCGGCGTCGAGGACGGTCTTGGCCCCGGCAGCGGACTTGTTTTTGTTGGCGCGGCGCATGAGAAGCACGGCCTCGGCAACCGCGGTGGCCTCGTCCAGGAGGGACGCATTGGCGACCGGGAGCGCGGTGAGGTCCTGGACCATGGTCTGGAAGTTCAGCAGCGCCTCGAGGCGTCCCTGGGAGATTTCCGGCTGGTACGGGGTGTAGGCGGTGTACCAGGCGGGGGCTTCGAGGATGTTGCGGCGGATCACCGGCGGGGTGACGGTGTCGTAGTAGCCCTGGCCGATCATCTGCACGGCCGTCTTGTTCTTGGAGGCGAGCTTGCGCAGTTCGGCCAGCACCTGGACTTCGCTGAGGGCGCTGTCCAGGGTGAGGGGCTTTTCCTGGCGGATGGAATCGGGGACCGCGTTGTCAACGAGGCCATCAGCGCTGTCGTAGCCGACGGCCTTGAGCATGGTGTCGATGTCGGCCTGGCGGCGGGCGCCGATGTGGCGGTCTGCGAAGGTGGACGGGGACGATTGAACCGTCATGAGAGGAACTCCATAATTCAGGTGGCATCAAGACGCCACGATGATTCGGGTTCCTCCCCGCTCTGTATTGGACCTGAGAGTTTCCGTTTTGCCCTGCTGATAGCAGCGCGCCACTTGCACCGTCGGTGAGCCCGGTTGCCCGGACTGCTTTCCAGAGTTGCCTTGCCGCGGCGGTACGTGGGCCTGAGAGATTCCTGGGGAGGATTTGCTCCTACGGCGCCTGCTGAACGTACCGGCAGGACTCTCCCGCCGCAGATCATAAGCTGTGCCACTGGTCGGTGACACAGCTCACAATTTATCCGGTTCCCGGGCAGGATGCAAAATTTATTTCAATTGAGTCGCTGTTCCCGCGGACGACGGCGGGAGCTCTTCGCCGTCGTCTGCTTGCGTGGGCGAGGCGCATGAGGGCCGTGACGTTGATCCGGAACACGCGGTCCCAGAGGTCGTCATCCACCGCGTGGACCGGACCAGGGGGTTAATCCATTCGGTGCATTATTCTGGACGGATACTTTACTTTTCGTGCGCGTCCCTCCAGAGCGCTCTACGCAAGGAGCCTCCGTGAGCCTTCCGGATCGAGCGATGGAACAGGCAGCCCCCAGCAGACCACCAAGCCGGGCCCCCGCCGGGGATGCCGCTTGGGCGTGGCTGATCGGGATCCTGGCAGGATTGCTCGGCTTGGGCCCCTGGCTGGTGACCGGCGCACAGTTCCCGTTGCAGAACTTGTGGGGCGCAGAGGTCGCTCCGGACCAGATGCCCGTGTCGTTACTGCCGCTAAGCCAGTACGAACTCACCACCATCGTGGCCCTCCTCACCGTGGGAGGTGCGGCGGCCGGACTCGCGGTGCGCATCTGGTCTCCCGCCCGACGGCGACTGGTGACGTGGTGCGCGGCAGCCGGTGTTCTTGTGGTTCAGTTCACGGCGGCCGTCCAGTCCTTCACAGTGCTCGACGGAGGCTTGGCGGGCGGAACAACGGCGAGCCTCTACTTCGCCGGGCTGCTCGCGGGCGTGACCGCCTCCCTCGCGGCGGCCCTCGTGGCGCACCTGCTGCTCTGTTCAAGGTCACGGAGCCTGGCGGCATTGGGCGCCGGACTCATCGCGGTGCCGTTCGCTTCGTGGACGGTGGAGTGGGTTGTCGGCTTCGTTGGGCACCTCAACGTCCCCGTCGCAGTGCCGACAATCGCTCACTGGATTCCCGCCATCCTCGTAGGTTGCGCCCTGGCATGGTGCGGCCTTCGTCCTGCGCGGCGGACCGCAGTGTGGGCCGTGAATCTTGCCCTGTTGTGGCTGGTTCCCGCCCTGTTCATCTCGGTCAACTACGTCCTGGGAACGCGTGTACTGGCTGGCGACCTGCAGGAGATGCTGTTAATGAGTCGGCAAATCTTGGCGGCAACACTTGGGCCCGCGGGCGGAGCCGCTCCCAGAGTCTTGCTGGCTCTGGTCATCGCGTTGGCGGGGCTGGGTGCCAAATCCATTGCCGCTCGCCGGCGACCGGACGGGCACCCCTTCCCGTCCACGTAACAATCCGGGCTCACCCGCGATGTGTGGACGTGATGGCACCAGCGGATCCGATGGTGCAATGACGGATTTGATCCCCGTCCAGCGGGCGACGGCGGGACTTCCCGCCGTCGCCCGCTTGCGCTTTGGTGAGGTGCTTTAGAGCGCCGACCAGCCGCCGTCGGATGCGAGGATGGCGCCGTTGATGTTGGTGCCGTCGTCGCTGAGCAGGAAGGTGATGGACGCGGCGAGCTGGGCGGCGGTGGCGGGCGTGGGACGGTGGCCTGCATCAGCGGGCCGAGGCGTTCGGCCGCCAGCTGGGATCCCCAGGTGGCCATGATGTTGGTGATGGTGGGGCCGGGGGCCACGGCGTTGAAGCACAGGCCCCTGGGCCGTACATCACGGCCGCGTTCCTGGTCACGCCGACGACGGCCTGCTTGGACGCGGTGTAGGCGGCGCCGGCGGCGGACCCGCGCAGGCCGGCAAGACACCCCACAACGGCCGATATTGGACGTTATGTCGTGTTGTCAGCATGTCTGGACAATAGACCGGCGGATGAAGTCACTCTTGTGCCAGCAAGGGCTCTACCGTTCCCCCTGTTTGAGGAACACTCCGTGGTGGGCTGCTGCTTCGACCAACCGTTCCCGCATGTTTGAATCCAGATGTTCCATCAGGACATGGGCTGCTTTTGATACGTCGTCTTGGGTTGTGTGGCTGAGTTGGGCCGAGTTCTGAAGTCTGTGGATCAGGTATTGCGCCAACGGCCGGGCATGTGCGAGGACGGTGGGGCCGTCTACTCTGTCCCACCGGAATATTGAACGGAACCCAACCCCTTGCGACAAGACAATTTTGACGCCGTCCGGAACGCGATCACCCAGGAGAGGTACGAGGTCCGCCCACGCCTCAAGTTCCTCAGGATCCGGCCTCCTTGGCTGACCATCGAAGCGCCTCTGGACGTAGGAACCCATCCAAGCGTCCCACCACTGGGCTGCTTCGTTGGTGTCCTGACCTTCGAGCAGGACGAAGAGGTGATCAACGAATTGAGCAACGTGCCGCCCGCTCTGCTCAAGCACCAGCTGGTCAAGGATTTCGACGCGCATTTCAGAAGTGATGTCGGAGTATGTCAGAACAGACGCTAACAGCCCCCAGTACTGCGCAGACAGAGTGTTGCCGGGAAGCTCTTCGAGCCGCGATTGAGCCTGAACGATGAGGCCGAGAAAGCCCCGCTCAAGGAACTTGTTGTTCCACCGGGGATGGTAAAGGTAGGCCTCCCATGATTCCCTTTCGAGTCCCGGGTTGGAGAACAACGGGAAGACATTCGCCACGGTGAAATCGGGGTCTGCTGCAAACAAGAAGAAGACCTCCCCCGCCAAGGCAGGACGTGTAGCGTCTAGCGCCTGGCCGGATCCTTGCAACATCGGTAGCAATGCATTGCGCTCGTGGTCACTCAAGCCTGCCCAGTGGTCAGGATCGGATCTCCAACGCCGCCCAATTTCCCTGACCCAATAGGTGGAAACTCTCCCAGGCCACGAGTTCAGCGAGAGGCTCACTGAACTGAATTCCTCGTTGTGAGTGAAGGATGCACTGTGCGCTTCCCAGAGGCGCTGTGCAATTTCCCGAAGCCGGGCGGTGATCTGTGACGATGCGTTGTCGGCCTGTATATCGACTTGTGCGAGGAGGAAGTCTGAGACCTGTCGGGCCGCATCTCTGTCCGATGCGATGCTGGCGACAACTTCAACGACCTCCAGCGCGACATCGCTGAGGTCCGCCTTAGACCAGCCGTCAGTCAAGGCGCCACGCATGGTTTGGACGCGGTCGTCCCTAATAAGAGCTGAGGAGGTCCAGAGCTCGAGAGCAACGGAAGGCACTGATTCGGCGATAGAGCGGAGCAGGCCGAGCGCATCGTCCCACGTAGGTTGGTCGAAGTCCCGCTCGGAGTAGTCCTGGTTGAGGAGCCACGTCACAGCGTGGTCCACCCCTTCATCACGGATCATCCGAGCGAACTCCTCAGCGGATGCCGGCGGGGTCCCGCCCCAGACACCGGACTCGGACCAATGGTCGAAATCGGGATGAGGGCGGGGCGCAAAATCGCGGTTTGCCTGCTGCAATTCATCAAGAGCTGTGGCGGCACCGGCCCACTTTGTGTCGGCCATCGTAAGCCACGTCAGAATGTTGTACTTCATGTACTGCGTGTGCCTTTTATCGACCTCGTCATCGAGCCCGGGTCCCAGCCTAATTCTTCGAAGCAGCGCAGACTTCACGGCGGGGCTCGCGTCCTGGACCGAGGCCGCCAGCACCGCGTATGTCTCGTGCTTTGTGTGGTAGTCGAAGATCAGGTCGTGCTCGAGCAGCCATTGGATTCTTGCCGATGAGTCGAACAACGGAGCGAAGCCCAGGGTGTGCACGGCCAGTCTACGAAAGAGCGGGTACTCCTTGCCCCGCCAGCGGTCGACGATGCCCGGATCCGAGGCGATGAGTTCCTGGCCGCAGTCGCGCAGTCCATCGATGAGAACATCGATGACTTCCCTGAACTTGTCTTGCGGATGCGGTTCGATTGCGGAACGCCGGATGGACAGCGACCCTCCGCCACCCTGCGAGGACCAGGCGTCGAGTAGCTCGTGCGCGGTGAGGAGCGCATTCTCGAGCAATGAGCAGAGCCGGTGGTCGAGAGCTACATCCCATTTCTTGAGTCTCTGCCAGTATTCGTTTGCTGCATATTCGTTTATGGACCAAGAGACTTCGGCCGTCGGGATGTACTCGACTCCAGATTCGTTGCTGAAGGCGGCGCCCCAGTAGTCCGGTCGCAGATTCAAATAGGGGCGAAGACCCAAACGCAGTAGAAGCAGATCGGGCTTTTCAGCACCTGAATTATTGGCCCACATGTAGCGCTCAAGGGAAAGTGGTGCGCTGTACTCTGCGATGGATGTTGTCAGCAGAACCGTCCATCGTCGTGCGGCTACGGGGTCTTTCGACGCCAGCGTGCGGATCGCCCAAGGCAAGGCGGCGGCCAGTTGCGGACTGAGTTGTTGGCCGGTGCGCTGTATGAGGTTGAGAGCAGTGGCTTGGCGCGCGACGTCGCCGATGTATTTGTCGCAGAACCATTGCGCCAGCACGGTGCTCGCCTCACCGAGTGCGCTATCAGGCGCGGCTGTCGGATTGGTCTTGAAGATTGAGGAGAAAGCCTCATGGGTTTCCAGCCATGGTAGCCAGCTCGCATCAGATGCGGATTCCGCGAATACGCGTGCACCGTCTGGGTCTTCGAGCATGTGGGACAAATAGTCTGTCTCGACGGGGTTCTTGGGCGGCCCACCCTGGACGATGTCCCGGATACGGGCACCATGGTCCAAACGTCCCATCAACGCGCGCTTGGCCCATTCATCTATGGCGCGCGCGGCTGCTGCGTGGTTGTCGTCGCTGGGGTAGGCGACCGGTGTGATTCCTAGCCTCTTCCAGCGGGGATCCTCGGCTTGGTCTGTCAGGATGAAGCGTCGGGTTGAGGAAGGGAGCCCCATCCCGAGGTAGTTCATGATGGGGTCGTTGTGGCTGAAACCAACAAACAGAACAACGAAGTGGTCGAAAACTTCGCGCAGGAATCGCGTGGCCCAGGCGTCTGTCAGATAGGCTCTCCCGAAGTCGTGGTCCGTGAGGATGAGCTCCAGTTCCGGCCGACTGATTGAGCCATGCAGGTGGACCAGCCCCTCGAAGTCCCGACCTACTGGGAGTGCGGGAGAAAAGTAGATGTCGCCGAGAGCCTTTTCGGCATCGTCTGCAGCGGTCTGCAGATGATCATCGAAGTTTGTGGTGATGATTCGCGTCGTTCCCGCAGCGGCAGCAAGGTGAACGAGAGCCCTGTGGCTCTCGTTTGGGATCGAGTCGGGTCTGCTGATTAGCCTCTTAACGTGCTTGTGGACGTCGAACCCGTCGAGTAGCTCTCCCAGGAAGCGGTCTATGGCAACACCGTCACCGGGATAGGGTCGGCGAGCCATGACTCCAACTTGCTCAGCCAACTGCTCGAACAGCGGCAGACCGGAAGGAGGATTTCTGGATGCGCCGGCCCCAACGAATAGCACCAAATTGCCAGCAGCGTGTGCTTCGATCAACTCCATGGGCAGCTCAACGTCCGCCGTGATCCACATTGTTCTTCTGATGGTCCAATGCTAGTCGTGCTGACCAGGCCAGCCCGATCTCAACCCCCGGCGTTTCTGACCCAGATAAGAAACAGTCGGAAGAACTACGTAAAGCCGGACGAGTAGCGCCGCCGGTCACCTGAACTGCCGACCATCAATTGTCCAGATGCTGTCTGGACAATTGGCCTAGCGCGTCAACGACTGCCGTTAAGGGCGTCGCCAAAGTTGAGCTTGCCGGTGGACCCGGCTGGAACTTTCCGGTCTTGAGCTCGATGACGACGTAGCCCGTTGACCGCCCTAACGGGCGGTCTGGAACGCCACTCCCCACCAGCCGAGACTGCTGATAGCGGATATTACGTAAAGTTGATTTACGCAAGATGCTAATTGTCTCCGTCTTGAGGCCGACAGACGAATTGTTGTTTTCCCTAGACCTCCGCAACAGGAGCCGCGAACTGCGCCGCGTACAGCGCGGCGTACGCCCCGCCCGCAGCCAACAATGAAGCGTGCGTCCCCTGCTCGACGATCTGGCCGGCCTCCATCACCAGGATGAGGTCGGCGTCGCGGATTGTGGACAGCCGGTGGGCAATGACAAACGAGGTCCGGTCGGACCGCAAAGCACTCATCGCCTTCTGCACCAGCACCTCGGTCCGCGTATCCACGGAAGAAGTCGCCTCGTCCAGGATCAGCACGGACGGACGGGCCAGGAACGCCCGGGCGATGGTGAGCAGCTGTTTCTCGCCGGCGGAGACGTTGCCGCCCTCGTCGTCGAGCACGGTGTCGTAGCCCTCCGGCAGGGACCGGACGAAACGGTCCACGTACGTCGCCCGTGCGGCCTCCAGGATCTCGGCTTCCGAAGCACCGGGCCGGCCGTAGGCGATGTTGTCCCGGATGGTCCCGCCGAACAGCCAGGTGTCCTGCAGGACCATGCCCATCCGCGAGCGCAGCCCGTCGCGCGTCATCGCGGTGACGTCCACGCCGTCGAGCGTGATCCGCCCGGCGTCGAGCTCATAGAAGCGCATCATCAGGTTCACCAGGGTGGTCTTGCCCGCGCCCGTGGGGCCCACAATGGCCACCGTCTGGCCCGGCTCGGCCACGAGACTCAGATCCGTGATCAGCGGCTTGTCCGGCGAGTAGGCAAACGACACGTCCTCGAACACGAGCCGGCCCCGGCCCCCGTTGGGCGCCGCAGCCGGGACAGGATCCGGGCCCTGTTCCTCGGTGTCCAGCAGCTCAAACACCCGCTCGGCCGACGCCACACCGGACTGCAGCAGGTTCGCCATGGACCCCAGCTGCGCCAGCGGCTGGGTGAACTGCCGGGAGTACTGGATGAACGCCTGCACATCGCCCAGCTGCATCGCGCCGGAGGCCACCTGCAGCCCGCCCACCACGGCGATCCCCACGTAGACCAGGTTCCCGATGAACGTCATGGCCGGCATGATCAGCCCGGAAATGAACTGCGCGCCGAAGCTGGCCTGGTACAGCTCCACGTTCTTCTGCCGGAACCGTTCCTCCACCTCGCGCTGCCGGCCGAAGACCTTCACCAGCGCGTGCCCGGTGTAGGTCTCCTCGATCTGCCCGTTCAGCTCGCCGGTGTGCCGCCACTGCGCCACGAACAGCTTCTGGGAGCGCTTGGCGATCACCGCCGTCGTCACCAGGGTCAGCGGAATGGTCACCAGCGCAATCAGCGCCAGCGTGGGCGAGAGGATGACCATCATCACCAGCACCCCGGCCACGGTCAGCACCGAGGTCACGGCCTGGCTGATGGACTGCTGCAGGCTTTGGGAGATGTTGTCGACGTCGTTGGTCACCCGGCTGAGCAGCTCGCCGCGCTGCACGGAATCGAAGTAGCGCAGCGGCAGCTTATTGATCTTCGCCTCGATCCGCTCGCGCAGCCGGTACATGGTGCGCTGGACCACGCCGTTGAGGATGTAGGCCTGCATCCAGCCGAACACCGACGCCAGCACGTACAGGACCAGCGCCCACAGCAGCACGGTGGCCAGCGCGGTGAAGTCGATTCCGGTGCCGGGCGTCAGCGTCATGGCGCTGAGCATGTCCGCCTGCTGGTTCTGCCCGGCGGCGCGCATCTGGGCGATCACCTGGGCCTGGGTCTCCCCGGCCGGCAGCTGCTTGGACACGACGCCGGCGAAGATCAGGTTGGTGCCCTCGCCCAGCAGCCGGGGCCCGATCACCGAGAACGTCACGCCGACGACGGCGAGCATCAGGACCAGCACCAGCCACAGCCGTTCGGGCCGCAGCTCCCCCAGCAGCCGCCGGGCGGACGGGCCGAAGTTCATGGCCTTCTCCGCCGGGATGTTCATCCCGGCAAACGGGCCGCCGCGGCCGGGTCCGCCCGCCGGACGGGGAATCCGCATGGGGGTTTGCGCCGCGGGAGCCCCGGGGGCCGCGGGTGCCCCGGGAGCCCCGGCAGCAGGAGCGGTGGCGGGGGCCGGCGTCGGCGCCTTGTCGGTGCGGCTCATGCTGCCTCCTCCGCTGCGAGCTGGGAGTTCACAATCTCCTGGTACGTTTCCGACGCCTCCAGCAGTTCCTCGTGCGTGCCCTGCGCGACGATCCTGCCACGCTCGAGCACCAGGATCTGGTCCGCGTCCACAATGCTGGAGACCCGCTGGGCGATGATCACCATGGTGGCCCCGGCGGTGTGCTGCTTGAGTGCCTGCCGCAGCCGGGCGTCCGTAGCGGTGTCCAGCGAGGAGAAGGAGTCGTCAAAGATGTAGAGCTCGGGCTGTTTCACCAGTGCCCGGGCGATCGCGAGCCGCTGCCGCTGGCCGCCGGAGACGTTGGTGCCGCCCTGCGAGATCGGTGCATCCAGTCCGCCCTCCAGCTCCTCCACAAAGTCCTGCGCCTGCGCAATCCTCAGGGCCCGCCAGAGCTCGTCCTCGGTGGCGTCGGGTTTGCCGTAGAGCAGGTTGCTGCGCACCGTGCCGGAGAAGAGGTAGGGCTTTTGCGGGACCAGGCCGATGTGCCCCCACAGCAGGTCCGGGTGGAGCTCGCGGACGTCCACGCCGTCAATCCGCACCGAACCGGAGGTCGCGTCGAACAGCCGCGGCATCAGGTTCACCAGGGTGGTCTTGCCGGAGCCGGTGCTGCCGATGATCGCCGTCGTCTGCCCCGCCCGGGCGGTGAAGTTCACGTCCGACAGCACCGGCTGCTCGGCGCCCGGGTAGGCGAATCCGACGTCGCGCATCTCCAGCTCGCCACGGGCTGCCCGCCCGGCCGCGCGCGAGACGGGACGCAGCGGCGGCCGGACGCTGGATTCGGTCCCGAGGACCTCGCCGATCCGGTCCCCGGACACGGCGGCGCGCGGGATCATGATCGCCATGAACGTGGCCATCATGACCGACATCAGGATCTGCATCAGGTAGCTCAGGAACGCGATCATGGTGCCCACCTGCATGGAGCCGTCCTCGATCCGGAACGCACCGAACCAGATCACGGCCGTGCTGGAGACGTTGAGCACCAGCATCACGGTGGGGAACGCGAGCGCCATGAGCCGGCCGGCGCGCAGCGCAGTGTCCGTGACGTCCTCGTTGGCGCGGGCAAAGCGGGCCGTCTCCACGTCCTCCCGGACGAAGGCCCGCACCACGCGGATGCCGGTGAGCTGTTCGCGCAGCACCCGGTTGACGGTGTCGATCCGGGCCTGCATGACCCGGAACAGCGGCACCATCCGGAAAATGATCGAACCCACCGCGGCCAGCAGCACGGGGACGCTGACGGCGATCAGCCAGGACAGCTGCAGGTCCTGCCGGATGGCCATGATCACCCCGCCGATGCAGAGCATGGGCGCCGTGACCATGAGTGTGGCGGACATCAGGACCAGCTGCTGGACCTGCTGGACGTCGTTGGTGGAGCGGGTGATGAGGCTGGGCGGGCCGAACCGGGTGACTTCCTGCTCGGAGAACGCGGCGACCCGGCTGAAGATGGCGCCCCGGACGTCCCGGCCCAGTGCCATCGCGGCCTTCGCCCCGAAGTACACGGCCACGACGGTGCAGATGACCTGCAGCAGGGTAACCGCCAGCATGAGCCCGCCGATGCGCAGGATGTACTCGGTGTCGCCGTTCGCCACGCCCTGATCGATGATGTCCGCGTTCAGGGTGGGCAGGTAGAGGGATGCAATGGACGCCGCCAGCTGGAAGACGACGACGGCGAGCAGCAGCCGCCGCTGCGGCCTCAGGTATTCGACGAGCAGTTTCCAGAGCATCCGGTCTCCACTTCACGCGTCACAGACTGTCTCACACAGAACGATGTGAGGGTCAGTTTACGTCCCGAACCCGGGAGTGGGCCGGGTTCCTCTGAGGGCGAATCGGGGGCGGGCCTGCGGCGATGCTCAGATGCGCGGTTTGCTTGCCCGGCCGGCCTGCTTGCCGGGCTGGACTGCTTGCCGGGCCTGCGGCCCGGGTGTAGCTTGATGCGGATGCTGCGCATTGGCTCAATCGTCATCCGGGTGGACAACCTCGAACGCCAGATGAGTTTCTGGCAGGCAGCCCTGGGCTACGAGCCGCGGTACGAGCCCGACGGCGACTTCGTGATCCTCCAGCCGCCGGGCGGCGTGGGCACCTGCATCTCCCTGGACCGGGTCCCCGCGGCCGTCCAGATCCCGCCGCGCCTGCACCTGGACCTCTACACGGACACCCAGGACGCCGAGGTGCAGCGCCTCCTGGCCCTGGGCGCCACCCGGGTCGAATGGAGCAAGCGGCCCGCGGACGCCGACTACGTGATCCTGGCCGATCCGGAGGGCAACAGGTTCTGCGTGGTGGACACCGCCGGGAGCCGTTGAAACCTGTTGCTTCGCAGGGGAACGGTGTGCCAGCCTCGAAGTGATCCCGTCGCCGCGGCGACGACGGGCGACGGAGAAGGAGCACGGCATGGGACTGATCCATATCGACCTGTTCACCACCCTCGACGGCGTCGCGCAGGCGCCCGGCGGCCCGGACGAGGACACCGACAGCGGGTTCGAGTTTGGCGGCTGGCAGGCGCCGCTCATCGACGAGGTGGTCGGCGGGCAGGTCACCTCCGGGATGACGGGGATGGACGCGCTGCTGCTCGGGCGCCGGACCTACGACATTTTCGCCGGGTACTGGCCGCACGCCAACGGTGAGATCGCGCGGCTGTTCAACCGCATCCCGAAATATGTTGCATCGCGTGGGACGCCTCCCCTCGAGTGGGCCGACTCCACGCTCCTCGGTCCTGATATCGTCGCCGCCGTGCGCGAACTGCGCGACCGGCACGAGAACATCCACGTGATCGGCAGCCTCGACTTCGTGCAGACCCTGTTCGCCGAGCGGCTCTTCGACCGACTCACGCTCTGGGTGTACCCGATCCTCCTCGGCGGCGGAAAGAAGGTCTTCGCGGACGGGGTGGTTCCGACGAACCTCAGGCTCATCGAGCCGGTCGTCGCCTCACCGAAGGGCGCGGTGCTGCAGCGCTACGCGCTCGCCGACGGCACCCCTGGCGTCGGCGACATGTCGGCCGTAACCCAGGAGGGCTAAAGCGACACGCCCGGGCCGTGGCCCGTGCCGCCCAACTAGCCGTTCAACACCACGTTCACTGGCGGCTCGCCCGCCAGCATGATCTCGATCTGCCGCTGCAGCAGCCGGCCCATACGCGGGCGCATGGCCGAGCTCGCGCCGCCCACGTGCGGGCTGATGATGACGCCCGGGGTCCGCCAGAGCGGGTGGTCCTGCGGCAGGGGTTCGGGATCAGTGACGTCTAGCGCGGCGCGGATCCGGCCGGAGGCGGTGTGCCGGACCAGGGCCTCCGTGTCCGCCACCGGGCCGCGGGCCACGTTCACCACCAGGGCGCCGTCCGGCATGGCCGCGAGGAAGGCGTCATCAATCAGGTGCCGGGTGGAGTCGCTGAGCGGAACCCCCACCACCACGATGTCGTGCTCCGGCAGGAGCGTGTGCAGCTCGGCGATGCCATGGATCCGGCCGCGGTCATCGGTCCGTTCGGTGCTGGCCACCCGGGTCACGGTGGTCTCGAACGGCAGGAGCCGGTCCTCGATCGCTTTGCCCACCCCGCCGTAGCCAACGATCAGGACGCGGCGGTCGGCCAGGCTGGCCGTGGGCCGGGCGTCCCACCGTCCGTCCTGCTGGTTCTGGATCAGGCGGGGCAGTTCGCGCTGGCTGGCGAGGATCAGGGCGAGCGCCAGCTCCGCGGTGGAGGTCTCGTGCACGCCGGACGCGTTGGCGAAGACCCGCCCGGCCGGCAGGAACTCCGCCACGCCGTCGTACCCGATCGACTGGCTCTGCACCAGGGCCGTGTCCACCGCTGCCAGGCTCCGCAGGACCTCCGGGCCGCCCATGTACGGCGGGACCACGATGTCGATCCGCGGCAGGGGCGGCTCACCGGCGAGGTCCCACTCCAGGACGGTGACGTCCGGGTGCGGCTGAAGATACTCACGCAGCGCGGCGTCCGGCAGGCTGACAGTAATTTTCCGGGTCATGAATGCCAGCGTAGTGGACCCGCATCTGGGATTTTTGTCCCACTTGGGCCGCGCCCCGCGCGCTCCGTGGACTTCGCCCCCGGCCCGGCCTAACGTCGGAGGCACCACCCAGTCGAGTCCGGAAAGGCCCACGTACATGACGAATCCGGGCCCCCGGCCGGCCGCTCCCACCCACCGCAGGAACGTGGTGCTCGTCTGGGCCGCCGCCGTGCTGGTGCTGGCCGCCGTCGTGGTCCTCGGCGCGATCCGCACCGCACCCGGCAGTGATTCCCACACCCGTGACTTCCTGACCCGCGACTTCCTGACCGGTGACGTCCTGACCGTCGCCTGGCAGCAGGAGCCGGGCCCGGCGGAGACCGCACCGGCAGCCCCGGCGGCCGCCGCCGTCGACCTTCCCGCCGAGATGCAGCGGATCATCGGCGCGCACCCCGATCACCGGATCGGCGTCGCCGTGCTGGACACCCGCGACGGCCAGCTGCAGAGCTACGGCGACGTGGCACCCTACACGGCGGCGAGCACCGCGAAGGTCCTGACGGCCGCCGCCTACTACCACCTCGTGGAAACCGGCGATAAGTCACTCGATGCTCCCCTGGGCGCGTTCAATGCCGCGTTCCAGCTCAAAGCCATGATCAACACCAGCAGCGACGACTCATGGCTCCTGCTGATGCGGGACATCGGCTACCCCAACCTCACCGCCTACGCCGCCACCCTCGGCATCACCTACGATCCCGAGGAAAACCTGCTGGCACCGACGGACATGGCGCGGCTCCTGGCGCAGCTCACCACGGGCAAGCTGCTCAACGCCGATCACACCGCGGAGCTGCTCGGCTACATGCAGCACACCAATGACGAGGACCTCATCCCGGCCGCCGTCGCGCCCGGCATCACGGTCCACCACAAGTACGGCGTGGTGCAGGGCTACGTCCACGACGCCGCCCTGCTCAACGCCGCCGACCGCTCCTACGCGGTGGTCATCTACACGTGGGGCCCGGACGACGCCGACAGTGCGGACCGCCTGGACCTCATCCACGACCTGACTCGCCAGCTCACCGGCGCGCTTTTTGGGCAATAACGGGCCGGCAGGGGCCTGCTCCTGCGAGTGAGCTGTTAACAGGCTGAAAATCAACCGATCAGAGGTGGCGCAGGCTCCATTACGGGGGCAGGATGAAAGAAGCGGGAATAGTCTCAGCCGCAGCTGCCCGATGGAACCCCACGCCGTGGGGCCGTCCTCTGGAGGAGCACCAGATGTCCATTCCTTCTGAATCAAGAACGTTCAGTCGCCCCGACGCAGGGGCCTCTTGTCCAGCGCGCGGTCCCGCACGGGCCGCCGCGCCGCCCTGACGGGTCCGCACCAGCTCAACCGCCGGCCCCACACAACGGGGCACGGGTGCGGCCCGCACTCCGGGCTGATCGAGGCTGCTGGGGCCCCGGAATTCCTCCCAGTCACATGTAGGAGACGCCGCAGTATTGGAGCAGGCCTAGGATCCCGCGAAGAGGACCGTGCAGATGCGCGGCTAGGGGGCCTTCCGGAGCCGGGCTGTCCAGGGAGTCACCTTGACCCGCATCCTCATTGCAGAAGACGAAGAACGCATCTCCCGCTTCATCGAAAAGGGCCTGCGCGCGGCCGGCTACGTGCCCACGGTGGTCGCCGACGGCGTCACGGCCGTGGACTACGCCTCCAGCGGCGAATTCGATCTCCTGCTCCTGGACATCGGACTCCCCCGCCTGGACGGGTACGCCGTCCTCGCGGCGCTGCGCCGCGGCCAGGTGGGCATCCCGGTCATCTTCCTCACGGCCCGCGGATCATCCAGCGACACCGTCGCAGCGCTGGAGGGCGGCGCCGACGACTACATCGTCAAGCCTTTCCACTTCGAGGAACTCGTGGCCCGCATCAAGGCCCGGATCCGCAAGTCGGACACCGGCGATGTGCTGGCGGGAAGCGTCATGCGCTACGGGCACTTGGAGCTGAACCTGCTCACCCACTCGGTCAGCGTCGACGGCAGGATGGTGGAACTCTCTGCCCGCGAATTCGCGTTGGTGGAAATGTTCCTGCTCCACCCCGGGCAGGTCCTGAGCCGGCAGCAACTGCTCAGCCATGTCTGGGGCTACGACTTCGACGGCACGTCCAACGTGGTGGATGTGTACGTGCGCCAGTTGCGGATGAAACTCGGCGCGGACCGGATCCTCACCACCCGCGGCGCCGGGTACCGCCTCAGCTAGGCATAGCAAGCTGATCCGCGCAGGAAGGGAACAGAGTGGCCACCTTGGATGAACATCCCAGTGAAGACGGCCAGGCCGCGCCGGCGGTTGCCTTCCCTGAGGCGGAAACCCAGGACCCGTCCGGCTGGGGCGCAAAGATCCACTCGGTGCGTTTCCGGGTGGTGGCCGCCATGCTGGGCATGATGCTCGCCGGGGTGGTCACAGCCGGGATGGTCACGTTCGTGGTCCAGTTCCAGGACTCTGATGCCAGGACCGACCAGGCGGTTCTCGACAAGGCGAATGCCGTGGTCAAGGTCGTCCAGACAAAGAAGAAAACGTCCGGTGACTACGCCAACAGGACGTACGTCAGCGCCCTTCACGAGGCCGCGGAGGATATCGAGCCGCGCAGCAACGAGGTCATGGCAGGGATAGTGGATGGGCATGTGGCATGGACCGTTGAAGGCAACGGGGACAGCAACCTCCTGAACAACAGCATGTTGGCCGATGCTGCCCAGCTCAGCAACCCTGCCGGCGCGTCCTTCGGCGAGCTGAACTCGGACGGCCGTCCACTCAGGACAGTGGTGGTGCCCATGAAGGGCGCCCCCGGGACATTCTTCCTGGTCGGCCGGGACGCCGGCGATCAACGCGAGCACAACGCCAGCTCGGTGCGGACGTATTCGCTGGTGGCCCTCGGCATGCTTCTGGCTGCAGCGGTGATCGGCAGCGTGGTTGCGGGCCGGCTGCTCGATCCGCTCCGCCGTATGCGCGAGACGTCCCGGGCGGTGGGCCCGGAGGACCTCACGCAAAGGGTGACGGTGCGCAAGGGCGAGGACGACGTCACCCTGCTTGCCAAGACCTTCAACACCATGCTGGAAAGACTCGATGAGGGCGCCCAGCAACAGCAGCAGTTCCTGGACGACGCCGGCCATGAGCTGCGGACCCCGCTGACCATTCTCCGCGGGCACCTCGAGCTCGTGACGGTCGATGATCCGGACGATGTCATTGCCACCAGGGACGTGCTGCTGGACGAGGTGGACCGGATGCAGCGCCTGGTGGACGACCTCCTGCTGCTCGCCAACTCCGGCGAGATCGGCTTCATCCAGCGTGAACCCGTCCGGGTCCCGGAGCTCCTGGATCAGGTCATGGAGAAGGTGCACGTCCTGGCCGACCGGCACTGGCAGATCGATGAAAGAGCTGACTACGTGGTGGAGGCGGATCCGCAGCGCCTCACCCAGGCACTGGTCCAGCTCGCCGCGAACGCCGTCAAGTACACCGGGCCGTCCTCCACAATCGCGCTCGGCTCCCGGATTGAGCGCCCGACGGCGAACGACGGCACCTCGCTGCCCCCGCAGGACACCCTCGTGCTGTGGGTGCGCGATGACGGGATCGGCATCGCCGCCGAGGACCAGCAACGGATCTTCGAGCGGTTCGGCCGGGCGCACACGGGCCGCGGCGTGGAGGGCTCGGGACTGGGCCTTGCCATTGTCGCGGCCATCGCCCAGGCACACGGGGGCGTGGCCACGGTGGAATCCGAATACGGCCACGGGGCCACGTTCCTGATCCGGATCCCCCTGCAGTCCTCCGGCGTCCGCGTCTGACCTGCCCCGCCGTCTGGCCCGCACCCGCCATCTGGCCCCATCTCCCCTCTGGCCCGCACCCGCTGGTGCCCGTGCCTAAGCGCGGCGCCGCAAAAGCGGGCCCTTGGATGAGGAATCCTTAATCTTCCCCTCATCCCACCCTCACTCTCGGGGCGCACGCTGATGCTTAACATCAGACAGCACCTGCCCGGACACAGTCGTGATCGCGGCCTTGTCCGGGGGCACCGGGGGCGGGGGAGGATTGTTGTGGAGCCACTGCGGATAGTGCTGTACTCACATGATTCAGTGGGCCTGGGACATGTGCGTCGGAATCTGGCACTGGCCCATGCGCTGAACAATCAGCTTCCCGGGCTGATCGGCCGCCCGGTCACCGGAATCCTCATCACCGGCACCGCCCTCGCACCGGCGTTCGGGTTGCCCGAGGGGTGGGACTGGGTGCTCCTTCCCGGTGTGGCGAAGGGTTCCGCGGGCTACCTGCCGCGGAACCTGACCTTGCCCATGGGGGAGCTCGTGCCATTGCGGGCAAGGCTGCTGCAGGCAACGCTGGCCGGCTTTTCCCCCCACCTCGTGGTGGTGGACCGGCACGCCACGGGCGTTCATGGCGAACTCGAAACAGCCTTGCGCCACGCCCGCACCGCCGGGCCCGTGCGCGTGGTGCTGGGCCTCCGCGAGGTCCTCGACTCGCCCGCCGCCGCCCTCGCCGAATGGGCCAGGGTGGGCGGTCCCCGCGTGGTGAAGGACCTGTTCGATGCCATCTGGGTCTACGGCGATCCCGCCGTCCACGATCCCGTAGCCGCCGGCGAAATACCGTTCGCCCTCCGAAAGCTCATCCGGTACACGGGCTACCTCGCCGTGGGGCGCCCTCCGGCCTCCGGCACCAGCTGCATGCCCGGGCGGTACTGCATGACGACGGTCGGTGGCGGCTCGGACGGCTATGCCCTGGCCCGCGTCGCCGTCGCCACGCCGGTCCCGGACGGGCTGGGACACCTCGTGGTCGCCGGGCCCCAGATGCCCGCCGAGCAGCTCAATGACCTCCGGCAGCGGGCCCGCCCCGGCGTCAAAGTGGTCGTCGCAGTCGATGACATCGTGTTCCACATCCGGCACGCCGGCGCCGTCGTGGCCATGGGCGGCTACAACACGGTGTGCGAAATCATGAGCACCCCTGTCCCGGCCCTGATCGTGCCCCGCACGCAGTCGCGCGCCGAGCAGCGGATCCGGGCCGAGTCCCTCGCCGCGGCCGGGTACCTGGAGCAACACGAGATTGGCACGCTGACGCCGGAGATCCTGGCGGCCTGGCTGGCCGCCCGGATCGGCACCACCGTGGACCGCCGTCGTGCGGTGCTGGACGGCCTGATCCGGGTTCCGCAGCTAGCCGCCGAGCTGCTGCGGCCGCTGGCCACTACCGAGCTGGCCCAAGCGGACCGGGACGGTGCCGATCAGGTCGCCGCCGAACGGGCCAGTGCCGAACAATTCAGCGCGGACGAAAGCGAGGCCGCAGCGAGCGTGAAAGGTGCCAGCCGTGTCGCCGTTTGAACCCGGGACGGCGTACGTCCTGAAGATGTACCCGCGGTTCTCCGAAACGTTCATCGTTTCGGAGATCCTGGCCCGCGAGGCCGCCGGGGACCGGATCGAAATCTTCTCGCTCCGTCCCACCGACGACCCCCGGTTCCACCCCGAGCTCGCCCGGGTCCAGGCACCGGTGACGTACATTGACCGCCCCATCAAGACTGTGGCCCTGTGGGAGAGCCTCCGGATGGCCGACGCGGCCGGGCTCACAGCCGCCGTCGGCCGGAATTTGGGCGAACTCGCCGCCGCCTCGGCAGACGACGCCGTGCAGGCCATCAATCTGGCCACCGCGCTGCAGGACCGCAACATCCGGCACATGCACGTCCACTTCGCCTCGGGATCAACCACCGTGGCCCGGCTGACGTCCCTCATCACCGGCATCCCGTTCTCGTTCACCGCGCACGCGGTGGACATCTTCCATGAATCGGTCCAGGACGAGGACCTGCGGCTCAAGCTCGAGCAGGCCCACCACGCCGTGACCATCAGCCAGTACAACATGCGCTACCTGCGCCGCCGCTTCCCGTCCTCGACGGCCCGGCTCCATCTGGTGCGCAACGGCCTGGAGCTGGAGCGCTTCCCGTACCGGGAGCCCCGGACGCTCGAAGCCACCCTCCGGATCGCCGCCGTCGGGCGCCTGGTGGAGAAAAAAGGCTTCCAGTATCTGTTGCCCGCGGCCGCCGAGCTGCTGGACCAGGGGGTCAAACTGGACCTCCGGATCGCCGGGACCGGGCTCATGGCCGAGGAACTGGAGGCCGGCATCGGCCAGCTCCGACTCGGCGCCCATGTCCGCCTGCTCGGCCCGCAGACCCAGGACCAGGTCCACGAGCTGCTCCACTCCTCCGATGTCTTCGTGGCGCCCTGCGTCGTCGGCGCCGACGGCAACGCGGACGGCATGCCCACGGTCCTGCTCGAGGCCATGGCCACGGGCGTCCCCTGCGTCAGCACGTCCGTCACCGGGATCCCCGAAGTAGTCCGGAATGGCTCCACCGGGGTCCTGGTCCGGCCGGGCAACCCGCACGCCCTGGCCCGCGGCATCTGCCAGCTCGGCTCCCCGGCCACGGACAGGCTTGCCATGTCCCGCAACGCCCGCGCCCTGATCGAGGAGGACTACGACGTCCACCGCCAGGCCGAGCTCCTGAGGTCCCTCTCCCGTTCTGAAAGGAGAGTCGCATGACCCGCGTGGCCTATCTCTGCGCCGACCCCGGCGTTCCTGTCTTCGGCACCAAGGGCTCCTCCGTCCATGTCCAGGAAATCGTCCGGGCGTGGCGCGGCACCGGCGCCGCCGTCACCGTCTACTGCACCCTGCTCGGCACCGAGCGGCCCAGCGATCTTGCCGATCTCGACGTCGTCGAAGTCAAGCCGGAATCCGTCCCCGCCTCCGCGCGGGAACGGGCGGTCCAGGACGCCGCGCTGGGCCTGGCGGACGAGGTCCTGCGCAACGGCTGCGGGCTGTTCTACGAGCGCTATTCGCTGTTCAGCCCGGCGCTGTCCGTGGTGGCCCGCATCCTGGACGTGCCGTCCGTGCTGGAGGTCAATGCGCCGCTGATCGAGGAGCAGCAGCGGTACCGCCAGCTGCTCGACGTGAAGAAGGCTGAGACGGTCTTCCGCCGCAACGCCGCGACGGCCGACGTCGTGGCCTGCGTCTCGGATCCCGTGGTCCGCTGGGTGCGGGCGCGGGTGCCGACCGCCAGGACCGTGCTGGCGCCGAACGGAGTGAACGTCGAACGGATCACGGCCCGCCGCCCCGGCCGCCGGAATCCGGACCACCTCACCGTCGGGTTCGTCGGAACCTTGAAGCCCTGGCACGGTGTCCCCGGCCTGCTGCACGGTGTCGCCCTGGCCAACCAGCAGACCGCCGACCCGGGCCTGCGCTGGCAGCTCCATGTGGTGGGTGACGGCCCCGGCCGGCAGGACCTCGAACGCCTCGCCGAATCCCTCGGCGTGCCGACGGTGTTCACCGGCGCCGTTCCGCCGGCTGCGGTGCCCGGCCTCCTGGCAGAATTCGACGCCGCCGCCGCACCCTATCCCCCGGACGGACCTGGCCAGGACGATTACTTCTCGCCGCTGAAGGTTTTTGAGTACATGGCGGCCGGGTTGCCTGTGATCGCGAGCGCCGTGGGCCAGATCCCGTCCATCATCCAGGACGGCCGCACCGGGATCCTCGTCCCGCCCGGGGACCCCGCCGCGCTCGCGGACGCCCTCCTCCGGCTCGGCCAAGACCCGAATTTGCGGGAAAGGCTGGGGCTCGAGGCCCGCAACGACGCCGTGCAGCGGTTCAGCTGGAGCGGGGTGCTGTCCCGGATCACCGAGGCACTGCCGCCTGCACGCAGACTGGCCAGGCAATGACCACCGCTGCCAGGCATTCGCACCCCCGCAGCTGGCGGACCTTGTGGCGACGGACCCGCATCAGCGCACCGGCTGAACTCTCACCGCTGCGGCGGACCTTGCGGTGCGTCCGCCCGCATTTGCGCGGGCACAGGCTGCTCATCACTTGGGGATTCATTGCCATGGCCGTGGAAATCCTCTTCCGGCTTCTTGAGCCGTGGCCGGTGAAAATCGTCCTGGACTCCGTCTCACACTCACTCGGCGCCACTCTGCGCAGGTCCCCGCTCAGCGTGGAGGCGAGCGCGGAGGTGTTGCTCCTCTGTGCCGGTGCGGTGGTTGTCATCTGCCTGATCCGGGCCGTGGCCGGCTACGTGTCCGCGATTTCGTTTGCCCTGGTGGGTACCCGGATTTCCTCCGAATTGCGCGCCCGAACCTTCCGCCACCTCCAGGGCCTGTCGATGCGCCACCACAGCCGCGCCTCCACCGGCGACACTGTCCAGCGGCTCGTCGGAGACGTGTCCCGGCTGCAGGATGTGGCCGTCACGGCGGGGCTCCCCCTCATCGGCAATTTCGTGTCGCTGGTAGCAATGATGATCATCATGCTCTGGCTCGATCCTTTGATCGCACTGGTGACTTTCGTGTCCATCGGGATATTCGTGTTGGTGTCCCGCAAGAACTCGGGATCGATTACTACGGCGGCCCGCAAGTCACGCAAGGGTGAAAGCGCCCTGGCCACCACCGCCGCCCAGACGTTGAGCGCAATGCGCGAAGTCCAGGCGTATGGACTCGAAGACACCCTCAGCTCGGGCTTCAGCAAGAGCAACCAGTCGGCACTTGGCTCCGGCGTGGTCACGCTGCGGCTGGCCGCCAGCCTGCAACGGAAGACCGACGTCCTGACGGGAATCGCGACGGCGGTGGTCCTGGCCGCCGGCGGATGGAGGGTGATGCAGCACGTGATGACCCCGGGTGATCTGGTCGTCTTCCTGACCTACCTGAAAACCGGGCTGAGGCCACTCAAGGATGTGGCCAGGTACACGAGCCGCATCGCCCGCGCGACGGCCTCCGGGGAACGGGTTGCGGACCTGCTTGAGGCCCAGAGTGACGTGCCCGAGTCACCGCACGCCGTCGCCCTCAGGAACCCGCACCCGGACATTGTGTTCGAGGACGTCTGGGCCGGCCACTTCGAGGAAACCGCGGTGCTCAAGGGAATCACCCTGACCATACCGGCAGGTCAGCACTGCGCCGTGCTGGGGCCCTCCGGGGCCGGAAAGTCCACGCTGGCAAGCATGATCCTCCGGATGGTGGACCCGTGGAAGGGGAGTGTCAGCCTCGGCGGCGAGGACCTACGGGACCTCAAGATCGCTTCCGTCCGCGCCCACGTCTCCATCCTGCTCCAGGACTCCGTGCTGTTCGGAACTTCCGTCCGGGAGAACATCAGGTTCGGCCGCCTCGATGCCACCGATGAGGAGATCGAAGCCGTGGCGGCCCTCGCACAGGCCGACGGTTTCATCCGCGCGCTGCCCCAGGGCTACGAAACCGTCCTTGGCGAGGCGGCCAACAATCTTTCCGGGGGCCAGCGTCAACGGCTGGCCGTCGCCCGTGCCATGCTCCGCAAGGCCCCGATCGTGATCCTGGACGAGGCGACCGCCGGGCTCGATCCGGCATCCCGGGATTCGGTCCTCAGCGCCCTGGACACACTCACCGAGGGCCGGACCTCCATCACGATCACCCACGACGTCAACTCGGCCCAATCGTGCGACCGGGTGATCTGGCTCGAAGACGGCCAAATCCTGGAAGACGGGCCGCCGCAGTCATTGCTGGCCGATCCGGATTCCCGCTTTGCCGGCTGGGTCCACAGGCAGCAGACCCCCGAGCCGGGTGAACTGTTCAAGGTGCCGACATGAGCACCCCGCAGGGACAAAGACTGCAGGAACAGTGGCTGCAGGCGCAGCGGCGCGACGCTGACCGTGCCCTGGCGGCCCGTGACCCCCGGATCCCGGCCCTGAACTGGGTGCTCGACGACGAGCTGCTCTCCGAGCTACTGGGCGAAAGTGTCCGGATCATCAGGACCCGCTACAAACCGCACACCTCCGCCCTCGTCGCCTTCCGCCGGACCGGCAACGGCAGCTACGGCAACGGCAGTTATCCCAGCGGCGCCGGCAGCTACGGCTGGGCATTGACCACAACACCGGAGCACGTCGGGAAACTGCAGCAGCGGGCAGACAGCTCGCAAAAGCGCGACGGCGGCATCCGGCTTGTCCAGCCCGACCGTCCGCACGGTGACGTCGTCGTGGCTGTCGGCCCCATCGAAGAGGACTGGCCGCTGCGCCCCAACCTGCGGTGGCTCCGGGACCACGGACTCGGACGGCTCGGAGCGCTCCCCGCGGCAGGGCGCTTCCTGGACCCCCCGGTCAGCGTGCTGAGATACAACCCGGAGCGCAGGCTCGTTGTCAGGATCCCATCGGCGACACTGCCCGTCGTCGTCAAGACCGCCGTCCAAGCTGACGAAGCTGCCGAAGGCCTCCGCCTGCGGCAGCAGCTTCAGAGCCACGGCATCCCGGTCCTGCCCGAACTCGCCGACCCGGAATGCGCCGCGCACGGCATCAGCGCCTCCCCGGACTGGGGCCACGGAGACCTGGGCGGCGTCGACAACGATCCGGCCGCCTACCGGGCCGGCCAAGCCCTGGCGGCGATCCATGGAATGAACGCGGGCGCCGGAGCGGACCCGATGGCGGACATGGAGGACCTTGTACGCCAGCTCATGGCCACGCGGTCCATGATCACCTGCCTGCTCCCCGGGCTCGAGGCTCCGGTGGACGCGCTCACCGGCCGGCTCCTGGCAGCTGTCGGCGCCGCCGGCCCCCGAAGGCAACAGCCGGTGATGGTCCATGGTGACTTTTCGGCGGACCAAGTACTGGTGGACGGCCCGGCCATCCGCATCATCGATTTCGACCGCGTGACAACCTCCGACCCGGCGAGGGACCTTGGGTCCTTTGCCGCGGTGGAGGACATCGCAGACCCCGCCGGCGTCGGGCCCGTCGCCGGCGGCCGCAAGACGGCCCAGCTGATCGCCGGTTACCGCGACGCCGGCGGGCACGTGACGCAGGCCGGGGTGGATAGCTGGGCGGCCTTCCGGTTGTTCCTGAACAGCGTCGACCCGTTCAGGAACCGGGCCAGCGACTGGCCGGCCGACACGAGCTGGCATATCCGCCGGGCCCTGGAGTTGATCGCATGAGCTGGCACCCGCCGCTTTGGAAATACACCGACGACGCCGGCACGGCGTGGCGCGTTCACAACGCGTGGCCCGATAAAGAACCCGGAGAATATCTGCTTGAGGTCGTGACTGCGGAACGGCCCGGCGTTCGGGGAGCACATCTGAGCCATGGCCACTTTGAGATCCTGCCGGAGGACGATCCCGAACTGCCGGCCCTTCGGACCGAAAGACAGCGCGGGGAAATCATTTCCCACTGGCCCTACACGCGGGCGATCATCCGGGCGGAGGGATGCTACATCAAGGTCTTCCGGCCCGGCAGGGCCGCGGTCCCGGCCGAACGGTACGCCCAGATGGACCTCCTGCTGGACGCCGGCGCCTTTACGGCGCCCGAGGTGCTTCAGAGCTCCCCGGACACCCTCGTTTTGAGCGCCCTCTCCGGACCGACGCTCGGCGAAATCGGCGAGGACTACGTCACGATCGGCGACAAGGAGTTTGCCGGCGCATGGGAAGAATGGTCCAGCGCCTGGCTCGCCCAGCTGAGCGCGGCGTCTGACGTCAGCAGACAAACCGTTCTGGGCGCCCTGCCGGTCCATTCACCGGAGGTGGAAGCGAGGGGCGTGGCCCGTTGGTTGAAACTATGGCTGCGCCACACAGAGAATGTTCCGGAATTGTCCACCCAACGCGGCACCTTGATCGCCATGGCAGATTACGTCACGGCGAACCTGCTCGGCTCGGTACCGGACGCGCTGGTATGGGCCCACGGAGACCTGCATGACCGGCAGATCATCGCTGGCGACGGCCGGTCCCCGTTCGGGCTGCTGGACTTCGACGATACTGCCCGGGCCGAGGCCGCCCGCGACCTCGCCTACCTGGATTTCCATCTGGAGCGGCGCATGTGGCGCAGTAACCTGACGCCGGCGCGATACCTTAAGGCCCACACAAAGGTGCTGGCCGTGGCCGAGCAATTGCAGGTCAGCCCGGATCGGTTCGATGCCTACTCGGACGCACGCTGGCTGCGACTGGCCTGTTCTTCGCTCCCTTCGGGCTCATCGCTGGCGACCCGCGTTCTCGAGGACCGGGTTAGGCATCGTCAGTCCTTCGGATCCACCGTCCTGGCCAGCAGCCGGCCCCTCGGATCCCGGAGCTGATCCCCATGGGCTGGCACCCGCCCGTCCCGGCCGCCATCCTGGATGCTGACAACACCGAATGGCAGGTCATCCGCTCCTGGCCCGACGACTCCGCGGAGGACTATGTCCTGGAGTTGGGGGTTCCCGGCCGGGCAGGGGTCCGGGCAGCCCACCTCCGGGCGGGCCAGCTGGAGCTCCTGCGGGACGGCCGCGACCGGCGTCTGCCCGCCCTGAAGCGCGCGTCGCCGCTGGGGGTGGTGGTGGTGCACCGGGCCTATAAGCGTGCCGTGGTCAGAGCCGGGGAGCACCACCTCAAGCTCTTCCGGGCCCGCCAGTCCGACGAAGCGGTGGGCAGGCACGAACGGATGAACGAGCTCCTCGGCGCAGGGGACTTCCTCACACCGGAAATTGTTTCCTCCACCCCTGGCTGCCTCACCCTTATGACGCTGCCCGGCCGTTCCCTGTTCGAGCTGGGAATCGACCCCGCGGTCAGCGATGTGGTCTTTGAAAATGCCTGGCAAAAATGGTCCCGGGCCTGGGTCCGGCAGCATTCCCTGGCCTTGGCGCCCGCGCACCGCCCCACTCTCGAGGCGCTCCCTGTCCGGACGGCCGCCGTCGAACTGGCGAGACTGCAACACACGGTGCACCTGTGGCTGGTGCACGCCGGGGACATTCCGGCGGCGCAAGCGGAGCGCGCGGCCGTCCGCGGGGCCGCGGGGCAGGCCGCCCAAAAGCTGCTCCGGACCGATCCGGATCCGCTGGTGTGGTCGCACGGGGACCTTCACGACAAGCAGATCTTCACCCTGGATCCCGGCGCTCCCCTGGGTCTGCTGGACTTCGATGAAGCCTGCCGCGCCGAGGCCGCCGCCGACCTCGGCAACATCGCCGTGCACCTTCAGCTGCGCCTGCACCAACACCGCCTGACCGCCGAAAGGTACCAAACCGCCCGCCGCCACGTCATCGCCACGGCCGAGGAACTGCATGTCACCCCGGCACGCTTCGACGCTTACGCCGCCGCGACCCGCCTGCGGCTCGGCTGCCTGTATTCCTTCCGGCCGCAGTGGGCCGACCTGGCGGAGGACTTCCTCATTCCGGATGGTGAACAGGCCCTGGCGGCGGGGGTTCCGGCCGCTAAAGTGGAGCCCACGTACTGACTGCACACCAGATCGAAACCGCCCCACATCGAACCGCCCCACACCGAACCACCGAACCACCGCGCATTGCGCCGAACCGGGAGGACCGCTGGCATGGCTTACATCAAGGTTGGGACCGAAAACAGCACAGACGTTGAGCTCTACTACGAGGACCACGGATCCGGCCAGGCCGTGGTCCTTATCCATGGCTACCCGCTGGACGGCTCGTCGTGGGAAAAGCAGACCGCGGCGCTGCTCGGCGCGGGCTACCGTGTGATCACCTACGACCGGCGCGGCTTCGGACAGTCCAGCAAACCCACCGAGGGCTACGACTACGACACGTTCGCGGCGGACCTCGACACCCTCCTGACCACGCTGGACCTGAACGACGCCGTGCTGGTGGGCTTCTCCATGGGCACCGGCGAAGTGGGCCGCTACCTCGGAACCTACGGGTCCGCCCGGGTCTCGAAAGCTGTGTTCCTGGCCTCGCTGGAGCCGTACGTGCTGCAGGCCGACGACAACCCGGGAGGCGTCCCGCAGTCGGTATTCGACGGGCTGATGGAGGCCGTGACGGCGGACCGGTACGCCTTCTTCACCGAATTCTTCAAGAACTTCTACAACAGCGACACTTTCCTGGGCACTCCCCGGCTCAGCCAGGAGGTCCTGAACGCGGGCTGGAACCTCGCCACCGGGGGTGGGCCCACGGCGTCGTCGGCGGCGCAGCCAACCTGGCTCACGGACTTCCGAGCCGACATCCCCAAGATCGATGTCCCGGCCCTCATTGTGCACGGCACGGCGGACAACATCCTGCCGATCGACGTCGCCGGCCGCCAATTCGCCAAGGCGCTGCCGAGTGCCGAGTACGTGGAGATCGACGGCGCCCCGCACGGCATGCTGTGGACCCACGCCGCGGAGATCAACGAGGTTCTGCTGCGGTTTCTGGCGAGCTAGCCGGGGCTGTCGCGGACCCGCCCCTGGTTGACACAGCCCAGACGGGTACGGTTCAATCTTTTGCATATGCTGAAATAACAGTTCCACGATACGAATATTTTGTCCGTATAGCCCTACACCGTGGATGCCAGCATTGACACAAAGGATCTGGCACATGCTGTTGGACGACTTTAATGCCGCCGGACGCGCGGAGGCCGCCGCCGCCCTGCGCCCCTGCCTGGACATCGAGCGATGGATTGAGGAGATCGTCGGCTCGAGGCCCTTCGACAGTACGGAAATCCTCCTCCAAACCGCCGGCCGTGCGGCGGAACCGTTCACCGAGGCGGAGGTGGAAGCCGCGCTGGCCCACCATCCCCGCATCGGCGAACGGGCCGCAGGAGACAGCGCGGAGGCCCGGCTCTCCCAATCGGAGCAGGCGAGCCTGGGCGCTCCGGATCCGGCCGTCGCCGCAGCCATCGCCGCAGGGAACCGGAGCTATGAAGAGAAATTCGGCCAGGTCTTCCTGATCCGCGCGGCCGGCCGGAGCCGCGAGGAGATCCTGGCCGCCCTCAACGCCCGGCTCTCCCACACTCCCGAAGAAGAACAAGTGGTCATCGGCCATCAGCTGCGCGAAATCGCGGTACTCCGACTCGAAGGACTGATAGGCGCATGAGCACTTCCCACGTCACTACCCACGTTCTGGACACGGGTTCCGGCAAGCCCGCCGCAGGCGTCGCAGTCACCTTGGACATGCTCGACGGCGAACGCTGGGTCAGGATCGCGGCCGGCGCCACTGACGATGACGGCCGCGTCAAGTCGCTCGGCCCCGACAGCCTGGGCTCCGGCACCTACCGCCTGGGCTTCGACACCGGAGCCTATTACGCGGCCGCCGGGACCGAGACCTTCTTCCCCGAAGTCACACTGACCTTTGCGGTGTCCGAAGCGCAGGCCCACTACCACGTCCCGCTTCTGCTGAGCCCCTTCGCCTACTCCACCTACCGGGGCAGCTAAGCCCGGAGCAGCCAAGACCGGCTGCCAGCACCACGTCACACCCCTACCGGCCCCGGCACCGCTCCCGGAACAGGCCTCCCCGCCTGGTGGCCGGCGCAGCCATGTTCCGGCGCAGCAATGTTCCGGCGCAGCAATGTTCCGGCGCAGCCCGCCCCCAGGGCCAGTCACAAACGACATTTTCGCGGCGAACCGGCCCAGCCGGCCCATGACCCTTGACAGTGGCCCACGTCACTCCTAATCTGAATTTTGGGATCCCAAATCGGGATCCCAAAACAAGAAAGCTTGCCGGGCCCCGCCCTCCCAGATTCTGCACCTGATCCGAACCTGATGTCAGCGCTGACATCAGCCCTATCAACCGCTGCGATCGACACACGGCCCGCGCACAGGACGCCCCACGCTCCGGCATCCTGACCCTCAAACAAATCCCCCATCACCTGCCGGCATGTTTACTCTCTATCAAGGAGAAGTTGTGTCTCTTCCAAATACCGAAACAGCAGTACAGCCCGATGACCTCACAAGCTCCAAGGACGGCGTGCAACGGCGCACGAATGTCCGATGGAAAATGTTCCTACTCCTGCTGGTCCTCGTGTCCGTGAACTACATCGACCGGGGATCCATCTCTGTTGCCCTGCCCATCATCCAGAAGGAATTCAACATGGCCCCGGAGCTCGTGGGCCTCCTGCTCTCAGCCTTCTTCTGGACCTACGCCCTCATGCAGATCCCGGTCGGCTGGCTGATCGACAAGTTCGGCCCCCGCAAGGTGATGACCGCGTCCTGCGTCGGCTGGGGCGCCGCAACGGCGGCCTCCGGCCTGGCCGGAGGCTTTGTCAGCATGTTCATCGCCCGCCTGGGCATCGGCGTCACCGAGGCCGGGGTCATGCCGGCCGGCGGAAAACTGAATGCCATCTGGATGCACAAATCGGAACGCGGCCGCGGCGCCACCATCCTTGACGCCGGAGCCCCTTTGGGCGCCGGGCTCGGCGGCATCCTCATCGCAGGCCTGATCGCCTCGACGGGCAGCTGGCGGAGCTCCTTCATCATCGCCGGCGCCGCCACCGTCCTCATGGGCCTCGCCGTCTGGTGGTACGTCCGGGACAACCCCCGCCAGCACCGCGGAGTCAACGACGCCGAGGCCGAGTACATCGAGGCCTCCCACGCCGCCGAGGACGCCGAAGCCGAGCTCGACGGCAGCAAGGGCAAGCGCGCCCTGCTCCCCTACCTGAAGTTCCGTTCCTTCTGGGCCATGTGCTTCGGCTGGCTGGGCTTCAACGGCGTCTTCTACGGCCTGCTCACCTGGGGCCCGCTCTACCTGGCCCAGGCCAAGGGCTTTGACCTGAAGACCATCGGCTGGTCCACGTTCGTGATCTTCGGCGCCGGTTTCGTCGGCGAAATCCTCGGCGGCACCATCGCCGACAAATGGCGGGCATCTGGCGCCTCGGCCAACCGCGTCATGCGCACCCTCCTGGGCACCTCCAGCGTCGTAGTGATCGGCGGCCTTGTCGGTGTCACCGTCGTTGCCGACCCGACGACGGCGGTAGTCCTGCTCTCCGTCGTCATGTTCTTCCTTCGCTGGGTGGGCCTCTTCTGGAGCATCCCCTCGATCCTGGGTGGCCGGACCAACGCCGGCGTCCTGGGCGGCGCGATGAACTTCAGCGGCAACATCTCCGGCTTCGTCACCCCGATCGCGGTCGGCCTGATCGTCGGTGCCACCGGCTCATACACCTGGGCGCTGCTGTACTTCGTGGGATCCGCGATCATCATGGGCGCATCCGTGCTGACCCTGAACTACAACAAGCGGCTCCCTGTCTAAGCTAGGCCACGAAACACCAGTTCCCGAAGCCGGGAACGCAGTGCCATAAAGAACCCGAAATGGAGCACCATGCTTACCGCAGAAGAAACCCAGGACAAGGAACGCCCCCTCCGGGAGGCTGTCCGGGACACCCTCCGCAACAGGATCTTTGAAGGGCACTACGTTCCCGGCACCAGGCTGGTGGAGCGCGACCTCGCCGCCGAATTCAACGTCTCCCGCCTCCCGGTCCGCGAGGCGCTGCGAATGCTGCGCCAGGAAGGCCTGGTCAGCGACCGCGGCGCTCGCGGGGCTGAAGTCAGCTCGCTCAGCCCCAAAGACGTGGAGGATCTCTTCGACGTCCGCCAGTCGCTCGAAGTGCTGGCCTGCAGGCTGGCCGCGGCCCGCGCCACACCGGAGGACCTCAGTGCGCTGGAAGCCTTGTTGGACGTGGCCGAGCTCTCTCTAGCCAAGGGCGCCATTATGGACGCCCACCGGGCCAACAGCGAATTCCACGATGCCATCACCCGGATCGCCAACAACGGCTTCCTCAAATCGGCGCTCGAACCCCTCCAGGGCCGGATGCACTGGCTGTTCCGGCATGTGAGCGACCTCCCCGAACTCATCGAAGAACATCGGGCGCTCTACACCGCGATCGCCAGCGGTGACCCTGACCGGGCGGCTGCCCAGTCGGCGTCGCACATCGACAAATACCGGGAACAGTTTCCGGAGAATTTCCGCCGGACGGAACCCGACCTTCATCGGAAGAAGTAATGAAACTCCTTGTCATCAACCCCAACATCAGCAACGATGTCACTTCGCTGATCGAATCCGAAGCCCGGCGTTCAGCCTCGCCCGGAACCGAACTGGTAGTCCGGACCGCCGGCCACGGCGTCGAATACATCGAAACCCGCTTTGAATCGCTGATCGCCGCCGGTGCCGTCGCCGAAATCATCGCAGAGTACACTCGCGACGGCGCCAGCGTCGACGGCGTGGTGGTCGCCGCATTCGGCGACCCAGGGATGCCGGCGCTGAAGGAACTCGCCGACGTCCCCGTCATCGGAATTACCGAGGCGGCACTTTGCGCCGCCGCCCTGCAGGGGCACCGGTTCTCGATCATCGCCATCTCGGACCGCATCCGGCCCTGGTATCTGGACTGCGTTGAACGGTTCGGGCTCGCCGGCCGGCTGGCCTCGATCCGCTCCATCAACGAGAGCCTCAACGGCATCGGTTCCGTGCAGCAGGACTTCAAGGAGACCCTGCTGGCGCTCAGCCGCCAGGCCGTCGCCGAGGACGGGGCCGACGTCGTGATCCTCGCCGGCGCGCCGCTCGCCGGACTTGCCCGCGAGCTTGCAGGCCAGATCCCCGTACCCGTGGTGGACGGCATTTCCGCTGGCATCCAGATGGCCCAGTCCGTAGTCAACCTCCAGTCCGGTCCGCACCGGGCCGGCGCCTTCGCGCCGCCACCGGTCAAGGCCCGCAAGGGGCTTTCGAAAAACCTCGATGCCGCCCTCACGACGGCGCAGCACGCCACCCGGCTGCCCGCACCGTCCCACTAATTTTCTTTCTCGAAGGAGGACAACGATGTCCCACACCCCAGACCTTGTCATTGCCAACGGCACCGTGGTCAACAGTTTCGGCCGCCAGAATGTGCACGTCGTGGTGCACGGCAGGACGATCGTCCAGCTCGTGGACGCTTCTGAGCCGGTCCCCGCTGCCGCCAGGAGCATCGACGCCGCCGGCCAGCTGGTGATTCCGGGTGGCGTGGACGGCCACTGCCATGTCGCCCAAGTAACCGGACGGTTCCGTACCCTGGACGACTACCGGACAACATCCACCGCTGCCCTCTGGGGCGGCACCACCACCATTATCGACTTCGGCATCCCCCGCGACGCCCGCGAGACCCCGCTGGCCGCGGTGTTGCACAAGAAGGAACTGGCACGCGAGTCCCGCTGCGACGTCGCCCTGCACGGCTCGGTGGTCCAGTGGGACGAGACTGTGCCGTGGCAGCTCGAACAGCTCGCCGCCGAAGGTGTCCGTTCGGTCAAGATGTACACCACGAACCGGGGCACCACCATGGCCGACGGGGACACCATCCTGAAGGTCATGCGCGAGATGGTCCGGCTCGACGGCCTTACCTACATCCACGCCGAACACGATCCCATCATTGCCGACTGCACCCAGCAGCATGCGGACGACGGCCGCATCGGCATCGAACACCTGCACCGGACCCGGCCCGAACTCGCGGAGGAGATCTCGGTCAAGGAGACCCTGGCGATGGCCGAGTACACCAACGCTCCCGTCTACTTTGTGCACCAGTCCACGCCGGGGGCCGTAGACCTCGTCGCCGGGGCCCGCAGCCACGGAATGGACGCCTTCTCGGAAACGTGCCCGCACTACCTCACCCTGGACGACACCGTCTACGGCACGTCCTTCCCCGAGTGGTACGCCTGCTGCCCGCCGATGCGCAGCCCCGAGACCGTCGCCGCGCTGCGGGACCGGCTTGCCGCCGGAGCCATCCACACGGTGGCCTCGGACCACTCCTGCTACGACCTCACGCAAAAACGCGAGCGATCCGATGACATCCGCGCCATGCCGCACGGCCTGCCGGGAGTGGAAACCCGCATGCCTGTCACCTTCACCGCCATGATGGACGCCACCGGCGGGGCAGCCCGGGTGGAGGATTTCGTGGAAGTGTTCGCCGCCGGTCCGGCCCGGATCAACGCCCTGCCGGGCAAGGGAACGATCGCAGCAGGGTACGACGCCGACCTCGTCGTCTTCGATCCCGCACAGGAACTCACCGTTGACGGCGCTGCCCTGCACATGGGAACGGATTTCTCGCCGTTCGACGGCAGGACGCTCACCGGCTGGCCCGCCGTCGTGGTGTCCGCCGGACGCGTCGTGCTGGACGCCGGCGGCTTCCATGACCCCGGCCCCGTGGGCCAGTTTGTGGCCCGAAACGGTTTCCGCGAGCACCAGGCGGCCGCGGCCACCGCCCCCGTCAGCGCCACCCCCGCCCCCGCCGCTGTCTACCCCGCTGCCCGCTAGGAGCACCCATGCCTTCCGCAACCCGCCCCACCCGTATCGGCATGATCGTGCCGTCCTCCAACACCTGCCTCGAGCCGCAAAGCTACCGGATCCTCGGCGACCGCGACGACGTGACAATCCACTTCGCCAGGATCCAGGTCACGCGGATCGCCCTCGACGATTCCTCCGACCGGCAATTTGATGCCCCGGCAATGCGGGCTGCCGCCGAGATCCTGGCGACCGCCGACGTCGACGTCATCGCGTGGAACGGCACTTCAGGATCGTGGCTCGGCGCCGATCACGACCGCGAACTCGTCAAGGGAATACAGGACGCCACCGGCATTCCCGCCACCACCTCCACACTGGCCTACATGGAGGCCTTCCGGTCCTTCGGCACCGAGCGGATCGGGCTGTTCACCCCGTACACGGAGGACGTCAACGAACGGATCGTGGCGTCCTACGAACGGGACGGGATCAAAACACTTGACCACCGGTTCCTCGGCCTGAGCGACAACGAATCATTCGCCCGGGTCTCCGACGCCGAGATGCGGCCCGGATCCCTGGAACTCGCGGCACAGAACCCGGACGCGCTCGTGTACCTCTGCACCAATCTCTACGGTGCCAACATCGCGGAGGAAATCGAGGCGGCCATGGGCGTTCCCGTGCTCGATTCGGTGGCCGTGACCCTGTGGCACTGCCTCAAAATGGCCGGCGCCCCGCTGCTCTCCCCGCGGTGGGGCAGGCTGCTCACCTCAGCCTGACCGCCAAGGCAACGCGGGGTCAGATACGGCCGATGCCGGGCTGCTTTATGGGCCGTATCTGACCCCGCGTTGCTTTGTGTACCGACCTTTCAACCGATTGTGACTGCCGGGCCGCGGTGATGCGCCGCTGATGTTGACGCGTCCCAGCCTCTCTCGATAATCTCGAAATGCAAGAAAATTCTTTCACATAATGAAAATATTGATCACCATTCAACGATGAAGAGTGAGGTGGACGTGGCTGCAGGAGAAGATACCTCCCATATCCTCAGCGGGTTGACAAACCAGCTGCCTGATCGTGATCCGGAAGAGACCGCCGAATGGCTGGAGTCCCTGGATACCCTGATTCAGGAACAAGGCACCGAACGTGCCCAGTACATT
>NZ_JBFTPY010000027.1:0-42034 GCF_056398725.1 Arthrobacter sp. 01T425 | reverse complement strand
GATCTGGATTTGATTGAAATTAACGAGGCCTTCGCCTCAGTGGTTATCCAATCGGCCAGGGACCTGGGGATCGACACGGACCGGATCAACGCCGACGGCGGCGCCATCGCCCTCGGCCATCCGGTCGGCGCATCGGGGGCCCGGCTTGTTCTGCACCAGGCACTCGCACTTCACCGCGCGGTGAACGTGGTGGGCGGGCCATTGGGGGTGATCGAGGTTTGGTTTGATGGCCTTGGCCTCGTACATGCGGCAAGCCGTTCTACAGGCCCAGGAGCTCCCAGCGGCCGTAGTGGGCGGGCATCTTGTCCAGACCCGCCTTTCATGCCTGGGACTCGCCCCGGGCAGCTGACCGCCCCGATTCGGGAGGTAACGCAAGTGCCAGTGGTGAGTGGCCATGCTCCCAGCCAGGCTTCGTTGGACTTCAACGCAATCCCGGTCAGCATGAACTTCTGCACCTTGCCGGTAGGCGTCTTGGGAGGTCTCTGACATCGATGAAAAAGAATATGTCGGGGGCGCCGAATCCGGCGAGGTTCTGCCGGCAGAAGTCCATCAGTTCGGCAGCCGTGACGGTGCCCTGGGTTCCAGGACGATCCACGTGCAACCGACCTCGCCCCATTTCACGTCCGGCAGCCCGATCAGGAATGCCTGGCTTGACGCCCGGGTAGCTGGTGAGCAGATCCTCGACCTCCTTGGACGCGAAGTTCTCGCCCCCGCTGCGGATCAGCTCGTCCTTGCAACCCGTCAGCTGGATCGATCCGACACGAAGAACCCCGGCCGAGCTCGCCGCTGAAAACCCAGCCATCGCGGAACGTCTCGGCAGTCGCCTCGGGCTGCTCCCAATAGCCGATTGCGTTGGTTGGCCCCCGCTACACCATCTCTCCCTCTGGCCCTTCGGGCAGTGGTATTCCGGTAGTGGGATCCACGGTGCCGAGCCCGGCAAGAAGACCTCCCATGCACGGCTGTGCGGCCACGCTTCCAAGTTTGGCCCGGTCGACGGTGGTCGACGCCGTCTTCGGGCTATGACAGTACCTGACCAGCACCGGTTTCTGTCATGCCATAGCCGGTCGTCACCTCGCGGACGCCACGCAACGAGATCGCGCGCTGCCAGAGCCATGAGGGAGCGGGTGCGCCAGCAGCCATGAGCGCCACCAGGGAACCCGTTGCCGGCGGCCCGGGTCGCCGGCGACTCGACGAACCGCTGTCTAGTCGGTGGCCATCGATTCGAGCCGAGCGAGCGTACTCATAGCGCTTGGCCAACCCTCGTGGAAGGCGATGTGGGTGAGTGCTTCCGAAAGCTCCTCCGTGCTCAGCCCGTTCTCGAGGGCCGATCCCGGGTGACAGTCGAGCTGTTCGTTGCGCTGCGTCACCACCAACACCGAGACGGTGATGAAGCTGCGATCCTGTGGTGGCAATTCGGCACGTTGCCAGACGTCGCGGAACAGCACATCGTCGGTTAAGGTGGTGAGCTTCGGGCGATGTTACCGATCAATCGCGCAGTCGCGCTGCGTTCATCCATGTCGTCGTTCGCGTCCTGAGTCATTTGCTGCGCCACTTCTCCACCCGTTGGCTGTGCTCAGGGTCGAGGTGTGCGAGCGGCTGCATGGCCGCTGCCATCGAGAGCACGGATTCTAGTGAGGCAGTGCGTGACTCGTGGAGCAGTCGCTTGGCCATGCGTAGCGCGTGCGGGGGGTTCTTCGCGATGCGGTCCGCAAGGGAGTGCGCAGACGACATCAGCGAGTCGTGCTCGACGACCGAGCCGACCAAGCCCCACGACAGTGCCGTGGCAGCGTCGATGCGATCGCCCGTGAACGACATCTCGGCGGCGCGCTCGTGGCCGATCGCCCGTGGCAGGAACCACGAGCCACCATCACCCGGAACGATGCCGACCTGTACGAAGCTCTCGGCGAATGATGCACGATCAGAAGCGATACGCATGTCGCACATCATCGCGAGATCCATACCGGCGCCGATGGCCGCACCGTTCACCGCGCCGATCAAGGGGACCTCAAGTCGTACCGTCGCCTTAGGCAGTCGTTGAATGCCGCTGGCGTATGCCTGTCGCATCGCGCGCTCGTCGACGCCGAACATCCCTTCCCTGTTCGCCATCTCCTTGACGTTGCCGCCCGACGAGAAGATTTTTCCGTGACCAGTGAGGATGATCGCCTTCACGTCGAGGTTTGCGTTCGCGTCGTCGACCGCGGCGTCGAAGCGCTCGATGAAGGCGCGGTCGGTAATCGCGTTCCCGCTGTCGGGCTGATGGATCGTCCAAACCTGGATCGGCCCCTGGTCGGTAATATCAAGTGGTGTCTCCACGTCGTGTACTGCCTTTCTTTTGCGCTCCGAAGAGCAGTTTCTGCGGTCGGATTCAGTGTGCAATCAGGGTGAGTCGTTCGGCGACGCAGGCTGGTTTTTCGCCGCCGCTTTCGACGACGATCTTCTGCGTGAGCATGAGCCCGGCCTGCACCTCACTGACGTCGGTGAAGGTGAGGGTTGCACGCAGTTCTGAGTCGACGAAGACCGGCGACGGGAAGCGCACCTTGTTGAATCCGTAGTTCACCTTTGCTGAGCCGAACGAAATACAGTAGAGCCCTTCAGCAAAGCGCGACAGGAGCCCGATGGTGTAATAGCCGTGCGCGATCGTGCCTCCATACGGGCCGCCTTCGGCACGCACCGGATCCACGTGAATCCATTGATGATCGCCCATGACGTCGGCGTAGTTGTTGATCGCGCGCTGGTCGACCAACAGCGGGGCCGACGGTCCAATCGGTTGCCCGAGCGCCTCACGAATCTCGTCGATGGTCGCGAAGTTGCGAGTCATGCTTTCGTTCCGACCTTTTCTGCCGACCTCTTCGTGCGGAGCGGCTTCCAGTCGGCGACCGTGATGGCGACTGCCGCGATCAGGATCAGGCCAGAGAACACGTCCGGCGCCCAGCGGGGCACACCTGCCAGGATGAGGCCGAGGGAACCGGTTCCGATCACGAGGACGGCGACAAGGGTTCCCCAGGTGTTGAAGCGCCCGCTGCGGAACTGTGTGGCGCCAAGGAACACGGCCGAGAACACCGGGATCAGATAGTGCGTGCCGCCATCCGGGGAAGCTGCTGTGATCCGAGCGGCAAGAATCACACCACCGAAGGCGGCGCAACCGCCAGTGATCACGAGCGCGCCCGTGCGAACTCCGCCCACAGAGATGCCCATCAGTCGAGCCGCTTCTGCGTTGTATCCGGTCGCATAGACCTTCCGACCCTTCACGGTGTGTTCGAGGAAAATCGCGAGAATGATCGTCAGAATAATCGCGTAGAAGACAGCGATCTCGATTCCGAAGATCCGCGTCGAGGCGACGGCATTCAACTCCCCGGCCATGCGATCGGTCAGGATTCGGTCGCCCGACACGCCGATTGCGGCTGCTGCGACGATCGCCCCCGTGCCAAGTGTTGCGAGCAGCGAATCGAGTTTCAGCTTGATGATTGCGAAGGCATTCACGAGCCCGACGAGCATACCGGACGCAACCGCCGCCACGAGGCAGACTATGGCCGGCAGGTCAGTTGCCGAGAGGAGCGCGCCCGCGACGACGCCGCCGAGACTGATCGTCGATGCAAACGAAAGGTCGATGACACCAGCCGCGAGTGACACCACCAGGCCCATCGCGACAATTGCAGTGACTGCATAGTCATTCAGGATGGACGTGGCGGTAACAGGCCGCAGCCACAGGCCAGGAATCCAGAGCGAAAAGACGACGATCAAGCCGATCCATACATATATGGCGCCAATGTTGCGGAAACCGAGGTATCGCGAGAAACGTCGCGGCTTTCGGCCCCCCGGCGCGCCCTTGTCGCTGGTGTTTGCCGGAACGGCGGCTGTCATGACGGTCATGTTGTGATCCTGTCTATCTCGAGTTCGTTCAATGTGTCGGTGGAACGTCCGGCAAGCACCCCGAGCATGTTGCTCTCGGTAATTTCGATGCCAACGAGTTCGCGTATCACTCGTCCATCGACGAGAACGAAGACGCGGTCGGCCAGTCCGACAAGGTCTTCGATGTCGGCAGAGCTGAGGATTGTCGCCATGCCCTCGTCGGAGAGCTTGTTGACGACGTCGTAGAGCGTGCGGCGGGCGCCGATGTCGACCCCGCTGGTCGGGTTATCGAGCACGAGGACTTTCGGTTTGCCGATGAGCCCCCTGGCCATGCAGACTTTCTGGCGGTTGCCACCGCTCAATTTGCCGTAGAGCTGCTCGGTGTCGACGGGTGCAATCTGGAGCTTCTTAATCCAACTCTGTGCGATCTTCACGTCTTTGGACTGATTGACCATGCCGGGCTTGGAAGCGATCAGTCCCATGTCGGCCAGCGTGATGTTTTCTCGCACTGTCATCTCGCGCACCGCAGCGGCAGTATGACTGTTCGGCAACACGAGCGCGAGGCCCAGCTGGCGTGCCTGTTCGTAGCTCAGCGTGCGATGCTGATTGCCGCCCTCCACCGTGAGCCGCATGGTCGCCGGAGACATTCCGGTCAGGGCTGTCGCGAGCGACTCCCGGCCCGAGCCATCGATACCCGCAAAGCCAACAATTTCGCCGCGCCGGAGCTGGAAAGCGACACCGCAGAGGGTGTCGCTGCTGAGCTCGGCGACATCGAGTACAACGGGTTGCGGCTCGTCGGCCGAATGGGTGTGGGACCCTGCATGCAATTCCTCGATCGGTCTGCCCACGATCAGCTCGGCCAAGGAGGCTGTGTCGAGCGTCTTGGTATCGTAGGTGCCGAGGTATTTGCCGTCACGAAGCGCCGACACTCGGTCGGCGAGGCCAAGGACCTCGCCAAGCCGATGTGACACGTAGAGGATGCTGATCCCCTGCGCTTTGATCTCGCGCAGCGCCATGAAGAGACGCTCGACATCGCTCGGAGGCAGGGCGGCCGTCGGCTCGTCGAGCACAAGCATGCGCAGTTCGCCGTCGGTGTCATCGAGGGCTCGAGCGATGGCAACCACGCTGCGTTCGACGGCGGAGAGCTCGCTCATGCGCACATCCACGTCGATGTCGATGCCTAGCCGCCCAATCAGGGCCTCGGCGCGCGCGCGCTGGCGTCGCCAGTTGATTCGTCCTCCGCGCGTTGCATAACCAGAAGCGAGACCGACGTTCTCGGCGGCGCTCAGTGCATCCACGAGTGCAAGATCCTGGTGGACGAACCGAAGGCCAGCCTTGATCGACGCGGGCGGATTTCCATGGGGCAGCTGCTCCCCCGCCACGAGAATTTCCGACCCCGGGTCAGGATTATGGAACCCCGACAATGCCTTGATCAACGTGGATTTTCCAGAACCGTTCTCGCCCACGAGCGCGTGGATCTCACCGGGCTGGATGTCGAAGGACACGTCGTTGATTGCGCGTTGGCCACTGAAGGTCTTGCTCACTCGGCGGAGTGAGACTTGTGCTTGTACTGTCATGGTTGACCTATCTGCCACGACGACGATGGTCGTCGTCAGATTCGTTCACGTGATTCACTCGGCTGTCGGACCGATGCCGTGCTGCCCGATCACGATTCGAGCGGCAGCACAGCATCGGACGCACCACGTCGTCTCTACGAGATTCCCCACAGTGCGCGGAATTGCGCGTCGAAGTCCTTAACGGTCGGGAACATCTTGGCTGACGGGACGGTCTTGGGAGTGACGATCCAGGTCGGAACCTTTTCCGCGTTGACCGTGTCACTGTAGTCTTGGCCGTTGAAGGCGCGGGCGAAGAAATCGATCGCTCGCCAGGAGGTATCTTGGCTCGCCGACGTCACCATCGCGGTCAAGTAGTTGGCGTCCATCAAATACTGGTTCGCGGCCTCGTTACTGGCGCCGAGCGACATGAATTGGACGGCATCCTTGCTGATGCCTGCCGACTCGAGCGCCGCCGGAACACCGATCATCAAGTCCGAAACACCGATCTCAACGAAGTTGATGTCGGGCTTCGAGCGAAGATGCGATGAAAGGCGCTGCGAGAGGTCGCCGCCGACAGCACTCGACGGCATCTCGAGTGTCTCGACCACGCACGACGCGCACTTTTCCTTGATGGTGGTCGTGTATGACTTGGCGATGAGCTGCAAGCTCGGGATCGTCGCCCCCGCGGTCACAGCGAGCGTGTTGAGCTTTTCACCATGCTGTGCCAGAGCGTAGTCCGCCATAATCTGACCGGCCCGAATATACGTTTTTGAATCGAGCAGATTTGCCGTGACGCCCGCACCCGGCTCGTCGACGACATTCATTCGCAAGACGGGGATGCCCTGTTTCTGGATGTCAAGCAATTCGTGGTTAAAGTAGCTACGTTCGTGCGTGACCGCGATGATCCCGTCGGGGCTCTGCTGCGCAGCCTGTGCCCAGGCCGCCTTGATTTCTTCTGGAGTTGACCCGGTGTTGATCCGGCGAACCGTCCAACCGACCTCAGTCGCGGCCTGCTCCGTTGCGTCGGCTAGTACCTTGCACGCGGGGAAGGCGCACTGCATGAAGATCAGCTCTTTGTGCGCCGGCATGCCGTGCAGCGGGGTCGAAATTCCGAGGTGGGTCGGGCGTTCGAGCAGGGGGGCGATTTCGGCCCGCATCTGCTCGGCAAGGGCGCTGGTCGAACCATCGGCGTTTGCGGCTGGCGGACCCTGGGCGCCGCTGGCACATCCTGTGAGTGCCACGATGGCAGCGATAAGTCCCGTCACCGCGATCATTCTCTTCGTTCCCATGTGAGAGTTCCTCTCTAAGCTTAGTGATCTCGATCATACCGACTGGTCGGCTTGAGATAGGATGCTAGCACCCCTCGGCCCCGGTGTCTTGCCTTTTTTGACCGTTCGACATCACATCGCGTTTCGGTCGAGGATTTTCACGCGCCTAGGAAGGGCGGCCATTGCACATCATCAACTCACCAGTGATCGACCTGCAGCATCGACACCGCTCGGTACGCCGGTATCTCGAGCTAGAGGTGACCGAATCGCAGGTCGCGACCATCGTCGCTGCTGCGCAGCGCGCATCCAGTTGGTCCAACCTGCAGGCTTGGTCTGTCATCGAAGTTCGCGATGTAGGACGCAAGCACCGCATCGCTGCTGCCATCGGTAGCGCCCCGTACGTCAAAGAAGCCCCTGTCTTCCTGGTGTGGGTCGCCGACCTCGCCCGCAACGACGCGGTCATGCGCGAGCAAGGCGTTGAGGCCGAGACGCTGCACCTCATGGACAACACGCTGGTCTGCGCGCTCGACGTTGGCATCGTCGCGCAGAGCGCACTGCTCGCGGCTGAATCGCTTGGCCTCGGCGGCGTCTTCGTTGGTGGCATTCGTAACGCGCCCGAAACGGTCATCAGCGAGCTGAATCTCCCCCACCTGACATTCCCGATGGTCGGCATGGCAATTGGCGTGCCACACTCCGAAGAAGCAACAGGCGCGAAACCGCGACTGCCCCTCGCCGGCGTACTGCACAGCGAGCAGTACGACGGCGATGCGTGGCGTGACGCGACTGCTGCCTACGACGCCGAGTATCGCGAGTACTTCGAAGGGCAGGGCGCGACGAATCGTAGTTGGGCATCAACCGTCGCTGCGCGGCTCGGCAAACCCGAGGCAATGCTCGGTCGGCATACCATGCGCGCGTCGCTGCGCGAGCAGGGATTCGACAGTGACTGAGCTGGTGGTGCGTATGCACCAGCGTGCCGCATCCACCTCGTCGCCACCGATGAGCAGGCGGCGGAGCTGTCGATGCTGTGCGGCTTCGATGACGACCTGGCCAAGCAGGCCACGGCCGCCTCAAACCGGATCCGGGGGGCTGCTCACCCAGGTCCATTTGGCCCTGGAACGGGTCATCAGCAAGCACCTCGACCATCCCTCGATGCCCCGAACTCCTGACCAAATCCCCACACCGGAGAAGCTGCGCAAAGCCGGCCAAACCAGAGTCGCGGCATGCTCAGGACGGAAGCCCGCATCTTCACTGAAGTTCCGGGCAATGAATTCAAGACCACCGGGCACCTTGCTTCATACGCCCGTCTTGCACCAGTGACGTGGCGATCGGGGACCTAAATCCGCGGCGACCACCCGTCCAAGAAGGGCAACAAGTGCCTCAAAGGGGCCTTCTTCCTCTCAGCGTTCGCAGCATTGAAGGATCCACTCTCACAGGCAAACTACGACCGGAACGCGCGGAGGGAAACACGACAACCAGACCTGATCGCTCGCCCGGTGTCGCTGCGAGGTCCTTTTCGCCATGCTCCGCGACGGCGCGCTCTACGACGTGCCCAAATCCACCCGCCTGATCAAGGCTCGGCACCGCAGCCGGCGGCCCCTGCCTTCGGCCAATGTCCCCTGCCCGGAAACCGGCGACCACCATTTGAAAAATTGTCGTTACCCCTTGACGAATAACATACGGACCCCCGCTCGCGACGTGTGACGTCCCCAGTGGCTGCACGGGGATATAGCTGAGGCATTGAAGGTGAATGAGATTTCGCGTAACATACCGACTCGTTGGTATGTTACTAATTTTGGAGTTGATTCATATGCCCTCACCCTTAGATACATCGTGGTATCGCCAAGTTCTAGGCCAGTACCCCACCGGGGTTTGCGTAGTAACGGCTACTCAGGCCGATGGCAGCCATGCAGGCTTCGTGGTTGGATCGTTCACTTCGGTCTCCCTGGATCCGCCGCTCGTCGCTTTCTTCCCAGACAAGAAGTCGTCCAGCTGGCCGAAGATCGAGGGCGCGAAGCACTTCTGCGTCAACATTTTGAGCGCTGATCAGGAACACTTGTGTCGGCAGTTTTCATCTAAGACGGGAGACAAGTTTGCCGGCGTGAAGACTCGTCCTGCTGCGACAGGTGCACCAATCATCCAAGACGTGGTGGCTTGGATCGATTGCGATATTGAATCGGTCTTAGACGCTGGTGACCATTACATTGTTGTTGGGCGGGTTCGCGAGCTTTCGGTCGAGAATCCCAGCTTGCCTCTACTCTTTTTCCAGGGCGGCTACGGTCGGTTTGCTCCTCTCTCCTTGGCGGCGGCCGATGAACGAGGGAGGTTCGCAGAGGGTCTGCGGGAGGCGGACTTGTTGCGACCTGTAATGGAAGACCTTGCTTCTGATCTGGGCGCACGCGTCGTAGCTACCGTCGTCGACGACGAGGATCTCTTGGTTCTTGCGAGTGCTGGAAGTCCTAATGCCGGTGCGCGAGCTACTTTGGTCGGGCTCAGGATCCCTTTTGCGCCGCACAATGGGTCAGCCTTCAACGCTTGGCTGGATCAGGAGGGGAGGGACAGGGTTCTGAGCAGCGTCCAGGAAGGGCCTGAGCGTGAGGAGATCCGACGGCGAATCAATGCCGTTCGGGACCGCGGCTTCTCGCTCGGCCTGATAAACGATGCGCAGCGTAAGTTCGCCTTGGCGCTGGATCAACTCGCAGAAGACCCCTCGGCCTTGAACTCCGATGACCTGCGAAGTCTCGTCACCCAACTCGAGTACGAGCCGGCTGAGTTGACGGCTCCCGCGCTTGATGCTGTCCGTGTCATAGCGGCTCCTGTGCGTCGCGCCAGCGGCGAGGCTGCCTTGGTTCTCACTGTCTACGGATTCTCGAAGCCGCGACGGGACGATGACGTAGTGGTCCACATCGACAGGTTGCTCCAGAGTGCGGAACGCGGTGCCCGCCTGCTATCCACTCAGCCATCTCCTGTGAATTGAAGGCCGGGGGCTTGCGACTCTGACTGTTCCGCGTCGCAGTGGAATGGGCGTGGGTAGTCGCGTAGCCTGACGACGGGGCTTTTCTTCCGGGTTTCATAGGTGCGTGAGTCAGTAGTCGTTTTGCCGGACGGACGCATGACTCCGGGCAATCGGGCGAAGTATGGCCTGCGTAGGACACCTGCCGGGCCCCGATTGTTGGGAATGCCCGGGTCGTGACCGGGTGGGGGTCCTGCGCGCAGCGCACACCCCCACCCGCATTCCCGCTATGTTGCCGGCTCGGCGCGTTAAGTGTGCAGCTTCATCAGGTTATGGCAGGCTGCGAGCAGGTTCCACTCATGGGCGGCTTTTCCCAGCCCGCGCCGCACGACGTGCTTTCCCTGCTGGGTGTGGTCTGTCCGAAGACGGGCTCTACGATGGCCTTGCGCCTGGCATAGACCACCTTGGCCCTATTTGGTTTTCAGTTTCTGGGCCATCCGTTGCCCCGAGGTGGCGTTCGCCGGGATCCCGCCCCGCGGTGCGTCGAACCGGCATGCGCGCTCGAGGTTCGCCTTCGAGCAGTACCTGTGACGGCGAGCCACTTCCCGGGCATTCCCCAGGTTTGCAGGGTTGCTCGAGCATGGGAACCCGCCGGTCGTAGTTGTTGGCCACCTGGTTCATGTCTGCGGCAACGAATGACCTTTCGGTAGGAGTCAACGTCGGACTGGCCTCCACAACAATAGGAAAATGCAGCATCGGCCCTCTTGGAAGTGCTTGCTTTTGAGGCGCAGGAAGATCGGTTAGATTTTGTCCGTTGAGTTCGGCCATTGCCGACGTTTCCTGACGGTGCAGGTCAGGGCACGTTTCACCCGAAATAGCTCGGCATAATCCTGGCCTGAGGCGGACACTTCTTCCATTTTCTCTGGAAGGACGTGGGTAATAAGTGATCCTTCAAGGTGGTTGTCGCCGGGCCATTGGCGCCGTTCGCATCCGATTTGCATGTATTCCTGACTGGCTTGGGATACTCTCCGGACTCGGCCTCGCGGAAACTGCGGCTGGTCGCCCACCTGTCGCGGTGGATGGACCTTGCGGTGCAGACGTTGTCGCCTGGTGTCTTAGAAGATTTCGTCGCCGTGCGTCGATGGGTATACAGGAATTGCCGCAGGCCTCGTTCTCTGACTCCGTTCTTGTACTTCTTGGAGTTTGCCAGTATTGATCGGGTGGCGGATCCACCACCGGTGGTGTCGCTGCTGGATGAGCTGTTGGGTGGTTTCGAACAGTATTTGTTGCGTGAACGTGGACTGCGCCCCGTGACAGTCGTGAACTGCTTGAATCAGGCCGGCTGTTCTTTGGCTGGAGGGCCGGGCGCTCAGGGCCGGACTGGGCGTCTTTGTCGATCGCTGAGGTCACGGATTTCCGGTTGTGGCGCGGACGCAAGGAAACGGTCGGTTCCATTCCGGTGGCCTCTGCGGCATTGCGAGCATTGTTGCGGTGGCTGTTTCGGGCCGGGCTCATCCCGCAATCGTTGGCGAAAGGCATCCCAGAGGTGGCTATTCCCCTTACGCTGGCCTGCCGAAGTTCCTCACACAGGTCCAGGTCCAGGCATCGACATCTTTGAGCACGCCTTGGTAGGGGTGCTGGCACCGGCGAGGATGACGATCTTCGGTCGATTCATAGTTGCCACCAAGCTGACTGGATTTGGATGGAATTCGGGCGTGCTCTGGATCTGTGTCCTGCGGCTGCGTCGTGTCTTCTGCATCTATTGCCATCAGCGACCCGTAACTAAGATCTTAGAGGACTTGCAAACCGACGGGTCGGTATCTATGATTTGAGCTACCAATAGGGTGATGGAAATCACGAAAGGGTGGCCGCGGCAACGCGGTTGATTCGGTCGAGGTCTCTCACGCAAATCCGATCCTTCCGCCGTTCACGGCGAGTAGCTATGGGAGAAGAAGTTCAATGAAGATCGACATGCTGTATGCGTTAATTAACCGGCAGGGAACGATGACGTGGAACGAGGTGCTTCAGGCATCGCGACACCACGCACAGTTGGCCGACAATCTTGGTTTCGATCGTATGTGGCTGGGTGAGCATCACTTCGACCACGACGGAACGGACGCGAGCCCCAACCCGCTCATGCTCGCTGTCGACCTGGCCGCGCGCACTAAGAACATCCGATTCGGAATGGCCGCGCTGTCCATTACCCTCTGGCACCCGATCCGCGTCGCGGAGGATGTTGCCCTGGCCGACCACATGTCCGACGGGCGGCTCGATGTCGCGTTTGGTCGAGGCATCCTGCCCATCGAGGTGCTCAACCTCAACCCGCAGGCTGGCCGCTGGGAGGGAAGTGAGGACACGAGCCTCGCAATCTTCGACGAGAACTACGAGATCGTCACGAAGATGTGGACGGAGCAGCCGTTCAGCCACAAGGGCAAACGCTACGAGCTGCCGACGCCCGGCACCAGGTTCATTCATGCGCCCGGTGCTCCAGAACCCCAGGGGTGGGTGGACGAGCAAGGTGATCTGGTTGCCTTCGACATGTATCCCAAGCCGCTCCAGGATGCGCACCCGCCCCTGTTTGCGGTCACGGAGTCTGAGCGTGGGTTCCGCGACGCCGCTCGCAAGGGCATCGGTGCGATCACGTGGTACCCCACCGGCAAGGTGCTTGACAACCTGAATGCAGCGTATCAAGAAGAGTATGAGAAAACCCACGGCAGAAAGCTGCCGCTCGGCGCCAACACGTCGTTGCTTCGCATGGCATATGTGGCGCAGACCGACGAAGAGGCTCGTCGCGTCATGGAGCCAGCAATTGTCGACTTCTTCAAGTTCATTGTCGCCGTGCGCGGTGTGTACGTGTTCCTCGACGCTCACGAAGACCCGAACGACCCGCGCTGGAAGGACCTTGACGGGTCGGCCGCATACGACTTCCTGCTCGAGCGCGACCACCTGCTTATCGGCTCGGTCGAATCGGTCAAGGAGCGCATGCTTCGCATGACCGAGGCGCACCAAGTTCAGAACTGGCTGCTGCAAATGGGTATCCCTGGTATCCCAAACAACGACATCGTTGACGAGTCCATGACCCTGTTCGCCGAGGAGATCATGCCTGCGGTCCGTGAGGCGGGAAGGAATCTCCCGAACAGTGACATTCACGGCCGTAACGATGCTGAAATAATCGCGCCCCGGTAGGGCGAGAAACTGAGGAATCTTATGATTGAGTATCTCAATCCGTGGAACCACGACTACCCGTCGGTCGGCATGAACCCGGGCACCGCGACGAAGGATTGGGTCTTCGCGGGCGGGATGGCCTTCGACTTCGACACAATGAAGCGGAGTGAGAATGCAATGACGATCGCTGACGAAACGAGGATGTGTCTCGAAGAAGTCAAGGCGATTCTTGAGGCGGCCGGCAGCACGATGAAGGACCTCGTCAAGGTCACGTGCTATGTGAGTGACGATGCCTTTCGACAAGAGGTTTGGGCTGCTTACGCTGAGTTCCTCGGCGAGGGACCGTATCCGTCGCGGGTAACGTACTCCGTCGGTATCGCAGGTGGGTGTCGCGTCGAACTGGACGCGATCGCGACCCGTCCGAAGCGGGCTTGATCGCAATGTCGGAGCGCGGGATTATCGACTGGCACACACACATCTTTAGGCCTGAGCATTGCGGGCCGGTATGGACGGAACGGGGAACTGAACTCCTCGGTATCCCGGCCTTCGGCGAAGCCGACCTTGCCGAACACTCACGGGTCATGGCGGAGTCGGGAGTAGATCGTTTCGCGCTGATCGGGCTGCAGATCGCCAAGATGGGGATGTTTGTACCGAACGACTACCTCGGCGCCTACCTGGAGCAGAATCGGGGGCGTGCGATCGGGGTCGGCAGCGTCGATCCGACACAGCCTGGCGCGGCGGATGCGCTGCGCGAGGCTGTTCGCGAATTCGGTCTGCACGGGGTAAAGCTGGCACCGCCGTACCAAGGGTTCCACCCGCACTCCGACGAAGCGTTCGAGGTGTACCGCGCGGCGGCAGACTGCGGCATCTTTATGATGTTCCATCAGGCGAGCGTGTTCGCTCCGGACGGTATGCTGGAATATGCCTATCCCTCGATGATCGACAAGATCGCCAGGGAGTTTCGCGACACCAATATACTCTTGGCGCACTTCGGAAAGCCGTGGGCGAACGAGACGGTCGAAGTCATCATGAAGAACTCGAACGTCTTCGCTGATGTGTCGACGCTGACATGTAAACCATGGCAACTCTACAACGCATTGCGCCTCGCCATGGAGACACACGGAGTTATCGACCGGATCGTGTTCGGATCGGATTTCCCGTCGTTCAACCCTGGCGAGGCAGCACGGGACTTCCTGGCCCTCGCTGATCTCGAGATGCCGCTCCCGATACCAAAGGCCATCCTGGAGAACATTCTCTATGACAGGCCGTTCGACATTATTGTCAAATAACTCGGAACGCCTCCGCATTCCGATTCTCAAGATTCGAGGAAACTTGTGGTTGATTATCTGAACCCTTCGTCCATTCAATATGACCCGAAGATGGGACTGTCTTCGGGAGCCGCAACGGAGTCGCTCGTGTTCGCTGCCGCGCTGGCGCTCGACCTGACCACGATGAAGCGGCATGTCGATGCCGTGACCATCGCCGATGAAGTGCGCATCGTTTTCCAGAACCTTGACGACATACTGGGCGAGGCCGGGCTGAGCCGGCGCGATATCGTCAAAACGACGTGTTACCTGCGAAACGACGAGGACCGCTTCGACTTCATCGCGGCCTACAAGGAGCAGATCGGCGACGGTCCATTCCCCGCTCGCTGCACGTTCACTGTCGGGCTGGCTTCGGACGTTCGCGTCCAGATCGAAGCGATCGCCGTCCGTTAGTAGGGACCGGCCACGGTTTTACCTTGCTCTCTGAGCAAACCCCACGTATTATTAATAACTACTACATACCAACTGGTCGGAATGAAACGACTGCCCAGGACGTGACAACCATCTCTGGAGGCACTAATGCACACCGGTATGACCCTTACCTTTCAAAACCTCGATCGTGAACGCTCCGATCGTGCCGTGATCGAGGCTGAGCTTCGACTGGCCAAGCGCGCTGAAGCCGCGGGTTTCGACTCCCTATGGGTCCCCGAGCACCACTTCACTGACTACGAGCTGACCCCAAATGTGCCACAGTTCCTCGCTTGGCTTGCGGCACAAACCACGACCCTCCGCTTGGGTACGATGGTTACGGTTTTGCCGTGGCAGGACCCGATTCGGTCGGCCGAGGCGTTCTTGATGCTCGATCACCTCTCCGGCGGTCGTTCGATCATGGGTCTAGGTCGGGGTCTGGGACGCATCGAGTTTGAGGGTTTCCGCGTGCCGATGGGAGAGTCGCGCGGACGCTTCGTCGAATATGCCGAGGCTATCCTCACGGCGCTCGAGACCGGAACCATCGAATACGACGGTGAATACTACAAGCAGTCCGCGATGACGCTTCGACCTGACCCGTACGCGACCTTCAAGGGTCGCACCTTCGCGTCGGCGGTCTCGCCGGAGTCGATCGACATCATGGCGCGCATGGGCGTCGGCCTCATGGTCATCGCCCAGAAACCGTGGGACAAGGTGGAGGCGGACCTCGAGGCCTATCGCAAGCGCTACCGCGAACTCAATGGCACCGAGGCGCCGAAGCCCATCGTCTGCGTCTTCACGGCTGTCGCCGAAACCGAGGAGGGTGCACGCACGATGCGGGAGACCTACCTGAAGAGGTACGCGCTTTCGACGGTCGACCACTACGAGTTCGATAACATCGGCTTCGCGTCGATTCCCGGCTACGAGTACTACGCCGGGCTGGCTCGCAACATCGAGAAGCACGGCATAGACGGGTTCTCCGACTTTCTTGCGGACCTCCAGGTGTGGGGCACGCCCGACCAGGTCAACGAGAAGATTCTGTCGTACGTCGAGCGACTCGATGCGGGCGGTGTGCTGATCGCGCCGGTGTTCGGCGGCATGCCCGAAGAGGTCGCGAACAAGAACTTCGAACTCATCAGCAGGGAGGTGCTTCCCGTCATCAAGGCCCACGACGTAGGAGGTGACCTCGGAGTCCTGCACGGGACTGATGTCACCGTGCGCGCGTAAATTCAGACCATCGTCGATCACTTCTTTCGGAAGGGAAACAAGAGACATGAGCACAGTGCAGGATAGCCTTCAGGCCCCGGAAACCAACAAGGTCGAGGGGTACGTGAAGCCGCAACACTTCATCGGCGGAGAATTCATCGATGGCGCCGGAAGTGAGGTCGTGCCGGTTTTCGACCCCGCTACGGGGCAGCAGGTTGCCGAGTTCACGCAGGTGACGGCAGACGAGGTCGACGCCGCGGTCGAGGCTGCTGCGGCGGCGTTCGAGACGTGGAGCGAGTTGTCGATTGCACGTCGCGTGCAGGTGGTATTCGATATGCGCGACAACCTGATGCGCAACGCCGACGCGATTGCCAAGACCCTCACCCTCGACCAGGGCAAGACGTTCGAAGAAGCAAAGGGCGAAGTGCTTCGCGCGGCGCAGTACATCGAGACGGCACTCGCCGCACCGATGCTTGCCCACTCGAAGTCCAGCAACATCTCCGGCGACATCGACGGCCGAAATGTGCGCAATCCCATCGGCGTTACCGTCGCGATCACGCCCCTGAACTTCCCGGTCATGAACCCCAGCATGTTCATATCGTGGGCGCTCGTCACCGGGAATACGGTCATCATCAAGCCGTCAGAGCAAGACCCGATGGCTACGACGGCACTGTTCAAGGCCTTCCAGGTCGCGGGCCTGCCGAAGGGTGTCATCAACCTCGTGCACGGCAACGCCGACGCCGTGCGACGACTCATCTCCCATGAGAAGGTTGTTGCCGTTTCATGTATCACCTCGACCCCGGTAGCCAAGGCTATCTACGAGCAGGCTTCGGCCCTCGGCAAGCGTGTCCAGGCTAACGGTGGAGCCAAGAACCCCATCGTCGTCGCCGACGATGCAGACCTCGATCTTGCTGCCGCCGGCATCGTCTCGTCGGCGTTCGGCATGGCTGGCCAGCGATGCCTCGCAGGCACGCGAATCGTCGCGTTCGAGGGAATCTACGACGAGCTCATCGAAAAGGTTGCCAAACTGAGCGATGAGCTCGTCGTGGGTGCTGGTCGCGACGAGGGTACGACGATGGGGCCCGTCATCAGCGCGGCCAGCCGTGATCGCCTGTTCCAGGTGATCGGTGAGGCCGAGGCCGCAGGTGGCGTACTCGTGCGCGACGGCCGCAAGGTGGAGCCGCAGGGAGCCACTGCGACGCAAGACGGCTACTTCGTCGGGCCGACCATCATCACGGACCTCGACGCGGCGAATCAGGTTTCATGCCAGGAGACCTTTGGTCCCTTGATCGTAATCCACCGCGTCGCATCCTTGGCTGAGGCGATCACGCTGGCAAACGACACCGAATTCGGCAACGCGGCGAGCATCTTCACTCGCTCGGGCAGCACTGCGCGCCAGTTCGAGAAGTACTCGCGCTCGGGGAACATCGGCGTCAACACGTTCCCGGCGCCGGCGCCGAACTTCGTCATGGGCGGTCAGGGCGCGTCGTTCTATGGGCTGTCACACGTCGGTGGCGACGAGCCTCTGCGGTTCTATACCGAAGAGAAGTTCGTCATCACCCGCTGGTAGCACCACCGATTCCGGTCCGCACGCGAGTGCGTGCAGACCGGAATCGCCCCAAATTCATCCCCAACACAATAGAGTGGAGGCTTTCAAAGATGCGTGTATGCATTGCTGATGAGCAACTAGCCACCTCGCTGCAATCACTCGGCAACGCAGACGGCCGCATCGACGAGGGCGTGCTGTTCAGCCCTGCGACGGTGACCAACTGGCAGCAGGCCGAAGATCAGCTGACCGACGCATTCAAGCTGACGCGCGAGGCCGCGCTGGTCGACGCGCCCGTAATTTTTCTGCTAGACGCCGACGCTGCGCTGGGTCGTACTTCGGCACTGGATTCCGCGGTCGCCATCGGCCTCGTTTCGGGCGGGCGGTGTCTCGCGTTCGAAGGTCAGCGACGCAACCTGTATGCGACCGTTCTCGCCGCTGACGGCACCGTGTCGAGCGACACAATCGAGGAGACGGTGCGCTTCGTGCTCCGCACACGAGCTGCGCTCGGGCAGACCATCATGCTCGGCGCTCAACAGTTGGGAAGGTTGCTGCCATGACTCTCGCCATTGTCACCGGTGGGGCTCGCGGCATAGGCCGCGCCATCGCCGAGAAACTCACGACGACCGGCCATCGTGTGCTCCTCGTCGACATAAGTGAGGCCGTCGAGCAGACTGCGGGCGAGCTCGACGCACTCGCCGTTCGCGCCGACATCACCGACCCGGCAGGCATCGAACGCGTCGTCGATGCGATTGAAGCGTCAGGCGAGACGCCGTTGGTGCTCGTGAACAACGCCGGCATCACGCGCGACGCGCTGGTGCGCAAGATGACCGAAGACGAGTTTCGACTCGTGCTCAAGGTGAACCTCGGCGCAACGCTCGCGATGACCGAACGCATCGCGCCGTTGTTGGCCGATGGCGGTTCGATCGTGAACCTCAGTTCGCGCGGACAGCTGGGCAACGTCGGGCAATTCAACTACGCCGTCTCGAAGGGTGGCGTGATCGGCCTCGCTCGTGCCCACGCGTTGACATTCGCACCACGTCTGAGAGTGAACGCCGTCGGACCTGGATTTATCGAGTCCGACATGACGCACGCGATGCCTGAAGCGGCGCAACAGAAGATTCTCGCCACGATTCCGATGGCACGCCCAGGTACCCCCAAAGAGATCGCAGATGTTATCGCGTGGCTCGTGTCACCCGATGCGAGCTACGTCACGGGCGAGGTCATCTACATCGCCGGTGGCCGCAGCTTCAGCTGAATCTTTCCAATCCCCATCCATACAATCGTTCATAAGGAGCCAAATGCGCGAGGCCGTGATCATTGATGCGGTTCGAACCCCAATGGGCAAGCGTGGTGGAGCACTATCGTCACTGCATCCCGTCGATCTCGGCGCCCAAGTTCTGCGGGCGTTGACGGAACGAACTGGGCTCGACCCCGCCACCGTCGACGACGTGATCTGGGGCTGTGTCACGACCATCGGCGAACAGTCGTCGAATATCGGCCGATGGACGGTGCTGGGGGCCGGCTGGCCCGAAACGGTTCCGGCGACCACGGTCGACCGTGCCTGCGGCTCGTCACAGCAGGCGTTCGCGTTCGGTGCCGCCGGCGTCATCGCCGGCCACTACGACCTCGTCGTCGTCGGCGGGGTGGAGTCGATGTCGCGAGTGCCGATGGGGGCCACGCGCACGAGCGGCCACGGCGAGGCTCGCGGGTTGCTCGTGGCCGACCGATACCCTGGTGTGGAATTCTCACAGGGGCTCGCGGCCGAGGCGATTGCCAAGCAGTGGCAGCTGTCGCGCGACGACGTCGACAGCTTCAGTCTCCAGTCGCATTCCCGCGCTGCGTCCGCACGTGACGAAGGCCGTTTCGACTCGCAGATCGTGCCGATCACCCGTGCAGACGGCACTCGGGTCAGCCGAGACGAGGGCATCCGGGAGGGCGGCACGCTCGAACGCATGGCAGGTCTCAAGACCGCTTTCGACCCCGACGGTGTTGTGACTGCAGGTAACGCGTCGCAGATCTCAGACGGAGCATCCGCAGCGATCATCACGACGCCCGAACGTGCCGCAGAGCTGGGTCTCACGCCCAAGGCACGAGTCGTCGGCTCGACGGTCGTGGGTGTCAACCCGGAGATCATGCTGACCGGCCCGATTCCTGCGACCGAGCGCATCCTGCAACGCACCGGAATGAAGCTCGCGGAGATCGGGACATTCGAGGTCAACGAAGCATTCGCATCCGTCGCCCTCGCGTGGCTCGCCGAGACCGGCGTAAACCCGACGTTACTGAACCCCGACGGGGGAGCCATCGCGCTCGGGCATCCGCTCGGCTGTTCTGGCGTGAGACTGACCGCAACCATGCTGCATCGCATGGCATCGCAAGACATCAGGTTCGGGCTGCAAACTGTCTGCGAGGCCGGGGGCATGGCGAACGCGATGATCCTCGAACTCCTCTAGGTCGCGAACGACCAGACACCCGCGCTAACCGAAAGGGTAACAACAATGTCCAGTACCGAACTCGTCAAGCTCCGCGCCGAGGTGCGCCAGTTCATCGATGAGCAGCGCGCGATCAGCACCTTCACACCCGTGGTTGACTGCTGGGTGTCGGCCTGGAACGAACCGTTCACCCGCGCCCTTGCCGAGCGGGGGTGGCTCGGCATGACCATTCCCGTCAAGTACGGCGGACACGGACGCACGTACCTGGAGCGCTACGTCGTGACGGAGGAGCTGCTGAGCGCCGGTGCGCCAGTCGCCGCGCACTGGGTGGCAGACCGCCAGATCGGTCCCTCGCTGCTGCGCTACGGCACGGAAGAGCAGCGGGCCGAGTTCTTGCCCCGCATTGCCCGGGGCGAGGCGTTCTTCGCGATCGGTATGAGCGAGCCCGAGTCGGGAAGTGACCTCGCATCTGTGAAGAGCAAGGCCGTGCGCGTCGACGGCGGATGGCTGCTGAACGGGACCAAGACTTGGACGGGCGGCGCGCATCGTGCACATACGTTCATCGCCCTGGTGCGCACGTCCGACCTCGACGAAGGCGCAAGCAAGCACGATGGACTCAGCCAGTTCATCATTCCACTGGAGGCCCCTGGGGTGTCGAAAGAACCGATTCATTGGATCGATGGGACACACCACTTCAATCGCGTGACCTTCACCGATGTGCTTGTTCCTGACCGCGACGTCGTCGGCGAGATAGGTCAGGGTTGGCCGCAGGTCACCTCAGAGTTGAAATTCGAGCGCAGCGGCCCCGAGCGGTTCCTATCGACGATGCCGGCGCTCGAGGCGCTGCTCGCCGTCGGCGACCCTGACGGACGCGTACCCGACCGTCGGCTCGGGCGGCACATTGCTCGGCTCACGGGTCTGCACAGCCTCTCGTTCGAGGTGGCGCGTCGTCTGCAGCTCGGCGACTCGCCCGAGCTGCAGGCGTCGATGGTGAAGGTGCTGGGCACGGTCACCGAGGGCGAGCTTGCCGACGACATCGCCGACTGGGCGAGCGGGGCGGCTCGACTTGACGAGCGGCTGTCGGCGGCCAGCGACAAGGCCCTTCTGCGCCGCGCTGGATTTACGCTCCGTGGCGGAACGAACGAGATTCTGCGAGGAATCATCGCCAAAGGTCTGGGCAAGCCTCAGCCGTTGGAGAGTGAGCTCGACGAGGAGCTCAACAGCCAGTTCGACGCAGCGTTCGCCCCTGACCGCGAGGCACGCACCATGCCTGCCCCGCTCGGCGCGTTCTCGCGCCAGGTGTGGGCGCAGGCGCGCAGGCTCGGCACGGGCCGGTCGGTCAACGGTCGGCAGGGCGTCGGCGAGAATTGGTCGGCGACATTCTCCCTGCTCCATTCAGCTGCCGCTTCGGGCTTCGCGCTGCCGCTCGTCGAACACAACGTGCTCGCCGCGTGGCTCGCCGACCGCACGGGCGTGAGCTTGGGCGAAGGGGCCGCCACCGTCGGCTGGGTTGTGAACGGCATCACCCAAGTCCCGTGGGGGCGGCACGCCGAGACCACACTTGTGGTCGACGAGCAACGCAACACCGTGACCGCGCATACGCGTGGGGACCTCGAGCTCGAAGAGCGCAACGACATCGCCGGTGTTGCCCGTGACCGCGTGACGGCGGTCCTGGCGGGGGGCTCAGCAGTCAGAGTTGCCCCAGAGATCATCGCCGAGCTGCGCCTTCGCGGCGCGCTGGCCCGCTCGATCCAGATCGTAGGCACGTTGATGCGGAGCGTCGAAATCGCACATGCACACGCCGCAACGCGTCAGCAATTCGGGCGCCCGTTGGCCGCGTTCCAGGCCGTGCAGGCGCTGCTGGCTGATGCAGCCGCCGAGCAGGCCGTTGCCCGATCCGCAGTCCTCCGCGCTGTCCGCATCGTCAGCGATGATGCGGCCACGGCAGGCGATGTCCGCTCGGCCATCGCCATCGCGAAATCGTGCGCTTCCGAAGCGGTCGGCGTCGTCGTGCGCAACACGCATCAGGTCATCGGAGCGATCGGTACGACGCAGGACCACGAGCTGCACCACTATACGCTTCCCGCGTTGGCATGGCGCGAAGACTTCGGCACCGTTAGCGATTGGAACGCCGAAATCGGTGCCGCGGTCTGTGAATCCGGTCTCAGTGACGCGTGGCGGGCCATCACCTCGGCGGGCCATCTTGGTGCCCGAGTCCTGGCCGAACGGGTCGGCGCGTGACCGACATGTGGTTCGATGACCTCGTCGAGGGCATGTCGTTCGACAGCCCGGGGCGCACGGTCACCGAAGCCGCAGTCGAGTTGTTCAGCGGGGTCTCCGGCGACTTTCACCCGCTCCACATCGACGCACAGTACGCCTTGCAGACGCCGTTCGGCCAGCGCATTGCGCACGGTGCGCTGGTGCTGTCGATGGCGGTCGGGCTTCGCAGTCAGCTGCCGTTCACGGGTGAAGCCCTAGTGGCCTTCGCTGAGATTCGAAGTTGGCGGTTCGTGCTGCCGGTGTTCATCGGCGACACTATCCGAGTACGCACGGAGATCGCTGAGCTGCGACTCACGTCGCGGCCCGAACGCGGCGTCGCAGTTCAGAAGGTGCAAGTCCGGAACCATCGAGACGAAGTCGTGCAGGAAGGTGAGATGGTCAACCTGCTCCTCGTCCGACGGGCGGATGTCGAGTCCTCGTCAACCGGTCATCGGTGACCTCGTGCACCAAGGAGCGCATCGGAGAGTGCGTGCCGCAGGTAAACTCCGCACTGCGGGGGAGTACGTTGTTCCTAGTCATCGTTGAACAGGCGGGTCCGAGCAACCGCTTTCGCCGTTACTATAGTGAACGAAGAACTAAGGGAGAACTACGTGAGTAATGCGGATAAACGTACTCGTGACCCCGTGGGAGCACGAAAAGCGTTGTTGATGGCAGGGCTCGAGCTGTTCGAAAAGCAGGGCTACGCCAGCACGTCCGTGCAGAGTGTTGCTGATGCGGCTGGTCTGACGAAGGGTGGTTTTTATCACCACTTCGACAGCAAAGGCGAGATGTTGCGTGCGATCCACGACGACTTCATCGGTGACCAGCTGAATCGTGCCCGCGCGGTGATGGCGAAGGCTGACATCACCACCGAGACTCGGCTGCGAATGTTGATCGAAGACGTCCTACTTGCAACGATGTCGCAGTACAAGGCAGAGATCGCCGTCTATCTGCAGGAACGACGATTCCTCCCCGAGGACCTCTTCAAAGACATTCAGAAAAAGCGTGATGAGTTCGAGCGCTATTTCGTGCAGGTCATCGAAGATGGCGTTGCGGAAGGGGTGTTCCGTGATCTCGGTCCGGCGCGCGTTATCGCCTTCGGCATCATTGGCATGAGCTCGTGGACCTACACGTGGTTCGACCTCTCTGGAAAGTTGACCGCAAAGCAGATCGGCGCGATGTACTCAGAGATGATCAGTGGCGGGCTGATCCAAAACCGTTAAACCTGGGACCAATCCCCAATCACCGCCCGGCGCGATAGATGCCCACGAAGCGGCCGCCCTTCCGCGCGAACAGCACCACAGTGAGGCCAGTCACGAGTTCGGGGTCCTTACCCGGCAGAGGTACATCGACCATCGGCGCCGCACGCGTAAACTCTTCGCCCGACCACGCCGAACATTCCGCCTGGGTGGCCGAAATAACCGGCTCCTATGGGTCTTTTGACCTGCCTTCCTGGAAACCTCTGCCGTGAACCGGTCGCTGACTGACCCGTTCTGACCCCGGAGTTTTGGGTGAAAAAGCCCAGGCTTGACGCTGTCGCCGACAGGGTGGACATGACTGTCGTGGGGACGCTGTCGAAATGCTGGCTCCTGGCTCCTGACTTGTTCACGCCCGGTCCGGCGGCAGTGCTTGTTGCTGCCCGGCCGCGGGGCTGACAGATCAACGCAAAGACACCCAAGGTGTCTATCCCAACATGGGTCAAGCCGTCACGGCCAGGACTTCCGAATCTACGGCTGATGATTCGACAAAGCGTCTGACAGTCCCAGCACACGCCGACCTTGCTTATGGACTGGGTCACCTTGTTAGTGCCGCACCATTTCGGGAATTCCTCAGACGTGTATTGGGTGCCCTGGTCGGAGTGGAAGATGACGGGGTGCTCGTCGAAGTAACCGTGGTTCCGGGCCATCCGCAGGGCTGCGGTGCACAGGCTGTCGCGCATGTGTTCGGCCATGGACCAGCCGATGACCATGCCGCCAAAGGGGTCGATGACAGTGGCCAGGTAGAGCCGCCCTCGCCGGTGCGCAGGTAGGTGATGCCTCCGATCAACCGGGTTCCTGGCCACGGTGGAGGTGAAGTCGCGTTTGCCCTAGTCATCGAGCATGTGGCTTTCGATGCGGGCGGTCTTGGCCTGGGGGTCCTGGAGCGTGGTTCGTTTCCATGGCCGTGCCGCCATCGAGCGCCGGAACTACGACTGATTCCCACGATCCGGCAGGCCTCAGAATTGTCCATCCCCTGTTTCATCAGCTGATCATAGTGAGCCCGTGCAGCGTTCTTCGGCGGGGGGCCCGGGATTTCCTCGGTCTTTTCAACTCTGCCAATTGCAACTCCTAATTCGCTCGGGTGTTGCAACGACCGCTAGACGCCAAGCCCACGAAACGGCTCAGTTTTCGACCATCACTGACACTCGACCTCGGCCTTTAGCGTGGCCTTCTCGGCCGGCGCCTACTGGTGCTCGTCCCACTGCACAGGGCCCCGGTCCTCAACTGGAACAGCGGTCACCTGTTCCTAGTCCCGATACCTGTGGATCCAGGTTCCCAGCGTGCTTTCCTTCACGCCGATCTCCTTCACCGGCCGGTCCGAGGACAAAACCAGCCGAACCGATTCCCCACGGAAAGAGGCATCGTATTTCTTCCTGCGCGTGGTCATCTGAAGGCGAAGCTCCCATCAAACTGTCTCACCAAACCATACGGCCGCAGTACTAGCTATCTGGAATGGACCGTTGGTTCACCCATGAGGCAATTTGCGTACGGGAAGTCATGCCGAGCCTTGCGAGAATGCCCTCAACATGTCCTTCGACAGTCCTGTTTGACAGTACAAGGCTGTCCGCGATTTCGCGATTGCTCCTACCTTCAGCGATAAGTGCTGCGATTTGGCTCTGCCTTCTTGTCAAGGCACCAGCATTTCTGTCGGAATTTCCCTCAAGCTCGGGAGCTTTGATGCCCATTACCTGAGCTCTTACTTCATCTGGGTTCATTCGATAGCCGCGCGCAACGGCTTCCCGATAGCGACGAGGGCCTAGCGCCTTAGCGGCGCGCGTGGCTGCTCTTCCATGTGCGCCGGCGAGGTCCGGACCGAAAAACGCAATACCACTTTCCACACTCTCCCAAATGCGAACCGCGATGCCTCTGATGACCGCTGCGTCCTCATATTTTCTTTGCTCAGTGAGTGAACTGGAGACGACTTCAAGGTTTAAGGCTGTGACGAGTTTGTCGTCGAATATCAGAGCACGACCCAAGCTCTCACGTGCATATCGGAGGGCACGTTCCGGATCCCCCTGTGCCCAGGCACTGTATCCCTTAGACCAAAGCGTCACAGACTTAACGTAAGTTTCTCCCACCATGTCGCTTAGCTCTATTGATTCGGCGGAAATCGCATCGGCCTTTTCAAAGTTGGGCATCAGCGCATACGTGATGCCCATCTGAAAGAGCACCAACATGATTCCCTCAATGCGGTTCGCGGCCCGATTGCGCGCCAAAGCTTCCTCGAACATCGAGGCCGCTCCGGACGGATCTCCTTCAAAAAGAAGGATCGTGCCGGACCAGGTGTGAATTTGGCTCTCAAGGTCATCGGCCTCTGCGTCGGAGATCTCCCCCTTGCTCTTCAGTTCTTCGGTGAGAGTTTCGCATTCTCTTAGACGTTCGCGTCCCCCTGCCAAGTCACCTTGGACCGAAGCTACCCAGGCTGCGATGCAAAGGGCGCGGGCCTTCGCGATCCCATGGAAAGTCGATGCCGCGAGAGTAAGGTCCAGCCATCGCCGGCCCTCGCTGACGAAGCCACCAACCATCCAGTGAAATCGAAGCGCTGTTACGAGCTCCAATGCTGAGACTTCTGCTGAGTCCGCGTGGGCTGTGAAATAGATGAGTGCCGCCCTGATGTTTTCGTGCTCCAAACGCAGTCGGCCAATCCATGCATTCTGTTTGTGAGACCAAAATTGTTCAGCACTGGATTCGGAAAGTGCCAAGAAGTACTGGGCATGACGTAGTCGAAGAGTTAATTCTTCACCGGCTTCTTGTGCGCGTTCAAGAGCATATTGTCGGATGGTTTCCAGGACCTGGTACCTGACGCTATTGGGCGTCACGATAGCGATCAGGATTGACTTGGAGACCAGGGAATCGACCACCCCTAGAATGGAGCTTCGGGGTAAGTCCTGATCGGAGCATATGTGCTCAATGGCATCGAGGTCGGTGCTTCCGGCGAACACGGCCATCCGGCGCCAGAGAAGCTTCTCCTCGGAAGTGCAGCGATCGTGGCTCCAGTCAATGAGCGCACGTAAGGTCCGTTGACGGGGCGGCGCAGTAGGGCTCCCGGAAGTCAATATCGCGAAACGGCTCTTAATTCGCTCCAGAAGTTGCCCGACACTCAATGACCGCAGGCGTACTGCAGCAAGTTCAAGTGCAAGAGGAATGCCGTCGAGTTGGATACAGAGTTCGGCTGCCGCGGCCACATTCTCGTTAGTGATCCGAAAATCAGGGGAGCTCGCTTTGGCCCGGTCGTAGAGAAATGCTATCGAGTCGAACCGACGAACAGCTGTTTCGTCCAATACCGCATCGGGTTGAGGGAGTTGTAACGGCAGAACCGGGACGACCCGTTCGCCTTTGATACCAAACGCTTCCCGGCTCGTGGCAAGAACGCTTAGACGGGGGCTGGTCTCAAGGAGTCCCTCGATCAGTGCCCGGCAACCTGACAGAACGTGCTCGCAGTTATCCAGTAGCACGAGCAAGTGCCGTTCCGAAAGATACGCAGTCAGTTGACCTGAAGCGCTCGACGTGGACGTCGCGCGAATCTCGAGGGCGGATACCAGGGCTTCTGGGACCAGCGTAGGGTCGCTCAAGGGGGCAAGTTCCACGAGCCAGACGCCATCGTCGAATGCCTGTCTGACCGTCGCGCCTACATGAAGGGCGAGCCGTGTTTTTCCGACTCCACCGGGTCCTACGAGGGTCACAAGCCGTGACTCCGCCATGGCCTGGCGCACGTTTGCAATTTCGCTCCGCCGGCCAACGAAGCTGGTCAACTGCAGCCTCAGGTTCCCTATTCCCTTAGCTGACGTCATTGTCTAAGTAGGTTTCTCATCGTCCACCCATCTGCAGTCCTCGGCTCATGCACGGCCGCGGTGCCCGGAACTAGGACCCGGTAAACGTGGGAAGCCAGGTGGCCTAGGCCGGGCCGGTCCAACGCTCACGGCCCTGGTCCCATAGTTAAGACTGTCCTCGATTCAAGCGTCCTCTGGCTTTGACCCTTTCGGATCCGTAATTGCAAGGCTCAGCCGGTCAACTCCGTGCATCGCGTCAGCAGCCCGTACGAGGGCCAGATGTGAAAAGGCTTGCGGGAAATTGCCAGCCATCCGGTTCTGGACGGCATCAAATTCCTCACTGAGGAGACCCAATTCATTGGCTAATCCCATCAGCTGATCCATGAGGTTTCTAGCGTCCATTCGGCGGCTAGTACGGGCATACTGCTCCACCAGCCAGAACGAACAGGCGAGAAAAGGGTGCTCGCCGGGTTCAAGTCCGTCCACCCCGGTCTCCGTCAGATATCGCAACAAGAGGCCTCTGCTGGTCACCAGTTCACTTTCGATCCGTGCGACGGTACCAAGCATGCGTTCGTCGTCGTAGGCAAGGAACCCCACCTGTGGAAGCACCAGCAGCGCTGCATCGGTTTGAGTGCCGCCGTAGCTTTGCGTGAATGTATTGAGGCTGCGATTGAAGCCCCGATCCATGACTTCTGCCCGCAAGTGGTTCCGAATCTCCTCCCAATGATCAGCCGGCCCAGTAAGGCCATGGTTGCGCACCCCCCGAACGCCGCAGTCGAACGCAGCCCACATCATGACGCGCGAGTGAGTGAAGTATCGGGCGGAACCGCGCACCTCCCACAAGCCAAAGTCCTCATCATCGAAGTGCTTCTCGACAAAGGACAGGAGCCCGCGCTGAAGCGCCCAGGAAAAGGAATCTTCTCTGGCTCCTGCGAGCCGAAGTCTTTCCAGCGCCACCATCACTTCCCCGACCACGTCCGCTTGGTACTGCGAGGACGCGGCATTCCCTATACGAACGGGGGCGGCGCCGTTATATCCCGGAAGGTGTTCCAGGACCCTCTCGGGCAGGTCACGCTCGCCAGCTACGCCATACATGATCTGCATGTCTTTTGGTTCTCCGGCCAAGGCTCGCAGCAACCAGTCGCGCCACTTCAGGGCCTCAGACTCGTAGCCGTGCGTCAGCATGGATTCGAGGGTAAGTGCGGCGTCCCGAAGCCAGCAGTAGCGGTAGTCCCAGTTCCGTGATCCGCCGAACTCTTCCGGCAGCGAAGTCGTGGGGGCTGCGACGATGCCGCCGGTTTCGAAGTGAGTCAAAGCCCGCAACACGAGGAGGGAGCGTTTGACCATGGGGCTATAGGGCCCATCCTGACGACAATTGCCTCCCCAGGTTTTCCAATAGCTCAGCGCTTCGTTAAGCGCCCCGTCAAAATCGGTCGGCTCAGGAAGCGGCCGGTAGGACGAAAACCATGCCAGCTCGAAGTCAAGAAGCTCGCCTGCGGAGATGGCGAATGTATTGCTGTGACCGTGAGGGTGGGGGGCCGGCAAGAAGTCGCAATGCAGCGCCCAAGCGTCTGGCCCAGCCATGGCAAGCAAGGTGTGCTGTCGACCGGAGCGAACACGACTGATCCACGGTTTGAGTGCGCCGTACTCGGGCCGGATTGTCAGTTCCTGACAGACCGAAACGACACCCTCGAGTCCAATAACGCGCCGCAAGAGCGATGATCCTTGCCCCCCGACCGGCATGAAATCGACGACTTGGACGCGCCCTTGTATCGTTTGCCAGGTTGTCTCCAAGACGAAGGTAGATTCAACATAGTGTCGGTCGATCACTCGTGCAGAGCCGTGGTCAGGTGCAATACTCCACCGGCCGTGCTCCTCATGTCCCAGGAGTGCCGCAAAGACCGATGGCGAATCGAAGCGCGGAAAGCAGAGCCAGTCGACGCTCCCCTGTTTGGACACGAGAACCCCGGTAGCGAGATCCGACAACAGCGCGTAGTCCTCGATTGGTGCCGCCATATGCCAACTAAAGCACAAAAGCTGTGCTCTTCGGCATAGCGTGACCTCTGCTTTCTGGCAGACAGCGGGACTGGGCAGGGGACTTTTGAGCTTCGAAGCAGGGCGTCCGCGGGCCGTGATCCCATGGGAATCGAAGATCGACCAAGGGGGCACATTCCCCTCGTGCGCTTTGCAATCAGGTAGCCAGTCACGTAGTTTCCCCCATCCTCAGAACTTCAGTTCACGACAGGCTGAAGGTGCAAAGAACTCTGGAACCACTCTTATTGCAGGAAAGGGAGCGCTTAGGCGATGACACGAGAACAAGCATATTTACGGTGCCCAGCCGACTCATACGTGGAGTACTACGGTGAGGAATGGCTGATTGTCCCCTACGCGCCGGTTGAACAGCCTCGGTTCTTCGTGTGCCATCCTGGTGGCCAGGAACGCAGAACGAATGTCATCTCTCACGCCACGGTTTAGGAAGCCCTTGGGGCAAGATCCCAAATCGCCTAAAAGGGTGGCCCACTGGCGTGACCACTGATAGCACATCGATAATTTGAGATCATCAAGGCAACGGTGCAAGACCTAATCCTTTGAGGTCGGCCACAGGGATGGGCGCATTACAAAGGCGTATGAGACAAGCCACTCCCTACCTGCCAAGAAATCTCAGCCGGGGCTGCAGTTTACGCGGCGACTACATGCCTCACACTCAACAAGACAAGGCCGGCGGCCGCGGAGCCGACCATGAACGGTCGTAACGACCAATGAAGAACTAAGAATGCAACTGATCATTGCTGATTTGCCGACAAGGAGACTCAGCTGAGGTCAGCGCTGGGATCTGCTATTCATGCAGCCAAAGTTGACAAGGCCTGCGGCGTGCTCCTCACTCGTCACAATTGCGCAATATACACCGTCGCCCTATGTCCGACGGTTCCGTGCCGGCAGATATATAACTAGACCTGTTCCCCAGCCCCAGCGGGTTGACCGAGAGAGCCGGGCATCTATGTGGGGGTACAAACCCCTGATTTATGACAGCGCGGACACGGTCGAAGCCAGTCATGATCGCCTGGTCGGAGCTTGGACCGTGTGGGCGCCTCCGAAAGAAGGAACGGGCGGTTGTTCCGAACGGAGATTTCTTTAGCAAACGAGAATAAACGCACTTCTTTCCACAAATTTTCTTAGTCAAGTGGATGAAGGTGCTGAATAGTGGTGATTTGGGAAAGAAGCACCACACAGAAGATCCGTGTAGAGCCGCAAAGGCGGCCTTCCCTCCAGACTCAATCAAGGAGACAAAGATGACTGCAGCATTTGAGCCCACCCCGCAGACGCCCGGGCAGCAGGCCGCGGCACTGGAGCTCGAGTGGGCCGCCAACCCGCGCTGGGAAGGTGTGACCCGTGATTACAAGGCAACGGACGTCGTCCGCCTCCGCGGCCGCGTCTCCGAAGAGCACACGCTGGCCCGCCGCGGTTCCGAAAAGCTGTGGAAGCAGCTCACCGAGGAGCACAAGGAAGGCAAGTACACCAACGCCCTGGGCGCGCTGACCGGCAACCAGGCGGTGCAGCAGGTCAAGGCCGGGCTGCGCGCCATCTACCTCTCCGGCTGGCAGGTCGCCGCGGACGCCAACAACTCCGGCCACACGTACCCGGACCAGTCGCTCTACCCCGCGAACTCGGTCCCCACGGTTGTCCGGCGCATCAACAACGCCCTGCTCCGCGCGGACCAGATCGAGTTCTCCGAGGGCATCCAGACGGTCGAGGACTGGATGGTCCCGATCGTGGCCGACGCCGAGGCCGGCTTCGGCGGCCCGCTGAACGCCTATGAGCTGATGAAGTCGATGATCCAGGCCGGCGCCGCGGGCGTGCACTGGGAAGACCAGCTCGCCTCGGAAAAGAAGTGCGGCCACCTCGGCGGCAAGGTCCTGATCCCCACCCAGCAGCATGTCCGGACGCTGAACGCGGCCCGCCTTGCCGCCGACGTCGCCGGCACGCCGTCGGTCATCATCGCCCGCACCGACGCGGAGGCGGCCACCCTGATCACCTCCGACGTCGACGAGCGTGACCAGGAATTCATCCTCCGCGAAGGCGGCCAGCCGGTCCGGACCCCGGAGGGCTTCTACAAGGTCCGCAACGGGATCGAACCGTGCATCGCCCGCGCCAAGGCCTACGCCCCGTACTCCGACCTCATCTGGATGGAGACCGGCACCCCGGACCTGGAGCTGGCCCGCAAGTTCGCCGAAGCGGTCAAGGCCGAGTTCCCGGACCAGATGCTCTCCTACAACTGCTCGCCGTCGTTCAACTGGCGCAAGCACCTGGACGACGCCACGATCGCGAAGTTCCAGCGCGAACTTGGCGCCATGGGCTTCACGTTCCAGTTCATTACCCTGGCCGGCTTCCATGCCCTGAACTACTCGATGTTCGACCTCGCCCACGGCTACGCCCGGGAAGGCATGAGCGCGTACGTCGAGCTGCAGGAGAAGGAATTCGCCTCCGAGTCCCGCGGCTATACCGCAACCAAGCACCAGCGCGAAGTCGGCACCGGCTACTTCGACGACATCGCGACCGCGCTCAACCCGAACGCATCCACTTTGGCCCTGGTGGGATCCACCGAAGAAGGCCAGTTCCACTAAACACTTCCCCAACTAGATAGCAGCAGGGGCCGTTTGGGAGGCTCAAAACAGTCCCTGCTGCGAGTCAGTTGGGCACTGCATCAGGAGAACTCCGATGAACAGCTTCACTGACAACTTCACTCTTAATGGCATTACGCTGACGGCTCCTGCAGTTCGACGGCAGGACGAGATCCTGACCCCAGAGGCACTGGAATTTATCTCGACCTTGCACTGGTCGACCGAAGAACGTCGGCAGGAGTTGCTGAAAGCCCGGCAGGCTCGGCGGGCGGCAATTCGGGGGGGCCAGGATCCGCGGTTCCTGCGCGAGACCGAGTCCGTCCGCAACGACCCGAACTGGCGCGTCGCTCCCCCGGCCCCGGGTCTGGAGGACCGCCGCGTGGAGATCACCGGGCCGGTCGATAAGAAGATGACCATCAACGCGCTGAACTCCGGCGCCAAGGTGTGGCTCGCGGACATGGAGGACTCCTCCACCCCCACGTGGCGGAACGTCATTAAGGGCCAGCTGAACCTCACGGACGCGCTGGAACGCCGGATCGACTTCACCTCACCCGAGGGCAAGGAGTACAAGCTCCGCGCCGCCGAAGACCTTCCGACGATCGTGGTCCGTCCCCGCGGCTGGCACCTGCCGGAAAAGCACATGCTCATCGACGGCACGCCCGTTGCCGGCGGAATCGTGGACTTCGGCCTGTACTTCTTCCACAACGCCCGCCGCCTGATCGCCCAGGGCAAGGGCCCATACTTCTACCTGCCCAAGATCGAGAACCACCTCGAAGCCCGGCTGTGGAACGACATCTTCATCCTGGCCCAGGACCTGCTGGGCATCCCGCAGGGCACCATCCGCGCCACCGTGCTGATCGAGACCATCACCGCCGCGTTCGAGATGGAGGAGATCCTCTACGAACTCCGCGACCACGCCGCGGGCCTGAACGCCGGCCGCTGGGACTACATCTTCTCCCTGATCAAGAACTTCCGCACCCGCGGGCCCCGCTTCGTGCTGCCGGACCGCAGCCAGGTCACCATGACCCAGCCGTTCATGCGGGCCTACACCGAACAGCTCGTCCGGGCCTGCCACAAGCGCGGCGCCATGGCGATCGGCGGCATGGCCGCGGCTGTCCCCAACCGCAAAGACCAGGAGGCCAACACGATCGCCTTCGAGAAGGTCCGCGCGGACAAGACCCGCGAGGCCGGCGACGGCTTCGACGGCTCCTGGGTGGCCCACCCGGACCTCGTGCCGGTCTGCCGCGAGGTGTTCGACGGCGTCCTGGACGAGCGTCCGAACCAGCTCGAGCGCCTCCGCGAGGACGTCACCCCGGACGACCGCGCCCTCATCGACCTCTCCGCGACCACCGGAACCATCACCGAACAGGGCATCCGGAACAACATCGAAGTCGGGATCCGCTACATCGAGTCCTGGCTGCGCGGCAACGGCGCTGTGGCCATCCACAACCTGATGGAGGACGCCGCCACCGCGGAGATCTCCCGCTCGCAGCTCTGGCAATGGATCTTCTCCCGGGCCATCACCGACCACGGCGACGTCATCACCCGGGAATGGGTCGAGGACATGCTGGACGAGGAATTCGCCAAGCTGGAACGCTTCGACGGGGACCGCTTCGAAGACGCCCGTGACATCTTCGAGGAAGTCACCCTCAGCCCGGACTTCCCCTCCTTCCTAACCCTCCCCGCCTACGCCAATTACCTGACGGAGCCCCGCGAAAGGGACATCGTGGAGGAACTCGCCACGGCGTGAGCCCCTTAGAAACTCCGCTCGCCGGGCCGGCACGCCCTTCGCAACAGGAAACCCCGAAATCCGGGGAGCCGGCCCGGCGACGGAACCCATAGTGGGCGCTGCTCTTCCTCGAAAGAAAGAACAGACCCCGGTTGTCTCCCTGCGGCTGAATGCCCTGGGCCCAACATTTTAGAGAGAGAAAATAGTGACACGGATTGGCATCGTGGCCGAGTTAGGTTATGAGACCCGGGTGGCAGCGACACCCATCACCGTCGGGCAGCTGGCGGAGTTAGGCTACGACGTCGTGGTCGAAAAGGGCGCGGGAGAGTCAGCCTCCTTCCCAGACGACGCATATGTCGCGGCTGGTGCACTCATTGTGGGCGCCGATGAGGCGTGGGGCAGTGAGGTGGTGTTGAGGATCAATCCGCCCACGGAGGACGAGATCGGCCGGCTGGCCGACGGCGCAACCCTGATTGGAATGCTGAGCCCGGCGCTGCGGCCGGAGCTGGTGGAGGCGCTGGCGGCCCGTCCGATCACGGCACTGGCGTTGGATGCCGTGCCGCGGATCTCGCGGGCGCAGTCGATGGACGTCCTGAGCTCCATGGCGAACATTGCCGGGTACCGGGCTGTGATTGAGGCAGCCCACGAGTTCGGGCGGTTTTTCACGGGACAGGTGACCGCGGCGGGCAAAGTTCCCCCGGCGAAAGTCCTGGTCGCGGGTGCCGGCGTTGCCGGTCTGGCAGCGATCGGGGCGGCGAGCAGTCTCGGTGCGATCGTGCGTGCGACGGACCCCCGGCCCGAGGTGGCTGACCAGGTGAAGTCCATCGGCGGGGTCTACCTCAAGGTCGAGGTCGAGGAAGAGATGAAGTCCGCCGACGGGTACGCCAAGGCCACGTCCGAGGCATACAACGCCCGGGCAGCCGAGATCTACACCGAGCAGGCGGCCGATGTTGACATCATCATCACTACGGCCCTAATCCCCGGGCGTCCGGCACCGAAGCTGCTCACCGCCGAAGATGTGGCCGGCATGAAGTCCGGCAGCGTCATCGTTGACATGGCTGCCGGGCAGGGAGGCAACGTGGAAGGCTCGGTCGCCGGAGAACGGGTGGTGTCCGACAACGGCGTGGTCATCCTGGGCTACACCGACCTTCCCGCACGGCTCCCGGCCCAGGCCTCCCAGCTGTACGGCACGAACATGCTGAACCTGCTCAAACTCCTCACCAAAGACAAAGACGGACAACTCAGGATCGATTTCGACGACGTCGTGCAGCGCTCCGTCACGGTGGTGCGCAACGGCGAGAAAACCTGGCCGCCGCCACCGGTCCAGGTCTCCGCCGCACCCCAAGTGAAGACGGAAGCCGGGACGGCTGCCAACAATACTGAGCCGAAGAAGAAGCAAGGCCTCAGCCCTGCCGGTAAGGCCGGGCTCTTCGCTGCCGGTATCGCGGTGCTGTTCGCGATCAACGCCGTGGCCCCGGCACCGCTGCCACAGCACTTCACCGTGCTGATGCTTTCGATCGTGGTCGGCTTCTACGTCATCGGCAAAGTCCACCACGCCCTGCACACCCCGCTGATGTCCGTCACCAACGCCATCTCAGGAATCATCGTCGTCGGGGCCCTGCTGCAGATCACCTCGGACAACCCTGTCATGCAGATTCTCGCCGCCGTCGCGGTCCTGCTGGCCAGCATCAACATCTTCGGCGGCTTCGCCGTCACCCGGCGCATGCTCGCGATGTTCTCCGCCGGGAAGGCACGTTCATGAGCGCCGGACCCGAAGCAATGCGAATTTTAACGAGGAGCCTTACCGTGTCTGACACCGTCTCCGGTCCGTTGACCGCCGACTCCATCGCCGGCGCGGCCTACATCGTCGCGGCCCTGCTGTTTATCCTCAGCCTCGCAGGGCTGAGCAAACACGAAAAAGCCCGCGCAGGAGTCATCTACGGCATCACCGGGATGATCATCGCCCTCGCCGCGACCATCTGGCTGACCCTGCAGGGCGCCTGGGGTACCGGCGCCGGCCGCACCGGCCTGGTCCTGCTCGTCGCCGCGGTCCTGGTCGGCGGCGCCATCGGATTGTGGCGCGCCCGCGTCGTTCAGATGACCGGCATGCCCGAACTCATCGCCCTGCTCCACAGCTTCGTTGGCCTCGCCGCCGTCCTGGTCGGCTGGAACGGGCACCTGGAGGCCCCCGATCTGCCCGAGGACCTCATGGCGGTCCATCATGCCGAGGTCTTCATCGGCGTCTTCATCGGAGCGGTCACCTTCACCGGCTCCGTCGTGGCGTTCCTGAAACTCTCGGCCCGGATGAAATCCTCCCCGCTCATGTTGCCCGGAAAGAACGCGATCAACCTCGGCGCCCTCGTCGCGTTTGCGGCGCTCACGGTCTGGTACGTCAACGACTCCCAGCTCGGGCTGCTGGTTGTTGTTACCGTGCTTGCCCTGGGGCTGGGCTGGCATCTCGTGGCCTCCATCGGCGGCGGTGACATGCCCGTCGTCGTCTCCATGCTCAACAGCTACTCCGGCTGGGCCGCCGCAGCCGCAGGCTTCCTGCTCAACAACGACCTGCTGATCATCACAGGTGCCCTGGTCGGCTCCTCGGGTGCGTACCTGTCCTACATCATGTGCAATGCCATGAACCGGTCCTTCATCTCCGTGATCGCCGGCGGGTTCGGGATCGCCGCCCCGGCGGCGGCGGATGCGGAGTACGGCGAGCACCGCGAAATCACCGCCCAGGCCACCGCGGAGATGCTGACCAACGCCTCGTCCGTCGTCATCACCCCCGGCTACGGCATGGCAGTGGCCCAGGCCCAGTACCCCGTGGCCGAACTCGCAAACCAGCTCCGCGAACGAGGCGTGAACGTCCGGTTCGGCATCCACCCGGTCGCCGGGCGTCTGCCCGGACACATGAACGTGCTCCTCGCCGAAGCGAAAGTCCCCTACGACATCGTCCTGGAAATGGACGAAATCAACGAAGACCTCGGGGATACCTCCGTGGTCCTGGTAATCGGGGCCAACGACACCGTCAACCCCTCCGCGGCCGAGGACCCCTCCAGCCCCATCGCCGGAATGCCCGTGCTCCGCGTCTGGGAGGCAGACAACGTCATCGTCTTCAAACGATCCATGGCCGCCGGCTACGCAGGCGTCCAAAACCCCCTCTTCTACCGCGACAACTCCCAAATGCTCTTCGGCGACGCCAAACAACGCGTCGAAGACATCCTCCGCGCCTTCTAAAGGGAAGAACCCCATGCTCAGACGCCGAGTTCCATATATCCCCGCTCGGAAGATATTCCAATCCGGCGTGCGCGAGCATGAGTTTCTCCTCCACCACAAGGACGCGTTGTTGGAGCAGGACCAACACCAAAGTTGGCCTTCATAAACCTTGAAGTGAATATACAACATCCAATGACGATCCGAGCGCCAAGTCGATGTTCCGCCCCTTCTTCTGCTGAAAACACTTCTTGGAAAGCGAACCAGGGCGACCATACCGGCGCTTCCCCGTTCGCGCCAGGGGCATCTGCCGTCTGTAAAACACCGATCTCCTGTCATTTGAGTAAGGATTCACGACCATGCAAATAGCGCCCGATCATCTCGTGGTAGCCGTACAAACCCGAAAGGAGTTAGATGCCGCGATTGACCGGGCGCTGGAGCTCTCGAAGCCCGTGGCCATGACCGAACGAGCCGGCATCCTGGTAACGCGGCTCACCCCAGGCCGCTACGAGGTTCGGCTCAAAGCTGAGGTGCCACCGGGCACGACAAGGGAAAGCTGGGGCGAGTCCTCCGATGAACCAAGATAACGGCGGCATCGCCGGCGAGACGACCGCGAGCTTGATGCTGTGCGCAAGCCCCACGGACGGCCAAGCTACCTGCTCGCTGTGGAAGGCGGCTGTCAACCTCGAGGCGGGACGAAACGGACCAAAAGAGTGCCCCACCAGATGTGAAATCGAAGCTTTCCTGTTACTTGCGCCCGGGCACCGAATCGTTTTTATGGATCACGAAACCGGTATAGTCCAGCGCGGGGTGGTTGACTCGCCCTTTCCAGAACGCGCGTTTGTCTGGGTGGTCACGGATTTAGGCGAGCGAAAGCTGCTCGACATTGCTCTCCACACCGTCTGGCGACCGAACGTACGTCAAGTCTGCGGCAGTCAGGGATAAGAATCCGGCAACACCTGATTTCGGATCAGTCGACCACGGATCTTGGCGAGAATACAACTTGGCGTGATGCCCGCGGTGCGCCACACCTTCACGCGAGTAGGAAAGACAGCAGCCATGCTAGAAACCCATTAACAGATATCTTCCCCGGCGAAGCTTGGAACGCCTCCCCAAGAAAGACGTTCTCTGCAGCCTTGGTGGCCGCGGCAGGTCCGCGGCCGCCAAGGGAACCACGATCGAAGTTCGCCCTTTTCGTGGCGCAGTTCCAGTTTGTCGATCCAGGATCGTCGGGTCTAGTGGAGATGAACTCGTCCGGAACCGACGGTGCCACGTTGACCAACGGTGGGGAAGGATCCCTCCGTCGGGGTCCCAGCACCGCAAGGTAGCGCACCTCTGGTTGATCCGCGGTCCGGACGGGCATGCGTCACCCGAGACGTTCCTGGTTGATGTTGATACGGCAATCATTCGAGCAGCGGTCTCCCTTACGCATCCAAGGCAGCTGCGGCCGATATTCGCTGCCGTTCTCCGGGACTTCTCCGCCAGGGACGGCTTACCGATATCGGACCTTGGGAATTGCTATGCAGGGCCGGTCGGCCTGACCTAACTGATCGCTCTCTGGATCGATCAGTTGGGCCTCCTTGAAGCGCCGTGAAAACCGTCTCGATCAGGTCTAGGCTGATCGGCTGATCCTCTAGATTTTGCCGATGTTTTCGTGCCGCTGAGGGCCCGGATCTGTTCAACGCCTTCGGCTCCCTCCGACTCCATCTCAGAAGCGGGAGTTGTGTGGTCCCGCCTCGAGCGCGGATAAAGACTAGTCCAAACCTCAAACCCGGAAGCGGCATCTATGAATTCCCGCTGACATGCGGCGTCCGGGACAATCCATAAGCCGGAGGCGTCGGGCATGGCGTCATCAACTAACCCCTTGCGATACAACCCTCCGTCGAGCCAGACCTCGACGATCTCGCCCACTGCCATTGGTCGGTGCGGTGCATGCTGGCATGACTTCCACTCTGGGACTTCATACGGAAATGTCTTCCTTCTCTGGTGTCGGCCATCTTTGTGTATGGATCACTTCTGCCCAGTCTTGAGCCAGGATGGCCCGAGGCCGTTTAGAAGGTGTGCTCGACGCCGGGAAACTGCCCCGAGCGGACCTCCGCGCCGTACGCCTTGGCTGCGTCGCTGAGTATGGTCCGGATGTCCGCATACTGCTTGACGAATTTAGCCATCTTTCCACCGCGCAGGCCGGCCATGTCGGGCCACACGAGGACCTGCCCGGTGGTCCCGTTCCCGGCACCGATGCCGATCGTCGGAACGGAAACGCCGGCATCAACGGCCGTTGCGGTTTCGGCCGGCACCATTTCCATGAGCACGCAAAAGGCGCCAGCCTCGGTAAGGGCCACCGCGTCCTGGATCAGCCGCTGGGCGTCATCCCCCCGGCCCTGGACCCGGTAGCCGCCAAGGGCGTGTTCGCTTTGCGGGGTGAAGCCGATGTGCGCCATCACCGGGATGCCGGCCTGGACCATGGCCCGGACGGTCTCCGCGTAAAAGCTGCCCGCTTCGATTTTCACCGCGTGGGCGAGGCCCTCCTTGAGGAACCGGACACCCGTGGCCACCGCCTGTTGCGCGGACACCTCGTAACTGCCAAACGGCAGGTCGGCGACCACGAGGGCGCGCTTTGCCGAACGCGCGACTGCCCGGCACAGCGGCAGCAGTTCATCCACTGTGACTGGCAGGCTGGTTTCATTTCCGAAGACGTTGTTGGACGCCGAATCGCCCACCAGCAGGACCTCAATGCCCGCCTGGTCGAATATCTCCGCGGTGTACTGGTCATAGGCCGTGAGCATGGCGAAATGCTCGCCCTTGGCCTTGGCCTGCTGCAGATGATGGATCCGGATCCTGCCCGCGGGGAACCTTGCGGCATCCGAAGCCGGAACACCGGTCCCGGAAGGACCGGTTCCGTAAGGTGCCGGAACCTCCGCGGAGGTGCCTTCTTCAGGGCTGTTGCTGATGGTCATGAATTAGTTCACCGAGGTGTTGTTCAATGCGAAGGGCGGGCGGATCAGCCCAGGGGTGATGCCTTCGGCGGGGTCGTTGCCGAGGTGAAGGATCCTGTTGTGCTGGTCTACGTGCACAACTTTGGGGTCGTAGGCCTTGGCTTCGTCCGTGGTCATGTTCGCGTAGGTGATGAGAATGACTGTGTCGTTTTCATGGATCAGGTGTGCGGCAGGGCCGTTGATGCCGATGACACCGGAGCCACGTTCGCCGGCGATGGTGTAGGTTTCCAGGCGGGATCCGTTGGTGACGTCGACGATCGCGACGAGCTCGCCCGGCAGGATGTCAGCCGCCTCCAACAGGTCCAGGTCTACGGTGACGGAGCCGACGTAGTGCAGGTCCGCGTGCGTGACGGTGGCGCGGTGGATTTTGGACTTGAACATCGTACGAGTCATCAAATGCATGGGAGATTACATTTCTAAAGGTTCGTTGACGCAGGCGGCGTGGTGGGTGGGTAAGTGCGGGTGGTCGTGTCAAGGGTCGAAATGGCTTGGAAGAGGCGGTCTGTGACTGTGACGGTTGCCCCGACGCCATCAATTTCTCGTGCAGGCGGCCTCTGACCGTTCGAGGCGAGGAAGGGCTTGGTGGACCGGCGGTGAGGTGCCGTAAAACGTTGCGAATAGTTGATGATCCGGGTGATCATCCGACACCTCACCGCTGGAATTGGGGCAGCGAAGGCTGCCAGCTAGATGGAACGCTGCTCGTGCCCGTTGTATTCGCTCAGCGGGCGGATGAGGGAGTTGGCCGCGGCCTGTTCCATGATGTGTGCTGTCCAGCCGGTGATGCGGCTGGCGACGAACAACGGGGTGAAGGTTTGAGTGTCGAAGCCCATGAGGTGGTACGTGGGTCCGGCCGGGTAGTCGAGGTTGGGCTTGATGGCCTTGGCCTCGCCCATCGCCTGCTCAAGCCCGTTGTAGAGGCCCAGGAGTTCAGGCCGGCCGTAGTGGGCGATCATCTTGTCCAGGGCGGCCTTCATGGTGGGCACGCGGGAGTCGCCGTGTTTGTAGACTCGGTGGCCGAAGCCCATGACCTTCTTCTTCTGGGACAAGGCGTCCTCCATCCAGGCCTTGGCCCGGACGGCGGCATCCCCCACGGATTCCTCGGGCCGGATGCCGATCTCGTCGAAGGTGTGCATCACTGCTTCATTGGCGCCGCCGTGCAGCGGACCCTTGAGGGCCCCGATGGCGCCGGTCACTGCCGAGTGAAGATCCGAAAGAGTGGAGGTGACCACGCGAGCGGTGAAGGTCGAGGCGTTGAAGGAATGCTCCGCGTACAGGATCATCGAGACGTTAAAGGCCTCGACGACCTCGTCCACGGGGTCTTCGCCGAAGGTCATCCAGAGGAAGTTGGCTGAATAGCCCAGATCGTCCCGGGGTTCGACGATCTTCTGGCCGCGCCGGCGGCGCTGGTCGTACGCCACGATTGCCGGCATCGCAGCCCACAGGTCGATGGCTTTTTTCATGTTGACTCCGGGCGAAGAGTGCTCCGCCAGCGGGTGCCGTGCCCCCAGCACCGAGGCTGCCGTGCGGCAAACGTCCATGGGGTGAGCGTCAGTGGGCAAGGCGTCGATAATCGCCATGAGTGCAGGGTCGAGTGCCCGGCCCGCCCTCTCGCGCGCGGTGAACCCGGCAAGCTGCTCCGCGTTGGGCAGTTCGCCGTTCCAGAGCAGGTAGGCAACCTCTTCGAAGCTGCACTTGGCGGCGAGCTCCTGGACCGGGTACCCGCGGTACAGCAGAGAGTTGGTCTCTGCGTTGACCTTTGAGACGGCGGTGTAGTCCACCACGACGCCGGCGAGGCCTTTCTTGATCTCAATTTCAGCCATGCTGAACTCCTTCGTTGCAGTCTTTGTACTAGCGAATGTCCGGGATCTGGAAGTTGAAGACGTCGGAATCGAATTTGTTGTATGCCTCGTAGTCCACGAGGTCGTAGAGCCGTGCACGGGTGAGCATTTCAGGTACGCGTACCTGTTGGCTTCCCAGGCTCTTGAGCGTGTCCAGGACCCGTTCGGTAGCGCCCATGGCACTACGGAGCAGCGTCACCGGATAAATGACCATATTGACGCCGACGCCGGCCAGCTCCTCCACGGTGAACAAGGCACTCTGGCCGAATTCGGTCATGTTGGCCAGGATCGGGACATCAACGGCATCGCGGATGGCCTGGAATTCGGCCAGGTCCTTCATCGCCTCCGGGAAAATTGCGTCCGCACCGGCCTCCACGAGCGCTTTGGCGCGCTCCTGGGCGGCCTCGAGCCCGTCCGTGGCGCGGATGTCGGTCCGGGCCATGATCAGGAAGTTCGGGTCACGGCGGGCATCGGCCGCGGCCCGGATCCGCTTGGTGGCGGTCTCCAGGTCCACGACGTTCTTCCCGTCGAGGTGGCCGCAGCGCTTGGGGTTGAACTGGTCCTCGATGTGGCAGCCGGCCAGGCCGGCGTTCTCGAGTTCCTGGACCGACCGGGCCACGTTCATGGGCTCACCGAAGCCGGTGTCGGCGTC